>NZ_CP045245.1:3732300-4043325 GCF_009720485.1 Cellulomonas sp. JZ18 | reverse complement strand
GTCCTACCTCGATGATCGGTCTCGCGGTCCGGCGAGTCTGGCACGCGGGCCCGTCGTCCACATAGTTGTCCACACCTGTGCGTGCACGGGGTGCGATGGTGCGCGCGACCGCACCGGGCGCGCGGGCGCGTCCCGGTGGACCGTTCGTCGCCGTCGCCACCGGCTGCCCGACCGGCGGTCCCTCGCGCGCCGGAGAGGCGCGGGGTGCGACGTCGACCGATGCTAACGGTGCGGCGCGGGACGCAGAAGGGGCCGAGGGGCGTGCGGGCGCCGAGCAGGTGCCGGTCCGGTGCAACCCGGCCGGGGGGCCGGTCGCGTGGTCGGCTCAGCCCATTTGACCGGCTGGCGTCGCGGAGCGTAACGTGGTCCAGCCTTTGACGGCTCCATCGGCGCGCCCTGACGCCACTCACACGGCTCCCCGTGTGCTCCTGAGGAGCAGTCGAGCACCTGGACCTGGTCGCGCGTGCGCGGCCGCCCCGAGAACGTGGAGATCGTCGTGACCAAGCGCACCTTCCAGCCGAACAACCGGCGCCGGGCCAAGACGCACGGCTTCCGCCTGCGCATGCGGACCCGTGCCGGCCGCGCGATCCTCGCCGCGCGCCGTCGCAAGGGGCGCGCCGAGCTCTCGGCCTGACCCGCACGCCGGTGCTCCCCGCAGCGCACCGGATGCGCCGCTCTGCCGACTTCCAGCAGACGGTGCGTCGCGGTGCGCGCGGCGGACGCCCGACCCTCGTCGTGCACGTCACGACCACGACCGACCCCGGCCCGCCCGTGGTCGGTCTCGTCGTGTCACGGGCCGTCGGGATCGCCGTCGTGCGCAACCGCGTGCGGCGGCGGCTGCGCGAGGTCGTCCGCGCGCGTCTGGACGCGCTCCCCGCGGGCACGCGGGTGGTGGTGCGGGCGCAGCCGGCGGCTGCCGAGGCGACGTTCGCGCGTCTCCAGGCCGACGTCGACGCGGCTCTCGACCGTGCGCTGAGGCGTGCCACCCCGGTCGGCCAGGTCGTCCCATGACCGTCCGCGGTGCTGCTCACGAGCTGCGTCGGCTGCCCGCACGGGCGCTGCTGGGGCTGCTCTGGCTGTACCGGAACCTCGTGTCGCCGCTCACACCCGCGACCTGCCGCTTCTACCCGTCGTGCTCCACGTACGCGGTGACCGCGGTGCAGCGGCACGGCGCGCTGCGGGGTACCTGGTTGGCGGCTCGACGTCTCCTGCGCTGCCACCCCTGGAACCCGGGCGGTGTCGACGACGTTCCACCGGCGCGCGATGCGCGCCATCATCTCGACGCGGTCACGTCCGCGCACTGAGCTCTCGAGGAGCACTTCCCGATGGACTGGATGGACGGCCTGCTCTTCCCGATCATGGTCGCGGTGGCCTGGATCATGGTCCAGTTCCACAACCTGCTGACCGCGGTCGGGCTCGACCCCGCGGGAGGTGCGGCATGGGCTCTGTCCATCGTCGGCCTCGTGATCGTCATCCGGATCCTGCTGATCCCGCTGTTCTTCAAGCAGATCAAGGCGTCCCGCGGCCTGCAGCTCGTGCAGCCCGAGATGCAGGCGCTGCAGAAGAGGTACAAGGGCAAGACCGACCCGGCGTCCCGTGAGGCGATGAGCCGGGAGATGATGGAGCTCTACCGGAAGCACGGGACCAACCCGTTCGCGTCCTGCCTCCCGCTGCTGCTCCAGTCGCCGATCTTCTTCGCCCTGTTCCGCGTGCTCTACGAGCTGCCGCGCCTGGCGGAGGGGACGTACCCGCGCGCCGACTCCATCGGCCCGATGACGCGGGAGCTGGCGGCACAGGCGGAGGCGGCGACCATCTTCGGCGCCCCGCTGTCGGGCACGTTCATGCAGGCCGACGGCAACTGGAACATCCGCATCGTCACGGTGCTGCTGATCATCGCGATGTCGGTGACGACGTTCACGACGCAGCGTCAGCTGACGATGAAGAACATGCCGCCGGCCGCGCTGCAGGGGCCGATGGCGCAGCAGCAGAAGATCCTGCTGTACGTCCTGCCGCTGGTGTTCGCGTTCTCGGGCGTGAACTTCCCGATCGGTGTCCTCATCTACTGGACGACGACGAACCTGTGGTCGATGGGCCAGCAGTTCTACACGATCCGCCGGATGCCGGCCCCGGGGTCGCAGGCGGAGGCCGCGCTCAAGGAGCGCAAGGCCCGGAAGGCGGCCCGCCGTGGCGTGTCGATCGAGGAGGACGCCGGCACGGTCGCCGTGATCGACGAGAAGCCGCGCGGGCAGCGCGAGCAGCCCAAGCGCAAGGACCGCGCGAAGGCACGTCCGGCCCAGCCCGGCACGAAGCCCGGGGGGCGCGACCCACCGGGGGCACGCCGAGCGGCAAGGGTGGCTCCTCGACCGGGAAGGGTGGGTCGGCTGCCGGCAAGCCCCGGGCCTCGGGTGCCGGCCGACCCAGCGGCTCGGCGGGTTCGGGCGGCGGGGCGACCGACGGCCCCGACGCCGCCTGACGCGAGCATCACGGACGTCGCCGCGAGCACGCGGCAGGTGAACGGAGGAGAGATGGGCACACAGCCGGACACGGCGGTCGACGCGGACCTCGTGCGGCGCCTCGAGGAGGAGGGCGAGATCGCCGCCGACTACCTCGAGGAGCTGCTGGACATCACGGACCTCGACGGCGACATCGAGATCGACATCGACCACGGTCGCGCGGCCGTCGAGATCGTCGCGGCGGAGGACGGCGACGAGGCGTCGCTGCGTCGCCTGATCGGGCGCGACGGCGAGGTGCTGGACGCCCTGCAGGAGCTGACCCGTCTCGCGGTGCAGGCGCGCACGGGGGAGCGGAGCCGGCTCATGCTGGACGTGGGCGGTCACCGTGCCGCCCGGCGGGCCGAGCTGGTCGCGGTCGCGAAGGACGCCATCGAGCGCGTGCGCGCCTCGAACTCGGCGCTGCGACTGGAGCCGATGAACCCGTTCGAGCGCAAGGTCGTGCACGATGCCGTCGCCGAGGCCGGGCTCGTGAGCGACTCCGAGGGCGTGGAGCCACAGCGTCGGGTGGTCGTCCGTCCCGCGTGAGGACGTCAGTCGTGAGAAGGGCGGGTGAGCCGATCGGCTCACCCGCCCTTCTGTCTCTCGGCCGTGGTGTTCGGGGTTCGGCCTGCCACCTGTCCGTGTGTGGGGAGGGGCTTCGCCCCTGAACGCCGTTTCACGTGGAACGGGGCGCGCACGTGGAAGGCCGAGCGTGCGTGCCCGAGGGCATCGCCTGCCTACCTGCTTCCCTGCATGCTTGCCCTGGCACGCACCGGTCCCGCACGCCGCACTCCGCGTCGTCCGTTCCACTGGTTCTCTCGACAGGTGACTGCAGGACGTCGTCCAGTAGCGCCCGCCCTGCCGGTGGTGTTCCCTTCGGTCGAGCACGTTGGATGGCGCGGCGGCTGGGCGGTGGGACGACGAGATCCGCAGCGGGACGTGGCGGGGCGTCGTGACACATGCCGTCATTGGCCGAGTGAGGTGGCAGGGTCGGCGCGCGGTTGGGCGGTACGCGTCGGGTGGACCGCTGGCGTTCCACGTGAAACGGCGGACCGAGCCTTCGCGGGGACCCCTCTGGTCGCTCCGATCCTTCCGATCCCGTCGCCGGTGCCCGGGTGGATACCGCGGGGGCGAGCGAGAGGCGGATGCCTCGACGGGCTCGCGCGCTGCGGGTGCAGCTGCTTCTGAGGTGCGTTCTCGGGCAGCGCTCGGCGGGTGACGACGATCTGACGCCCCTGGACAGAAGGGGGCGCGGTGATGTGCAACGACCGCCTGAAGCGCGGGAGTCGGGAGCACCCGCCCCCGTCACCGGCCGTCAGACGGGGGAGCGGCACGCTACCGCTCTCGGGTCACGGAGTCGTCGGCGGGCTCGGAGTCGTCGGACGGCCGTTGAGGAAGCGGCATGGTCCCGATGTCGCACCCGACCGGAGTCGCCCACGGTTCCTCTGCGTCCGCCCTGGTGTTGTACCGGGTCACGTCAGCGGGCTCGGATCTGCACGGAAGGCGAACGGAGGACGGGGCCCTGGGCAAGCCAACGCAGCCTCCACCGGGTTGAGCCGCCGCACCGGGGGCTGCAGGCGATGTGCGCCCGCGGGGTTTCGGCGTCGGGCGCACGCCGACCCGCGGGGAGGTCGTGCTGCGGAGCAACGTCGCCTGATCGCGGTCGGCCGGCGCCCGATGGTCTGGTGGGCCGGCCATCAGGTCGGCCAATGCCGAGCAGCGCCGTGCTTCGTGTCCGGCGGAGATCGCCATCCGCTCCGCTGCCAGCTCCGTGATCGCCGGCCTTGGGATGCCGAAGAAGCCACGTCCTCGCACGCAACGCCTCTCTACAGGGCGGCCCTGCGAGATGGACGCGCCGTTTCACGTGGAACCGACCGCTAGTGCCCGGAGAGGCCCCTACGCGCTGCCCATCAGGTCGCGTGGCTTCGTGTCCCCGTCTTCCTGGGCCTCATGACGCGCCGCCCCCGCGCACGGCAGGCCCGGACGGAATGCGAGCGTGACGCCGTAGAGGTGTCGGACCGGCGTGTGTGTTCTCAGCTCACAGTTTCACGTGGAACCGGGGAGGTGCGTCGGCGCTCCGCCAGGAAGGCAGTGGAGCAGGAGGTCCGACCGCGTCGTGTGGGGCGACCGGCGGTCGTGCTGGCGACGGCTGGCGGAGAGCGTGCCGGCGTGGGTGCGGAGCGCTTCTCGAGGATCGGCTCGTCACGCATCCTGAGGACGACCGTCGGAGGACTGAGGCTCCTGACGCCCCGGGAAGCCGGCCCGCAGGGCATGGCTGGACCAGTACTGCTCGGGCAGTTGCGGCCCTCGATCGACGATTGCGGCGCCACCGATGGCTGGCGCCTCCGTCGGGGTCCTGGGGTGCGGCGGGCGGGTTCCGCGCCGCCGGTGGCGGCTGAGGCGCCGTGGTCGAGCCCGCGTTCCACGTGAAACGCTCTTGCCGCGCCTGCAGAGGGGGAGAGTGCGGCACCCGCGCGGCCCGCGACGACCACGACTCTCCGCAGCGCAGCGCGTCGGGAGCACGGGCGGCACGCTGCGCTGCCTCGGCGCAGCCACGACGCGGCCGGTCGGTGCGGGCCGTGCCAGCAGAGGTCGGTGCCCGCCCGGCCCTCTGGTGCCCGCAGCGCTGGCACGGGAGCATCGCCGCGTCACCATGACCGGGAGCTGGAGCACCAACGCCCGACGTGGCCGCGCGGCGTCGACGCGGGACCACGCCGGCCTACGGCGGTGCTGCTCCGGGCCCGACGACCGGCGCGTCCGACCGGTGGAAGAGCCGGCGGCGGCCAGGGGCAGTCGATCGCCCGAGCTCCGCGCGGACCCGTTCATGCCTGCGGTCCGGAGGCGGCAGGAGATCGCGCCGGGTGCGGCCGGCACGACGACGGGCCGCCCATCCGTCGTGTCTCGCGAGCGGGACGCAGCAGTGCTGGGGTGCGGTGCGGTGAGGGCTGGGTGTGGCGGCGCGGGGAGGTTGGGGTGTGGCGTGCCGGGGTGCTGGGCGCCGCGACGCTGTGCAGCGAGGTGCGTGCGCTCGGGCGCGGTGAGTCGGCGGGATGTGCGCGCAGAGCGCTGTGCAGGAGGGGCCGCGAAGGATCGCGTGCTGCGAGGGGGTGACAGCGGCGGGCTGCGGTGGGAGTCCATCGGTGCGCGTGCGGCGGTGGGCAGCGAAGTACTACGGGACACAGCGTCGCGAGCGACGGTGGGGACTCGTGACCTGCCGACCAGATCGATCCCGGAGGACGCAGACGGGTACCTCAGTCGTCGAGGCCGTACGTCGTGAAGCGCGCCGAGCGACGGGGTACGTCGGTCCGATGCGGAGGAGGAAGCGCCCGGCCGCCCGGTTGCTGGGGCGTCAAGGGGACGGGCGCGCCGCCGTGAGGTCGGCGCCATCCGGGAGAGGTGACGAGTCGTCGAGAGGCGCGGACACGTCTCGGATCGGCAGGGGATCGGCACCACCGACTTCGGCGGTGCCGCATGCGGGCACGTCGCCGCAGAGCGGGCCTCGGCGGTGAGGAACCGAGGTGGCGCCACCCCGAGGCAATCGGCCCAGCGTCTGCACGGGCTGGCGGTGCGGCGCAACGGGGCGGTCTCGCGGTCCGGGGAGCAGCGATGCGCCAGCCGCGGGCCGACGGTGACGGTCCCGGCGACGAGTACAGGAGGGGCGGCACGCTCGCCCCGTGCACGGCCGTGCGAGGTTGCCGTGGATCAGTCTCTGAGGAGGACTCCTCGCTAGCCCGGCGGACCGGTGCGACTCCGATCTCCACAGGACCCGCGAGGCGCCGGAGCCCTGCAGGAGTCGCCTAGTACCGTTAGGGCACGTGCCCCGGCCTGGGGCTGCAGGACCGTGGATAGGAGCGCCGCGCCGCTGCGGCCCGATGGCGAACCGGGGGTCGGTGCGTGGTGAGCGAGCCGGACAGGACCTCTGCCAGCGAGCTCCCGCCGGCGCGAGACCCGTGGGAAGGCGACCCGCGCCTGGCGGAGTTCTTCGGTGATGCATGGGCGCAGGTCGAGCGCTTCCACCGGATGCTCGTCGACGAAGGCGAGCTGCGAGGTCTCATCGGGCCCCGCGAGGTGGAGCGCCTCTGGGAGCGGCACCTGCTCAACTCCGCCGCCGTCGTCCCGTTCCTCCCCGAGTCCGGCCTCGTCGTCGACGTCGGCTCAGGGGCGGGACTGCCGGGCATCGTCGTCGCCGCGATGCGTCCGGGCGCGAGCGTTGTGCTGGTGGAGCCGATGGAACGGCGGACCGCGTGGTTGGCGGACGTCGTGCAGGCGACGGGTCTGCAGAACGTGGAGGTCCGACGGGCGCGCGCGCAGGAGCTCGATGGTGCGGTCGAGGCGGACGCTGTCACAGCACGGGCCGTCGCGTCCCTCGACAAGCTGTTCCGATGGACCGTCCCGCTCGTGAGGGAGGGCGGACGTGTCGTCGCCCTCAAGGGTTCGCGCGCCGCAGACGAGCTGACAGCAGCGGCGCCGGTGATGCGCAAGCTGCGTTTGACCGACGGGGCGGTGCACCGTGCACCGACGATCGAGGGCGTCGAGGCGACCTACGTCGTGACGGCCGTGCGGGGAGGTGCTCCCCGTGTTCGGTAGAAAGCGACGCCGGGAGGAGAAGGCACGCGAGGCAGCGCGCGCGAGAGAGAGCGTCGAGCAGGGGCGTGTGCCGGATGCCGTGGACGCGCATGGCAAGGCGAGCCCCGCGCCGGCCGAGCAGCGGTCGTGGCAGCCTTCGGGACCAGAACCTGGGCCGTCGGTCGACCAGCACGAGACGGTCCCCGGTGGCGGGGCGGCACCTGTCCTGCGTGGATCGGTCGGTAGCAGCGGAGCAGACGACGCGACGGCGCGATCCCTGTGCGGCGCTGCTGCTGACGGGGCGGCGACGGATCACCCCATGGCGGATCGGGTGGTTTCACGTGGAACGGACCCCGCCCCGGTCGTGAGCGCACCGACTCGCGCCGGGCATGGGGGCACGTCGTCGCCGGCGTTCCAGGACAGGTTGAGGAGCGGGGGAGCGGCGACCAGGGAGGCAGCGTCCCGTGGGGGCCACGGCCCTTCGTCAGCGGAACATCCCGCGAGACCACGAGTGCGACGACCGGCGACCGCGATCCCTCACCCATCCCGAGGCCGGACGACGGCCGAGCCTACGGCTTCGCCGAGGAGGGTAGCGCTGGCCGCATGGGAGTGGAGCCCGTCCGTGAGGACGGCGGTGCTGGCCGCGGGGGAGCGGCGGCCTCCCGCGCGGACAGCGGTGCTGGCCGTGGAGATGGGGCGTCCTTCTCTGAGGACGGTGGTGCCGACGACGCAGGAGTGGAGTCCGCGGCCCCCGTCGTTGTACCGGTCGGCAGTGACGACAACGCGGTTTCACGTGGAACAGCCCTCGGTATGAGCGCGACGCATGGCGCTGTTGGTGCTGCAGCCTCGTCCCTCGATGCTCCCGAGACGACGCACCGCGAGAACGCGCCCGTTCCACGTGAAACGACGGAGACGTCGTCAGAGGAGGCGGCGTCCGCCCCCGACGGGGCCATCGACGCGCCGGCGGTAGGGCCGGCGGGCCTGACCGACGACCACGAGGCGGCCGGACACACTCGCACGCCGGACGCTCCCCAGAGCAAGGACTCTGAGGTCTCCCGCAAAGAGATCGAGAAGTCGACCGTTCCACGTGAAACGGCGCCGCAGGGCGCGGAGGGGAGCGCGCCCGTACCCGGAGGGACCGGCCCGGCTCAGGGCTCGCCTCCACAGGACGGCGAACGCCGAATCGACGCGAGCGAGGTACGGACGCGGCGTACGAGCGGCCGGCCGCAGCCCGTGTCCGTCGCGGACGTCGGTGCCGCCTACACGTGGCAGACTGAGCCGTCGCCCGCCCCGAGGAGCATGTGCCTGGCCGGCCCCACGCTCTCGAGCCGCGCGTCTCAGCCGGCGCCGCTGCACCGGACGACGACCACCACGGTGCCGACGAGCCCGCGCCCGAGGCGTGGACGACGGGGCGTGGCGACGTTCGGGACGACGTGGAGGGAAGTGGCGTGACGGCCATCGGGCGGGAGTCGATGATCTCGACGACGGGCGCACACGAGGACTCGGCAACGGCGCCCACGACCGGTCTGGACCCCGAGGAGCAGCGCCGAGCGGCTCTGGTGGAGAGCCTGCCGCGCCCGTCGGACGACACCCCGTTGATGGCCGAGCTCCAGCTCGACGCTCGTCGGCGCATCGAGCTCCGAGGTCGCAAGTTCCCGCGTCCGCCGCAGACGCGCGTCATCACGGTGGCGAACCAGAAGGGTGGCGTCGGCAAGACGACGACCACGGTGAACCTCGCCGCCGCGCTGGCTCAGGCCGGGCTGAAGGTCCTCGTCCTCGACAACGACCCGCAGGGGAACGCGTCGACCGCACTCGGTATCGACCACCGAGCGGGGACGCCGTCGATCTACGAGGTGCTCGTCGACAGCGCTCCGATGCAGGACGCCGTCCAGGAGAGCCCCGAGATACCCGGGCTCTGGTGCCTGCCGGCGACGATCGACCTCTCGGGCGCGGAGATCGAGCTCGTCTCGATGGTCGCGCGCGAGACCCGGCTGCGGACGGCCCTGGACGCGTACCTCCAGTGGCGGCTGGACCAGGGGATGGAGCGGATCGACTACGTCTTCGTCGACTGCCCGCCGAGCCTGGGCCTGCTCACCGTGAACGCGTTCGTCGTGGCGCGCGAGGTGCTGATCCCGATCCAGTGCGAGTACTACGCGCTCGAGGGACTCTCGCAGCTGCTGAAGACGATCGACCTCATCCAGGCGCACCTCAACCCGACGCTGCGCGTGTCGACGATCCTGCTCACGATGTACGACGCCCGCACCAACCTCGCCCAGCAGGTCGCCGAGGAGGTGCGCACGCACTTCCCGGACCGCACGCTGCGCACCACCGTCCCGCGCTCGGTGCGCATCTCGGAGGCGCCCAGCTACGGCCAGACGGTGATGACCTACGACGCCGGCTCGTCGGGTGCCCTCGCGTACCTCGAGGCCGCGCGGGAGCTTGCCGAACGAGCGGCCGGTGCGGGACAGCCGTCCTCGGGCACGGCCGCGGGCGACCAGACACCGGCGGCGCAGGCCACCGGACAGGAGGAGCAGTGAGCGAGAAGCGACGCGGCCTGGGTCGTGGGCTGGGCGCCCTCATCCCCACCGGGCTGGACCAGCCGCGCTCGACGGCGGAACGGCCCGTCGACGTGTTCTTCCCCGACAACCGCAAGGATGCGGTGCCGCCCGCCCAGGACGCCACGGCCAGGGCGGACGACGCCCGCGACGAGGGCACTCCGCAGGGCACGGGGGAGGGCGGGAGCAGCGCCGCGCAGGGGCAGGACGCCACCGCCCTCGAGGCACCGGCCACGACGAGCGACGCTGCGGCGCCGGCGACGGTCTCACGCGATGCGATGACGACCGCCACCGGCGACGTCCTGACCGACGCGCGCGAGCAGGACGGGCAGACGCAGGCCGAGACGCCAGGGTCGGCAGACGGCCCCACGGGCGCGGCGACACCCGGCGGTGGCGATGCGCGGGCGAGCGCGTCCGACGCCTCGCCGACGGAGGCGGTCGCCGCGGCCACCGCCGACGTCGGCTCCGAGGGCCTCGTCCCCGTGCCGGGCGCCCGGTTCGCGGAGCTGCCGGTCGAGTCGATCCGGCCCAACCCCCGCCAGCCGCGCACCGTCTTCGACGAGGACGCGCTGGCAGAGCTCGTCGGGTCGATCCGCGAGATCGGTGTGCTGCAGCCGGTCGTGGTCCGGGCCGTCGACGACGGCTACGAGCTCATCATGGGGGAGCGGCGCTGGCGGGCGACGCAGGAAGCCGGCCTCACGACGATCCCCGCGATCGTGCGCGAGACCGAGGACGGCGACCTGCTGCGCGACGCGCTGCTGGAGAACCTTCACCGCGCCCAGCTGAACCCGCTCGAGGAGGCGGCCGCGTACCAGCAGCTCCTCGACGACTTCGGCTGCACCCACGAGGAGCTCGCGGCGCGCATCCACCGGTCACGGCCGCAGATCTCGAACACCCTCCGCCTGCTCCGGCTGCCTCCTCTCGTGCAGCGCCGGGTCGCCGCCGGTGTGCTCACGGCGGGGCACGCCCGCGCGCTGCTCGGCCTGAGCGACGGCGCAGCCATCGAGCGGCTGGCGCAGCGGATCGTCGCGGAGGGGCTGTCGGTCCGCGCGGTCGAGGAGATCGTCGCCCTGGGCGGCGACGAGACGGCGCCCAAGCCGCGTCCGCGCCCGCGCGCGGGCGTCCGCAACGAGGCGCTCGACGACCTGGCGTCGCGGCTCTCGGACCGTTTCGAGACGCGAGTCAAGGTGGACCTCGGCAAGACCCGCGGCAAGCTGACGGTCGAGTTCGCCTCGGTGCAGGACCTGAACCGGATCCTCGCGTCCCTGGCGCCCGACGACCCGGGGATCCTGCGCGGTTAGGTGCGGCGTAGGGGTCCGAGCGGGCCATCAGCGGCTGCCGCTGGTACCGGATCGGCCCCTTCTCGCCCTCTCAGGGCTTTTGGGGCAACTTCTGGCGCGGTAAAGACTCCATCCGGGGCCGCTCGTTTCCCCCAGAGCCCTCCTCCGGAGGGCCACTCTCCGAGCGGTTCGTGCCCGCTCACCGGGACGGACCCAGCCCGGGGCCCTCTCGTTCCCGGATCGCCAGCCCCTCGGGCCTCCTGGCTGGGCAGGCCCTCGGATCTGCACGCCGGTGCCTCCGGTCGGCGACGCCCGCGTCTCCGGTCCGCGACGGCCGCACCGCCGACCGCGACACCCGCGACACCCGCACCGCCGACCGCGACACCCGCACCGCCGACCGTGACACCGGCGCCGACCGCGAGCACCCGCATCCCCGCGCGCCCGCATCACCTGACCCACCCGTGACGCACGCACCCGCGCTACCACCGGACGCACGCACCCGCGCTACCACCCGGACGGTCGCCCGGCCCCACCACCCAGTGCCGTAGCCCGGACGCACGGACGCCCGGACTCGTCAGCACGGTGGCTGTCGAGTCCGGGCGTCGATGTCGCGCCCGGCCGGACCAGGGGCCAGGTCAGGGGGCCAGGTCAGGGGGCCAGGTCAGGACTGCTGGGCGAGCAGCTCCTCGACCGCCTCCTTGAGGACCGCCTTGGGGCGGGCGCCGACGACCGTCTTCTCGAGCTCCCCGCCGGCGAAGAACGCGATCAGCGGGATCGACTGCACCTGGTAGTCCTGGCTCAGGCGCGGGTTCTCGTCGGCGTTCACCTTCACCACGCGCACCCGGCCCGCGTAGTCCTCCGACAGCTCCTCGAGCACCGGCGACACCATGCGGCACGGGCCGCACCACGGCGCCCAGAAGTCGACGACGACCGGGACGTCGCTGCGCAGGACCTCCGCCTCGAAGGTGTCGTCGGTGACGTCGATCGTGCTCATGCCTGCACCTCCGGGACGGGAGCGGACGCCTCGGCCGGGACCACGGGGTTCTCCACGTCGGACGTGTAGGCGAGGCCGGCGAGGTAGTGCTGGGCGTCGAGGGCCGCCGAGCAGCCGGAGCCTGCGGCCGTGATCGCCTGACGGTACGTGTGGTCGACGAGGTCGCCGCACGCGAAGACGCCGGGCAGGTTCGTCGCCGTGGTCCGTCCGGCCACCTGGACGTAGCCGTTCTCGTCCAGGTCGACCTGCCCGACGAGCAGGTCGGAGCGCGGCACGTGGCCGATGGCGACGAACAGGCCGCCCGCCTCGAGCTCGCGGGTCTCGCCGGTGCGGGTGTCGCGCAGGGTCACGCCGGTGACCTTCTGCTCGCCGTGGATCGCGACGACCTCGGCGTTCCACTCGAACTCGATCTTCGGGTTGTCGAACGCACGCTGGGCCATGATCTTCGACGCCCGCAGCTGGTCGCGGCGGTGCACCATCGTGACCTTCGACCCGAAGCGCGTGAGGAACGTGGCCTCCTCGACGGCGGAGTCGCCGCCGCCGACGACGACGATCGGCTGGTCGCGGAAGAAGAAGCCGTCGCAGGTGGCGCACCAGGACACGCCGCGGCCGGACAGGCGCTTCTCGTCCTCGAGCCCGAGCTCGCGGTACGCGGAACCGGTGGCGAGGATGACCGTGCGCGCGCGGAAGACGTCACCGCTGCCGGTGGTGACGACCTTGACGTCGCCGGTCAGCTCGAGCTCGGTCGCGTCGTCCCACAGGACCGTGGCACCGAACTTCTCCGCCTGCTTGCGCATGTCGTCCATCAGCTCGGGGCCCTGGACGCCGTCGGGGAAACCGGGGAAGTTCTCGACCTCGGTGGTGTTCATGAGCGCGCCGCCCGCGGTGACGGAGCCGGCGACGACGACGGGCGCGAGCCCGGCGCGCGCGGCGTAGACGGCGGCGGTGTACCCCGCGGGTCCGGAGCCGACGATGACGACGTCGCGGACGTCGTCGGCCGGGGTGCCGGGCTGCGCGGCGGGGTTCTGAACGGTCACAGGTGCCTCACTGGGTCGGATCGGCTGCGTCGCACGGGCGACGGGGCCGCCGGTGGCGGCCCTGGTCTGCCCGTCCGAACCGATCGTAGGGCGGTTCTGTTCCCGCGTGCCCGACGGTCCGCGGGGACGCGCGGTCACTGGACGGTGAGCTCCGTCAGCTCGATCCGGAAGCGGCCGTCGGGCATCGTCGGCAGCTCGGTGAACCACACGGTCAGGACGTCCGTCTCGACGGGCGCCGCGAAGGTGAGCGCCGTCTGCGGCCCCATCGGTGCGGCGGCCAGCACCTCGCCCTGCGTCGGGGCGTCGCCGCTGGTCGCACGGACCTCGACGTTGCCTCCCGTGCCGTTGACCAGCAGCGTCACCCCGCTCACGCTCGCGGGCGCCGCGAGGCGCAGCTCGAGGCCCACGCCCTCCTTCAGGCCCGCGAAGTCGGGACGGTTGTACGTCTGGGAGAACCAGAACGTCGCCGGGTCGCCGTCGATCGCGCGACTGACCGCCTCCTCGTGCTCGCCGTCGGCGTCGGAGGCGTCGAGCGACCGGATGCCGATCACCACGGGCGGACCCGCGGCGGGAGGCTGCGCGGGGGGCGCCGCGGTCTCGCCGCCGGCGGTGTCCGCCGGTGTCGGCGTGGCGGACTGCTCCGCCGCGGGTGTCCCGCCGCCGGAGGTGTCCGGCAGGGTGAACAGGGCACGCGCCGCGAGGACGAGGCCGACCAGCACGGCGACACCGACGAGCACGAGGACGACACCGGCGGCACCGACGCGACGGCGCTCCTGGGGCTCGTCCTGCTCGAAGGGGAACGGGTCGTCGTCGCCGCCGTCCCAGGCACCGTCCCACGCGTCGTCGTCCTGCCGTCCCGGCGGCGGCACCGGCGGCGGCGTGGCACCGCCACCCACCGGGGGCAGGGCGGCGGGCAGCGTCGGTGGCGAGGTGGCGGCAGCGGCGCCGACGCCCGCGGCGGGCAGCGCGCTCGTGCGCTCGACGCGGGCGCCCGGCAGCCCGCTCATGCGTGCCGGAGCGGCCGGGGGCGGGGTACCGGGGCGGACGACCCCCGGCGGCGCCTCGTCGAAGACCGTGCGGACCGACTGCCGGGGGACGCGCACCGGTGCCGTCTCGGCCTCGACGTCGGACGTCGCGCCCGCCGGGGCAGCGACCACGCCCGGTGCGGCCGGCGTCGCGTCGGCGGCGCGGCCGACGCGGATCTCGCCCCACGGCTCGAGCTCGTGCACGAGCTCCCCGGGGGTGTGCGGCCCGTCGCCGTACGTGCCGAGGGTGACCGCGCAGAGGGTGTCGAGGTCGTTCGGGACGCCGGGCGCGAGCTCGGCCGGTGCGACGGGGACGCCGTCGAGGACGGGTGCGGCCGGCAGACCGGGGGCCGCGCCCGCGGCGCTCTCCGGGTCGAGCGGCCAGCGCCCGGTGAGGCCCGTGTACAGCAGGCGCACGAGGTCGACGGCGTCGGTGCGGCTGGTGGCGACCGCGTCGCCGTGGGCGCGACCGGCGAGCGCCGCGTCGATCGCGAGGCCGGAGAGCAGCACCCGCCCGTCGGCGGACACGTGCACGACCGAGGGCCGCAGCGCGAGGTGGTGCACGCCCCGCCGCCGCGCCACCTCGAGCGCGGCGGCCGCCTCGCCGACGACGGCTCGCGCCTGGTCGGCAGTCAGGGGACCCTGCTCGACGAGCTGCCCGAGGGACGCGCCGACGATCTGCTCGGTGACGACGTAGCCGACGCCCTCGTGCATGCCGACGTCGAGCACGCGCACGAGGCGCGCGTCCGTGACGAGCGCGGCACGCCGGGCGGCGTCGAGCGCGGGCGCGACGTCCCCGGACTGCAGGACGCGCACGCGCACGGGTCGGTCGAGGATCTGGTCGACGGCGCGCCAGACGGACACGCCGTCGAGGTCCGACGGGAGGGGTTCGAGGACGCGGTAGCGCCCCGCCAGCACCGTCCCCCGGCCGACCTCCGCCACGTCCGCACCTCCGCCCGTCCGACCTGCCGTCGTCACCGCCGTCGACCCGTCCGCGCGAGCCGCCGCCGTCGTGCACCCCGCCCGGTACGTCCCTGCGCCGCGTCGCGCGCCGCCGGTCCCGCACCCCGGGAGCCATGCTAGACGGGTCGGTCCTGCCCCCGCCGCCCGCGCAGCCGCCGCAGCACCGGTCCGAGCAGCAGGTCCAGCTCGCGGACCCGCAGCAGACGCAGCGCGCCGAGGTACGCCAGACCCATGACGCCGCCGCCGACGACGCACTCCAGCAGCGCCCCGGGCACGCCCTCGACGCCCGCCCGCCGCAGCAGCACGAGCACGCCCAGGGCGACCGCCGCCGCGACCAGTGCGCCGAGCACCGCGCGGACGTGCGTGCGCAGCACCGCCCCGCGTCGACGCCGTGCAGGCGCCGCCGCAGCGCGGTGAGCGCGAGCAGGGCGCCGAGCAGGTACGACACGCTCATCGACAGGCCGGCCGCGGCCACCCAGGCCGTGCCGGGCAGCAGCACGGTGCCGAGGAGCGTGCCGCCGACCACCACCGCCGCCATCGCCACCTGGACCGGCACCATCCCGCGCGCGTCCTCGTACGCGTAGTAGACGCGCTGGCACATGGACCAGGCACCGAACGCCGGGAGGCCCACGGCCATCGCGATCACGACGTCCGCGACGGCGACGACGGCACCGCGCGGCTCGGCGGGCAGGACGATGCGGGCGACGGGCTCGGCGAGGACGACGAGCGCGACGGCCGCCAGCACCGTGAAGAGCCCGACGACGCGCAGACCGACCGACAGGGTCGAGCGCACGCTCCCGGCGTCCTCGTCGTGCGCCTGCGCGGACAGCCGCGTGAACAGCGCGGTCGCCAGCGACACGGTGACGAGGGAGTGGGGGAGCATGAAGATGGTGAACGCGTACTGGTACGCGGCGTTGCCCGCGACGTGCGCGGCCTCGGCCGCCGCACCCGGCGCCGACCACGCGACCCGTTGGACGACGAGGTAGCCGACCTGCCCGATCGCGAGCCCGACGAACGTCCACGTCGCGACGGTCCCCGCGCGACCGAGGCCGGAGCCGCGCAGACCCCAGCGCCACCGGTACGACACACCGGCCCGGCGCAGGGACGGGACGAGCACGAGCGCCTGCGCGACGACCCCCGCGGTGGCGGTCCCGGCGAGCAGGGCGACCCGCCCGCCGTCCCACGCCGACGCGTCGGAGACGTCACCCCCGAAGACGGCGATGAACACGCCGAACCCGGCGATGGACACGACGTTGTTGACGACGGGCGCCCACATGTAGGGCCCGAACGACCCGCGCGCGTTCAGCACCTGGCCGAGCAGCGCGTACGCGCCGTAGAAGAACAGCTGCGGGATGCACCACCACGCGAACGTCGTCGCCAGGGCGATCTGCGTCTCGTCCCCGCCCTGCGTGTACAGGCCCACGAGCAGGGGCGCGGCCAGCGTGAGGACGACCGTGAGCGCGGCGAGCAGCGCGAACCCGAACGACAGGAGGCGGTCGACGTACTCCTGACCGGCGTCCCGCTTGTACGCCCGGACGACCTGCGGCACGAGGATCGCGTTGAGCACGCCGCCCGCGAGCAGCATGAACAGCACGTTGGGCAGCGTGTTGCCGATCGCGAAGGCGTCGGCCGCCTGGCCGGTGACGCCGATGGCCGCGGCCAGCACCATCGCCCGCAGCAGCCCCAGCGCCCGCGACACGGCCGTGCCCGACGCCATGAGGGCCGCTCCGCGGCGCACGGCGCTGCGCGACGCGCCCGCCGACCTGTCGCCCGACCCCGCGTCGCTCACCTGTCTCCCTCCGGCGTGCCGCCGAGCACCGGCAGCGGCCGGGTGCCCTCCTCCTCGCGCACGCGCCGCGCCCCGCGCCGCGCGCTCTGCCCGCGTCGCACGGTCCGCACGATGCCGAGCACGAGGCCGATCGCCAGCAGCACGCCGACGACCGCCGTGCCGACCGACTCGATGGTCGGCGTCGCGCGGGCCAGGAAGGTGACCGGCGCGGACAGGGCGGTGCCGTCGGCGCTGGTCAGCACGGCCTCGACCTGCACCTCGCAGTTGGCGGTCGCGTGCACGGCCACGGGCACGGTGGCCTCGCCGCCGGCCGGCACGACGACGGTCGCGCTCGGCTCGGCGCGCAGGCACGCCTTGCGCGGCGTGGTCAGCACCCGCACGGACGCGTCCGCCGGCAGCGCGTTCCGCACCGAGAACCGCACCTCGCCGCGTGCGCTGATGATGTTCTGCGTGCTGGTCGGTGCGAGCTCGAGACCCGCGCGCCGGGCGTCCGCGGCCGCGACCACCGCGTCGACGAGGGTGGTGCGGGCGTCGGGCTCGGCGCGCCACGCCGTGGACAGGGGGCCAGGACGGCCTCGTCGAGGCCCTCCACGATCGCGGCCGGCTCCTCGGTCACCGACGCGAACGCGTGCGTCGCGGTGCGGGACGCGTCGAGCCGCCGCACGTCCTCGGCGCCCAGCGCGGCCTCGACGGGCACCAGCGCGGGGAGCGGCTCGCGCTCGGCGGTGCCCGTGGCGGCCCCCAGGAGCGAGGACAGCGACGCCGTCCGCGCCCACGGGGCCTGCTGGACCGCCGCCAGCACGGCGTCGACCACCGCGGCGTCCGGCGTCCAGCCGCGCGGCGGGGCGACGAGCAGGTGACGGGGCCCGCCGGTGGTGTCGCGCGCGACGACGGACAGCTCCGCGAGGGCGCGCTGCACCGTGGTCGCGGACGTCGCGTCCGGGTCGAGCTCGGTGGGGTCGACGAGCAGCTGCGTGAGCACCGCGTCCGGCACCAGCCCGACGAGGCCGGACGCGAGCTGCGTCCGCGCACCGGCCGGCTCGCCGTCCGGCGTCGGCACGTCGCCCGGCCGCAGCACGAGGGTCTGCGCACCCGTCGCCGCGGCGAGGTCGGCGGTCGCCTGGTCCGTCGCCGGACCCGGTGCCCACAGGACGTCGGTGCGGCCCGCGAAGGGGGCGTCCTGCAGCGCGCCTCCGGCGAGGGCCGCGCGCGAGCGCTCGGTGGCCGCGGCGAGCAGGTCGGGTGTGCCGGCGTGGGCGAGGGCGGTGAGGTCCGGGTCGCCCCAGGGCAGGGCGAGGACGTCGCGCCCGGTCGCCGCGGCCAGCAGGTCCTGCGCCCAGCCGGCCGTCGTGTCGTCGGCGGACAGGGCCGTCGCGACGAGCGCGGGGTCGACCGCCAGCGACACGTCGGGGTGGGCGCGCACGACCTCCAGGACGTCGGCGAGGCGCCCGCCGGCGACGAGGGACGCGAGGTCGGGTGCGGGGCCGGCGACGTCGTCCGCCAGGTCCGTGGGCACCGTCGGCGGACCGACCACGGGGCCAGCACGGACACCCGGGCCTGCGGGATGGCCCCTCGGTCGCCCAGAGCAGGAACGTGCGCTGCAGCCCCGCGCGCCGGGAGCCGTCGACGGCCTCGACGGCGAGCCCGCGCGGCCCCCAGACGTCGGGGCGGTCGAGCAGGCCCACGTCGCCGGCGGCGACGGTGAGCGTGACCTCGACCGAGGCGCCGGGCGCGAGCGGCCCCGGCGCGGCGGCCACGGCGACGCGGCTGCCGACCCGGCCGCCCGTACCGGGGGCCACGGGCTCGTCGAGCCACGCGGCCAGGTCCGCGCGCGTGCCGGGGCGGATCCGCTCGATGCGCAGGTACGCGCGCGGCGCCTCGACCTCGTCGCTCCCGTCGTTGGTCAGCCGGGCCCGGACGGTCAGGTCCTGGCCCGGGGCGAGGACGGCCGGCGCCACCTCGAGCACCTGCACGCGCACGGGGAGCGCGTCCTCGTCCTCCTCCTCCTCGTCGTCCGCCGGGGTGCGCGACGGCGTGCCCGCAGCACCCGACCCGTCCGACGCGGTGGGACGGGACGAGGGGGAGCCGGTCGCGGCGTGCGCGCCGGGGGCGGCGAGCAGGAGGGCGAGGAGCCCGACCAGCAGCGCCGCCAGCGCCGCGCTCCGACCGGGACGGGATGCGCTCATGCGTCCGCGGAGAGGACCACGAGCGCGGTGCCGGCGAGGCGGCGCTCGTTCGGGTACGCGAGGCGCGCGGAGAGGTCGACGACCCGCACCCACTCGACCTGCTCGGCCTCGCCGTCGGGGTCGTTCTCGACCGTGAGGTCCCCGTGCACGGCACCGAGCAGGAAGTGGTGCACGACCTTGTGCACCCGGCGGTCGTCGCCGGAGAACCAGTAGTCGATGACGCCGAGGCGGCGCAGGACCCGGCCGGTGATGCCGGTCTCCTCGGCGATCTCCCGGACGGCGGCCTGCTCGGGCGTCTCGTCACCCTCGAGGTGGCCCTTGGGCAGGCACCACTCGAGGCGTCCGGCGCGGTTGCGGCGCGCGATCACCGCGGCCTCGTACTCGCCGTGCCGCCGGATGACGACCAGCCCGCCCGCGGACGTCTCGTCGACCACGGGGACGGGCACGGCGTGCGGCCGCGGCGCCAGCCGGGCCGGGTCGATCCGCAGCCGGTGGCCGCCGGGCGGCGCCGGCACACGCCCGGGGACGGGCGGGTGGGCGGCGGCGGACATGCCGACACTGTAACGAGTCATCCCCCGCTGTCCCCCCTCGTCCGGGGACGGACGTCATGTCCGCGTCATCGCCCGGTCACGACGAGGTCGACCGGGCGCCACGCCGGGGTCAGCGCGTCGCCGGGGGCGCGGGCGGTGCCCCACGCGCGTCGCCGGGGTGCGCGCCGACCTCTGGCAGGCTTGTCCGGTGCCGCGCGAGACCGACGACCGACCGCCCTCCTCCCCGCAGCCGCCGTCCCTGCCGCAGCTCCAGCGCCGCGCGATCGAGGTGCTCACGCGGATGGCGCCGGACGCCGTGCCGCTGGGCGAGGCGTTCCGCGCCGCCGGGCACGAGCTCGCGCTGGTCGGCGGTCCCGTCCGCGACGCCTTCCTGGGGCGGGTGAGCAACGACCTCGACTTCGCGACCTCGGCGACGCCCGACGACGCCGAGCCCCTGCTCGCCGCGTGGGGGGACGCGCACTGGGACGTCGGCCGCGCGTTCGGCACGGTCGGCGCGCGCCGGTTCGCCGGGCGGCGCGGCCGGGGCTCGCAGGACGTCGTCGTCGAGGTGACGACCTACCGGACCGACGAGTACGAGGCGTCGTCGCGCAAGCCGGTGGTGGCGTTCGGCGACACGCTCGAGGGCGACCTCTCGCGCCGCGACTTCACGGTCAACGCGATGGCGGTGCGCGTGCCGGACCTCGCGTTCGTCGACCCCTTCGGCGGCCTGGGGGACCTGGCCCGGAAGGTGCTGCGCACGCCCGTGGACCCGCGGCAGTCCTTCGACGACGACCCGCTGCGGATGATGCGCGGCGCGCGCTTCGTCGCGCAGCTCGGCTTCCGGCTCGACGACGAGGCGCGCACCGCGATCGTCGAGATGGCGGACCGCATCGCGATCGTCTCCGCCGAGCGCGTGCGCGACGAGCTCGTGAAGCTGCTGCTGGCACCGCACGCGCGCGCCGGGCTCGAGGTCCTCGTCGACACCGGCCTCGCCGACCACGTGCTGCCCGAGCTGCCCGCCCTGCGCCTGGAGATCGACGAGCACCACCGCCACAAGGACGTGTACGAGCACTCGCTCATGGTCCTGGAGAAGGCGATCGCGCTGGAGACCGGTCCCGACGGCGCCGTCCCCGGCCCGGACCTCGTGCTGCGCCTCGCGGCGCTGCTGCACGACATCGGCAAGCCGCGCACGCGCCGGTTCGAGCCCGGTGGCGGCGTGAGCTTCCACCACCACGAGGTCGTCGGCGCGAAGATGGTCGCCAAGCGGCTCAAGGCGCTGCGGTTCGACAAGCAGACGGTGCAGGACGTCGCGCGGCTCACCGAGCTGCACCTGCGCTTCCACGGGTACGGCGACGGGGAGTGGACGGACTCCGCGGTGCGCCGCTACGTGACGGACGCGGGTCCGCTGCTCGAGCGGCTGCACCGGCTCACCCGCTCCGACTCCACGACGCGCAACCAGCGCAAGGCCGCCCGCCTGTCCGCGGCGTACGACGACCTGGAGACGCGGATCGCGCGCCTGCGCGAGCAGGAGGAGATCGCGGCCATCCGGCCCGACCTCGACGGGACGCAGATCATGGCCGCGCTCGGCATCGCACCCGGCCGCGAGGTGGGGGAGGCGTACCGCTACCTGCTGGAGCTGCGCATGGAGCGGGGCCCCCTCGGTGAGGACGCGGCGCGCGAGGAGCTGCTGCGCTGGTGGGCGTCCCGCGGGGCCTGACGGCCGGGGTCGACGGCGGCCGGTGCCGGCGTCAGCCGTCGCGGACGACGAGCAGGCACACGTCGTCCTCCTGGTGGCGGCCGACGAGCGCGCCCACGAGGGCGTCGCGCACCTGCTCCGCGCTCGCCCCCGAGGGGGTCGCGGCGAGCGCGTCCCGCAGGGCGGCGACGCCCTCCCGCAGCGTGCGGTCGCGCCGCTCGACGAGGCCGTCGCTGTAGAGCACGAGCGTCGACCCCGGCGGGAACGTCGCCGAGGCCTGCGTGCCGCGGCCGGGCCCCGCCAGCCCGACGGGGGTGGTGCTGCCGCCGGTGAGCTCGACGACCTCGCCGTCCGGCAGCCGCAGCACCGCCGGCGGGTGCCCCGCGCTGGCCCAGGTGAGGTGCGCACCGGCGTCCGTGCGCTCCCAGCGCACCTGGACGCACGTCGCGAGGTCGGCGAGCTCGAGGCCGCGCACGAGGTCGTCGAGGCGCGCGAGCGCGGGCCCCGGCTCGTCGCCGCTCCACACGGCGGCGCGCAGGAGCGAGCGCAGCTGACCCATGGACGCCGCCGCCCGCAGGTCGTGCCCCACCACGTCGCCGACCGCCAGGCCGACGGCGCCGTCGGGCAGGGCGAACGCCTCGAACCAGTCCCCGCCGACCTCGGCCCGTCGCCCCGACGGCAGGTACGACGCCGCGACGTCGAGCCCCGCCACGTCGCCGAGCACCGGCAGGAGGCTGTGCTGCAGGGTCAGCGCGGCGTCGCGCTCGGCCAGGTAGAGGCGCACGTTCTCCAGCACGATCCCGGCGCGGCTGCTGAGGTGCGCCGCCGTGACGACGGCGTCCTGGTCGAAGCCGTCCGGACGCTCGTGCACCAGGCACAGCACCCCGATCACGCGCGACCGGGCGCGCAGCGGCACCACGAGCGCGGAACCGAGCCCCAGGGCGCTCAGCAGCGCGAGCTGGCGGGGCGTCGTGCGCCCCGGGAGGGAGTCGACGTCCACGGGGAACGCGTCGGCGACGTGGTCCGGGGCGGACGTGAGCGCCTGCTGCACGCGCGACGACTGCACCAGCCACTCGGGCCCCTCGTGCGCGAGCTCCGCCGCCTCCCGTGCGCGCGCCGGGTCCGTCGTGACGACGTGCACGCGCTCGAACCGGCCGCGCTCGTTCGTCACCGCGACGAAGCCCCAGGTCGCCATCCGCGGGACCACGACCTCGGCGAGGGCGTCGACCGCGTGCCCGTACTCCAGGTGCCGCGTGAGCTCGTCCGTCACGGCCGCGAGCAGCGCCAGCCGCTCACCGGTCTGCCGGGCCCGGACCAGCTCGGTGTCCCGCGCGGCGTCGCCGACCGCGCGCGCCGTGACGTCGACCTGCACGCCGACCCGGTGCGTGACGCGCCCCTCGGCGTCGCGCAGGTGCGTGACGACGAGCTGGTTCCAGAACTCCGAGCCGTCCTTGCGCGCGTTGAGCAGCAGCTCCACGTGGTCCTGGCCGGCGGCGAGCGCGGCCCGCAGGCGGGCGACGGCCGCGGGGTCGGTGCGCGGCGTCTGCAGGAAGCGGCAGTTGCGCCCGCGCGCCTCGTGCGGCGCCCAGCCCGTGAGCCGCGTGAACGCCTCGTTGGTCCACACCACCGGCTCGTCGGGCAGCGACGGGTCGGTCAGCACGATCGCGAGGGTCTCGTCCTCGAGCACGCGACGCGCCAGGTCGCCCGTGAGCACGTCGTCGAGGACGTGCGGCAGCGGCTGCCCGTCGCCCCCGCTCACGCCCGTGCCGCCCGTGCCGCGGGGGCGTCGACCTCCTCGGGCACGTGCGGCGCCACGGCGTAGAGGACCGCACCCGCCGCGTACACCGCGGCCAGCGCGACGAACACCGGCCGCGACCAGCCGCTGTCGGGCAGCGTGACGGCGGCCAGTGCGGCCGCCCCGACGAACGCCGCGTTGTAGAGGACGTCGTACAGCGAGAAGGCCCGCCCGCGGTACGCGTCGACGGTGTCGCGCTGGACGATCGTGTCGACGGCGATCTTGGCGCCCTGCGCCGCGAGGCCCAGCGCGAGCGCCCCGGCGAGCACGGCCCACCGCGCGACGGTCACGGCCAGCAGCAGCTGGGTGACCACCGCGAGCCCCAGGCACAGCACGATCCAGCGGTGCGGCCCCGTGCGGGGGCTGAGCACGGGGGTCAGCACGACCGCGAGGGCGAAGCCCACGCCGCTGACGGCGAGCACGGTGCCGAACGTGCGCAGGCCCGCGTCGACGTCGGCCGGGTCGGACAGCAGGTTGCGCGAGATGAGGATGCTGGCGATGAACACCGCGCCGTAGCAGAACCGGTGCAGCGCCATGATGCCGAGGGCCTGCGCGGGCGTGCGGCGGGCCACGAGCCAGCGCGCGCCGGCGACGAGCCCGCGCGCGAGCTCCACGAGGGCCGCCCGGACGTCCGAGCGGTCGGCGCGCTGGTCCGGGCCGAGCTCGTCGGGTCGCAGGCGCGTCGCGAGCCCCGACGCGACCGCCATGACCGCGGCGGCCACGAGCAGCGAGATCGCGTCGCGCAGCCGCCCCGCCGGCAGGACGAACCCGAGGACGAACCCGAGGGCGCCGCCGGCACCGGCGGCCGCGGCGCCGAGCGTCGGGGTCAGGGAGTTGGCCGTGAGCAGCAGGGGCCCGTCGACGACCTTCGGCAGCGACGCCGACAGCGCGGCGAGCAGGAACCGGTTGACCGACAGCGTGACGAGCGCCAGCACGTACACCGCCGGCGTCACCCCGCTGGTGAGCATCACCACGGCGATCGTCAGCGTCAGCGCGACCCGCACGAGGTTGCCCCACAGCAGCACCTGACGCCGCCGCCACCGGTCCAGCAGCACGCCCGCCCAGGGGCCGACGATCGTGAACGGCAGCAGCAGCACCGCGAACGCCGCGGCGACGCCCGTGGCGGTGCTCGCGTTCTCGGGGGAGAAGAAGAACAGCGTCGCGAGCCCGACCTGGAACATGCCGTCGGACGTCTGGCTCACCAGACGGACGGCGAACAGGCGCCGGAAGCCGCGCAGCGGCCAGAGCGCCCGGAGGTCGGAGATCACCTGCACGCGGGACAGGCTATGCCCCGGCGCCGACGCGGCGACGGACCCCGGCACCTGACCCCGGCCCACCGGTTACGCTGCCCGGCAGCCGTGGACGAGGGGACGACGTGGACAGGGACGAGCGGGACGAGGTCGACCTCGTCGCCGAGCTGCGCGAGGCCGTCGAGCGGCGAGTGCCGGACGACGTCATGGTCGAGGAGACCGACGACGGGTTCGCCGTCGGGTTCCGCCACCCGTTCGAGGACGGCATCGGGAGCACGCGGGGCTGGGTGCGCAGCTGGTCCATGGTCCGGTGCGACCCCACCACGATGACCCTGCGCATCGTGGACATGAGCCTCAGTGCGGAGGTGAACCGCTTCACCGGGTCCGTCAGCGCGAGCGGGAGGACCGGGCGGGAGAAGTACCGACGCTGGGTCGAGGTCTACGAACGGGGACCCGACGGCAGGATGGTGCTGGTCGGCCGCGAGGAGCAGCGCAGCTCCACCCTGCACGACGCCATCAGGGGGCCCGCGCGCGAGCTGGGGTGGCAGGAGAAGCAGCCGGCGTCCGCGATCGCCGGCCTGGTCGCCGCCGCGGTGGCGGGCGGCGGGCTCGTGATCGGCGGCGTGTTCGTCGCCGTGATGGCGCTGACGGGCCGGATCGGCTGACCCCGGGCGTCGCCGCCGCCCGCCGCCGCAGCGCCCGCTCAGTCCGTCGACATGCCGCTCAGCACGGCGCGGAACTCCTCGCCCACGACCGGCAGCTGGTCGGCCGTGCACGTCGCCGTCAGGACCACGACCGCGGTCGTCCCGTCGTCCTGGACGGCCCCGAGCAGCCCGTCGAGCTGACGCAGGTCGTACCGCACGCCGTCGACCTCCGCCTGCCCGGCCAGCAGCTGCGTGAGCCCCGGCGCCGGCCCGTCCGTGCCCGTGGTCGTCAGGCGCAGGCGCTCGGCGGTCCCCGTCTGCCGCGCGAGCCGCAGCGCGGCCTCGTCGGCCACCCGCCCGAGCGGCGCGCCCGCGGGCAGCAGCGTGCGGCGCACGCTCATCAGCGGCGTGTACCCGCCGCCCAGGCCCGCGCGCCCGACCAGCAGCTCGACCCCCTCCACGCCGACCGCGCCGGGGTCCAGGGGCCGCCACAGGTCGTTCGGCCACCGCAGCGTCACCATCGCCGTCACCACCAGCTCGCGATCTCGTCGGCCATCTTCTGCCCCGTCTCGACGACCTCGGCGGGGTCGATCACGATCCCGACCGACAGCTCACCGCCGAGCCCCACGCGACGCCGCCGCTGACGCCCATGCGCCACTTGCCGTCCTCCATGCCGAACTGCACGGAGCCGCCGGCGCCGGCGCCGGCCCAGCCCTCGGCGCCCGCGGTGATGCCGATGCCGCCGAGGCTGGCCTCGCCCTCGACCGCCACCTTGGCCCCGGCCAGCGCCTCACCGCTCAGCTCGACGCCGTCGGTCGTGAACTGCGCCTCGCCCTTCGCGTACGCACCCGCCTGCGCCGTCCCGCTCACGTGCGCGTCGGCCCAGTCGTTGCGGTAGCCGACCTGGCCCTCCGCCTTCGCGAGGTTCGCCTCGGCGTTCGCCTGCGCGTGGAAGCCCTTGCCGTTCGACCACGACGCGGACCCGGTGGCCTCGGCGGACAGCACCGACACGCTGCCGTTGCCGTACACCTGCGCGCCCCCGCCGAGGGGTCTGGTGAAGCTGCCCTGCGTCCGCCACACCCACGCGGCGCCGTGCACCGACGCGAGCACCGCCGACAGGCCGAGCTCCGCGGGGCCGCCGGGGTCGCCCGCCCACGAGCCGCCCCACTGCTGCTTCCACTGGTCGCTCTTCGCCGACCCCCACGACCAGCTGCCCTCGGCCCCCGGGCCCTGCGAGCCGCCCTGCGTGAGCGTGCCGCCACCCACCTCGACGAGGGCCATGATCGCGGTGTGCCCGGACTCGTCGAGCGCGCTGCGCGCGTCCTCGAGGATCTCGCGCGCCTCACGGCGGTCGGCCTCGCCCGTGTCGACGAACACCGGGTGCACCCCGCCCTGCTGCGCGAACCGCTGCGCCGCCTGCTGGTACGCCGCGCGGGCGGCGGCGCTGCGCTCCTCGCCGCGGTTCCACCGGTCGATCGCGTCCTGCGCCTTGTCCTGCGCCCGCGTGATCGCGTCGGCGTGCGCCTCGAGGGCTGTGGCCGCGTCCGCGAGCAGGTCTGACGCGGTGAACCAGACCGCCGGTACGGGCCCGAACGACGCCCAGAACGCGTCCGCGCCCTCGCCCGTCCACGACGGCGCCCGCAGCGTCCTCAGGTGGTCGCCCGTGTCGGACAGCCGCGTCGACCAGGAGCGCAGGGTGGCCGCGACCTCGCGCACGTCGCCCGCCTGGCCGGGGACGAGGGCGACAGGGTCGTCGGACTCGCCGAGCTCGGCGCTCGCGGGCGCCGTCACCGCGCCTGGTCCAGGTGCGCGTCGAACGCGGGCAGCCGCAGCGCGTCGACGGCCGAGGACGCGCCGTCGTCGGCCGAGCAGTACAGCCGCGACGCCTCGCGCAGCTGCTCCGCGTGCTGCATCAGGTTCGCCACCAGGGCGTTCAGCACCTCGGACGTGAACTGGCAGAACTGGGGCAGCGCCTGCGCGAGCTCGACGTGCCCGGTGGACTCGGCACCGGTACCGGTGGTGGGGAGCGCCGGGCAGCCGTACTCGGCCCCCACGCCGTCCAGCGCGTCCGCGAGGCCCGTGACCTCCTGCGCGCTGACCGAGATCGAGACGTTCATCCCACCCCTCCCGCGGCGACCCGGTCCGTCAGGACCCGTCCGCCATCGGCTCCTCGTCGACCTGGACGTCGAAGTCGACGGTGTCGCCCTCGACCGAGGTCGCGGTGACGGTGAGCCCGTACCGCTCCTCACCGGCGGTCAGGACGCAGCGCGTCGTGGCGTCCACCCGGGCGTCCAGCTGGTCGTCGCACTCCACGTCGTCGGGGGCGACGCCGACGGACTCCTCGAGGGCGGCGCTCACCTGCGTCGCGAGCTTCTCCGGCTCGACGCCGGGCCCGAGGTCGACGTCCGCGGAGAACGTGCAGGCCGCGAGGGCGGGGAGGACGAGGACGCCGGCGAGGACGGGACGAAGGAGACGCACCCGGGCATGCTGCCACGGGGCCGGCGCGTCCTGCCCGGCGGGCACGCGGGTGACACCCGACCGGAGCAGCGCCGACCGCCGTACGGGCACCGCCCCCAACCGCCGCGGGCGCGCACGCGTTGTACTCCCGAGCGCGACGGAGGAGGACCGGTGCCGGGGTGGTGGACGACGTGAGCGGACGGTGGCAACCGGCGCTCGACGCGTTGGTGCAGGAGCGGTACGGCGCGCTGGTGGCGCGGGCGACGCTCGTGTCCGGGTCGCGCGCGGAGGCGCTCGACCTGGTGCACGACGCGCTGGTGGCGACGTTCTCGGCGCGGGCCGCGTTCGCCTCGGTGCAGCAGGCCGAGCAGTACGTGTGCCGCGCGATCGTGTCGCGGTTCGTCGACGGCGCGCGCCGACGGGGCCGCGAGCAGCACGTCGTCGCACGGCTCGCGACCATGACGCAGCAGGCCGTCGTCGACCCCGACCCGGACGTCCTGGGCGCCGACGTCGTCGCCGCGCTCGCGGAGCTGAGCCCGCGTGAGCGCGCCTGCGTCCTGCTGCGTCACCTCGACGACCTGTCCGTGCGCGAGACCGCACAGCTGCTGGGCCTCAGCGAGGGCGCCGTCAAGCGGTACGTCGCGGACGGCATCGCCACGCTCAACGCCCGCCTCGGCACCACCGCCGTCCCGTCCACCGACGTCGCACCCGTGCACCTCGTGAGCCGGGAGGAGCCCCGCCGTGACCGATGACCTGACCGCCCGCCTCACGGGCGCGCTGCGGGACCTGGAGGCGCGTGAGGCCGGCCTGCGCCTCGACGCCGACGAGCTCGCGGCGCTCCACCGCGACGTGCGCCGGCGTCGTGCCCTGCACGAGACGCGGTACGCGTCCGTCGCCGCGGTCGCCGTCGTCGCCGTCGCGGTGGCCGGCTGGCTGGGTCTGCACCGCCCCCCGGCCGAGCCCGCCGTGACCCCGAGCCCGACGACGACCGGGACGGGGACGCCGTCACCCACCCCCACCCCGACCCCGACCCCGACGCCCACCGCCACCCCGACGCCGACGAGCACGCCCGTCGCGGTGGCGGGCATGCCCCCGATGCTGTCCCTGCCTGACGGCGCCCTGGACGCGGCCGGCCCGGGCTGGTTCCTCCTGTCGTACGCGCCGCTGGTGTACGAGCCGGAGGTCGAGCGGCACGTGCTCGCGCTGTCCGCGCCCACCGGGGAGCTCTACCTCGTGCGCGAGAGCGAGCGGGCCGTGGAGCTGCTGTCCTGGTCGGGTGGTCCGACCGCCCGGGTACGGACCTGGCCCGAGGGGGTGGGTGCCGACGCACCGCCCGTCGTCGGGGAGTACGACCTGCGTACGGGGGACCTCGTCGTGGACGAGCGGGTGCGCGGCACGGACGACCTCGTCTCGGTCCTGCCGACGGGCGAGGAGCTGTGGTCCGGCTCCGCCGAGGGCGCCCTCCGGCTCCGGGTCGTCCCGGTGGACGGTCCGCCGCGCGAGCTCGCCGGTGCCGCGGACCTCACCGAGGTCACGCCGGCCCCGGACGGACGCCGCATCGCCTCCGCCGGCGGCTTCAGCCCGACGCCCGTCGTGGTGGACCTGGCGACCGGGACGACGACGACGCTCAGCGTGCCGGCGGGGCAGACCTGCTTTGTGGCGACCTGGCTCGACGCCGGCACCCTGCTGGCGACCTGCCGCGACGACACCCCCTACGTCCCGCAGAACGAGTACCTCGAGGAGCACGGCGGGCAGGTCGTCCGCCTCGACGCCGGCGGCGGCACGCCCGAGGTCCTGCACGCGCTGCGTGGCGGCGACGTCGCCCCCGGCCCCGGCAGCTGGCTGCGCGACGGGGTCGCGCTCGTGACGCACCTGCCGCTGACCCGCGCGTTCGCGGACTGCTTCGACGTCTGCTGGGGCGGGGCGTACCTGTGGGAGGACGGCCGACCCACGGAGCTGCCGGGCGTCGCGGGGCTGCCGGACGACGTGTGCGGCGTGGAGCCGGGTGGCGCGGGTGCCCTGGTGTGGACCGGTCACCTGCACTGCTACGAGGAGCCCGGTGCCAGCCGCCAGCTGTGGACCGTCGACCTCGCGACCGGTTCCGTCCGCGGCGTCGGCACGACCGTGCAGGAGGCGGGAGCGCTCGGCGTCGCGAGCTGGCTCGCACCCCGCACCGACGGCTGAGCCCGGCGCGGGCCCCGGACCACCGGGGAGCTCTCGTGAAGCGTTGCGGACACCAGGCGTCCGGAAGGCTTCACGAGGGCGGACGGGCGTCGTCCCGGCAGCGTGGGCAGGCGCGCAGGTCCACCGCGGTCCCGCGCACCGCCAGGGCGGACGCCACCTGCCGCGCCACCGCGCACGGCGTCGTCACCACGTGGTGCCAGCGGTAGCGCAGCGTCACGTCGCCCTCCTGCACGCGCACGGCGTTGTCGCGCCACACGTCGGAGTCCGTCGCCGCGAACGGGTGCGCGAGCGCGCCGTCGAGCTCGACGCGGACGCCGGGGTACACCCGGTCGGACCGGATCCACCGGTCCTCGACGCGCGTGCGGACCTGGCCGGCGGACCGGGGCAGCCCGTGCCGGCGCTCGACGTCACGCACGTACCGGTGCTCGAGGGGCGACTCGACCCCGAGCGTCGGGTCGCCGAGCAGCGCGCGCACCAGCGCGCGGTGCCGGAGGACCGCGCGCTCGGCGGCCGCGGCCAGGACCACCGCCGGCCGGACCCCCGCCCGCACCGCCTCGCACGTCACGGCCACCGCCGCGTCCTCGTCGGCGGCCTCGTGCACGAGGTCGAGCACCGTGTCCTCGGGGCCCACGGACCGCAACCGCCCCACGCGGGCGGCACCCGCCTGCGGCGTCGGACGACGAGCCCGGCGTGGGGCCGCACCACCCGCTCCGCCGGCACGCTCACGACCACCGAGCGGCCCGGCGTCGCCCGGAACCCGTGCAGGTACGCGGCCGACGCGTGCGACAGCGCCGACCCGGGCCCGGCCGCCAGCAGCGCGCCGTGCGCCCGCTGGCGCCAGCGCACCGGTCCCGACTGCAGCACGACGACCCCGCGGTGCAGGCGCTGCCACCGCCCGCACCGCACCCGGCGCGCCACCGTGCGTGCCGGGACGCCGCCGGCGACGAGCTGCGCCGTCGTGGCCGTCCCCTCCTGCTGGACCACGAGCGAGCGCACGGGCTCGGGGAGGGCCTGCACGTCCGGCCACGTCCTGACGTCCGTCCGCAGCACCGCCTCGCCGGTCATGCCCGTCATGGTGCGCGAACGGCGCCGTCCCCTGGGGGGCGAGGACCAGGCCCTGTGGACGGGGGGCCGGCGGGGCCGGCCGCGCCACCGGGGCGTGAAGCGTTCTGGTCACTCCGTGTCCGCAACGCTGCACGACCCGCACCGCGACCGGCGCCCCGACGGCCGAGGGCCCGACGAGACGTGCTCGTCGGGCCCTCGTGGCGTGGTCCTGCGCTCCGCTACGGGCGGGTGCCTCGCTGCGCTCGGCCCCCACCCTCCGCTGCGCTCCGGGTCAGCGCTCCACGCCCGTGGTCGCGCTGTCCCTCCGCTGCGCTCCGGGTCAGCGCTCCACCTCACCGCGGATGAAGGCCTCCAGCTGGGCGCGGCCCTTCTGGTCCTCCATCTGCACCGGCGGGGACTTCATGAAGTACGTCGACGCCGACAGGATCGGGCCGCCGATGCCGCGGTCCTTCGCGATCTTCGCCGCGCGGAGCGCGTCGATGATGACGCCCGCCGAGTTCGGGGAGTCCCAGACCTCGAGCTTGTACTCGAGGTTCAGCGGGACGTCGCCGAACGCGCGGCCCTCGAGGCGCACGTACGCCCACTTGCGGTCGTCGAGCCACGCGACGTAGTCCGACGGGCCGATGTGGACGTTGCGGTCGTCCTTCTTGCCGGCCAGCGGGCCGTCGTCGAGGTTCGACGTGACGGCCTGCGTCTTCGACACCTTCTTGGACTCCAGGCGCTCGCGCTCGAGCATGTTCTTGAAGTCCATGTTGCCGCCGACGTTCAGCTGGTACGTGCGGTCGAGGATGACGCCGCGGTCCTCGAAGAGGCGGGCGAGCACGCGGTGCGTGATGGTCGCGCCGACCTGCGACTTGATGTCGTCGCCGACGATCGGCACACCGGCGGCCTCGAACTTCGCGGCCCACTCCGGGTCGGACGCGATGAACACCGGCAGCGCGTTGACGAACGCGACGCCCGCGTCGATGGCGGCCTGGGCGTAGAACTTCGCCGCGTCCTCGGAGCCGACGGGCAGGTAGCAGACGAGGACGTCGGCCTGCGTGTCGCGCAGCACCTGCACGACGTCGACCGGCTCCGCGTCCGACTCCTCGATCGTCTGCGCGTAGTACTTGCCGATGCCGTCGAGCGTGTGACCGCGCTGCACCGGCACGTCCAGCGGCGGGACGTCGGAGATCTTGATGGTGTTGTTCTCCGAGTTGAAGATCGCCTCGGAGAGGTCGAAGCCGACCTTCTTCGCGTCGACGTCGAACGCGGCGACGAACTCGATGTCGCGCACGTGGTAGTCGCCGAACTGCACGTGCATGAGGCCCGGGACCTTCGCCTGCGGGTCGGCGTCGCGGTAGTAGTGCACGCCCTGGACCAGCGATGCGGCGCAGTTGCCGACGCCGACGATGGCGACGCGGATGGAGGTCATCCTCGCTCCTTCTCGGTGTGCGCCTCGGTGGATCCCTCGGCGTCGTCAGTGGCGAGGGCCGGCCGGCCCTCGCTCTCGGTGCGGGCGCGGCGGACGCCGCGCTCGTTGTCGATGAGCCCGTCGAGCCAGCGGACCTCGCGCTCGACCTGCTCGAGGCCGTGGCGCTGCAGCTCGAGGGTGTACTCGTCCATGCGCTCGCGGGTGCGGTTGAACGACTGGCGGATCGTCTCGAGCCGCTCGGTCAGCCGCGTGCGGCGGCCCTCGAGGATGCGCAGGCGCGTCTCGGCGTCGGTCTGGCCGAAGAACGCGAACCGCACGTCGAAGTTCTCGTCCTCCCACGCCGACGGACCGGCGGAGCGCAGGACCTCCTGGAGGTGCTCCTTGCCCTCGCCCGTGAGCTGGTAGACGATGCGCGCGCGCTTGGTCGCGACGGCCCGCTCCGCCGGCGCCTCGGTGCCGACGATCCAGCCCCGCGCGGCGAGCGACTTGAGCGCGGGGTACAGGGAGCCGTACGAGAGGGCCCGGAAGGACCCGAGCACCAGGTTGAGCCGCTTGCGCAGCTCGTACCCGTGCATCGGCGACTCGGCGAGCAGGCCGAGGATGGCCGGCTCCAGCACGTCGGAACGTCCGCGCACCTGGCCTCCTCTCCCCGCGCCGGACGGTCGCCCGGTCTCGATGTATCACCGCGATACATCCGGAGAATAGGTCGGCACGAGCGGACGCGACAACCCGGACGGCCTGCCCGGGGTCGCCCGTCCGGGGCGGGGACCGTCGTTGTCGGGTGGCGATCATGTGAAGGCGCGCGCAGAACCGGAACATCCCGGGCGCCCACGGGCGAACAGCGCAGGTCGTTCCTCCATACTGAGCGCGGCGCGCCGGCCCCGACCCACCGGACGGGGCGACGTGCCGGACCAGTCGTCGGACGGAAGGCCTGGAGTTGGCAGCCTCGAACCGCCGTACGGCGCCGCCGCGCGCCCGGCGCGCGACGCGTCGCCCGACCGGGGAGGCCGGGAAGCGACGCTTCTGGGACTACCCCCGCTCGGGGTACACCGGCCTGCACCGCTGGCTGCCCTCGTGGCGCGTGGTGCTCGGCACGTTCATCGGCGGCGTCTTCCTCGTCCTCGGCGCGGGGGTCGCCGCCTTCGCGCTCGTGCAGCCGCCGGACGCGCTGGCGGAGGTCGAGTTCGAGACGACGACCGTGTACTTCGCCGGCGCGGCGCCGGGCCAGCCGGGCCCGGTGATGGGCCAGTTCGCCGAGCAGAAGCGCGAGATCGTCGACTACGAGACGCTGCCGGACCACATCGGCAAGGCCGTCGCCGCCGGTGAGGACAAGACGTTCTTCTCCAACCGCGGCATCTCGATCACCGGCATGGCGCGCGCCTTCATCAACAACGTGCAGGGCAAGCCGACGCAGGGCGGGTCGACGCTGACCCAGCAGTACGTGGAGCGGTACTACCAGAACACCACCAAGGACTACCTGGGGAAGGCGAAGGAGGCGATCCTCGCCGTCAAGATCACCCAGAGCGAGTCCAAGGAGAAGATCATGGGCCGCTACCTGAACACGATCTACTTCGGTCGTGACGCGTACGGCATCCAGGCGGCCGCGCAGGCGTACTTCCACAAGAACGCCGTCGACCTGAGCGTCTCGGAGGCGGCCCTCCTGGCGGCGGTCATCCCGTCGCCGAACAACTGGGACCCGGCGAACAGCCCGGAGAAGGCGCAGCAGCGCTGGGGCATCGTGCTCGACTCCATGGTGGACTCGGGCTGGCTCAGCGCCGCCGACCGCGCCGCGCAGACGTTCCCCGAGTGGAAGCCGTACGCGCGCAGCGAGACGTACCGCGGCCCCAACGGCCACCTGCTCAAGATGGTCGAGGACGAGCTGCTCGCGACGAAGCTGTGGCGCGAGGACGAGCTGCGCACGCGCGGGCTCGACATCATCACGACGATCGACCCCGAGGTGCAGGAGGCCGCGAGGGTCTCGGCCGAGGAGCTGCGCGCCGGTGCGCTCTCCGACGGCAGCACGCCCGACCCGCGCCTGCGGGTGTCGGTCGTGTCCGTGGACCCGGCGACGGGCGGCATCGTCGCCCTGTACGGCGGGCCGGACTACCTCGCCGACGCCCGGAACACCGCCAGCTACGACATCATCCAGGCGGGGTCGACGTTCAAGCCGTTCACGCTGGTCGCGGCGCTGGAGAAGGGCATCAGCCTGTCGACCCGCTACGACGGCCGGTCCCCGCAGCGCTTCCCCGAGTGGGAGAACGGGACCAAGGACGTCCGCAACTTCGGCAACCAGGACTTCGGCAACATCGACCTGGCGGAGGCGACCGCGGACTCCGTGAACACGGTGTACGCGCAGCTCAACATCGAGGTCGGCCCGCAGGCGACGGTCGACGTCGCCAAGAAGGCCGGGGTGACGACCGAGCCGAGGATCGAGGTCGCGAACGTGCTGGGCACGGACTCCGTGCACCCCCTCGACATGGCCGGCGCGTACGCGACGTTCGCCGCGCAGGGCGTGCAGCGCACGCCGCACATCGTCCAGACGGTGCACAACACCGACGGCTCGGTCGCGTGGACGCCGGACACCGCCGGGAACCAGGCCTTCGCGCCGGACGTCATGGCCGACGCGACGTACGCCATGACGCAGGTCGTCGAGCGCGGGTCCGCCGAGCGCAACGTCAAGCCGCTCGGTCGTCCGATCGCCGGCAAGACGGGCACGTCGAACGAGAACAAGTCCGCGTGGTTCGTCGGCTACGTCCCGCAGCTCGCCACCGCGGTGGCGCTGTCGCAGCTGGGCGAGGACGACAAGACACCGGTCACCATCACGCCGTGGGGCGGGGTCCGGGAGGTCACCGGCGGGTCCTACCCGTCCGCGCTCTGGGCCACGTACATGGAGCGCGTGTTCGCGCAGCCGGAGTACGCCGAGGAGATGGACTTCCCGCCGCGCGCGAACGTCGGCGGCAAGCCGACCGCGACCGCGACCCCGACGCCGACCGAGACCGTCGCGCCCGAGCCGACGCAGGAGGCGCCGACCGAGGTGCAGGTCCCCGGCGGGCTGGCCGGCCGCACCGAGGCCGACGCCGCGGGCGCGCTGCAGGCGGCGAACCTGGTCGTCAACGTCACCTACGAGTACTCGACGAGCGGCGTCGCCAAGGGACGGGTCATCCGCGTCGACCCCGGTGAGGGCAGCACGGTGCCCGTGGGGTCGGCCGTGACCCTCGTCGTGTCGAACGGCCCGGCGCCGCAGCCGACGCAGTCGCCCCAGCAGCCGCAGCCGACCCAGTCGCCGCCGCCCGGCAACGGCGGCCAGCAGCCGCCCGCGAACGGTCAGCAGCCGCCGGGGAACGGCCAGCAGCCGCCCGCGCCGGGCAACGGGTAGCCGGGCGAGAGCCGGGCCGGGGCGGCGCGCGATTTCGGTGCGGCGCCCCGGACCGGTAGTCTGGGCCGCTGCCGTCCGTCACGGACGGCAGCGGCGTGCCCTCTCCCCGACCTCGGGGCGGGAGCGCGCCACGACGCACGAGACCCTCCTGTCACGGACCGACCGTGACCGCGAAGACCAGAGGAGGTGGGTATGAGCCTGCGTCAGTACGAGATCATGATCATCCTCGACCCCGAGATCGAGGAGCGCACCGTCGCCCCGTCGCTCGACAAGTACCTGACGGTCGTCAAGACCGAGGGTGGCACGGTCGACAAGGTGGACGTGTGGGGCCGTCGTCGCCTCGCGTACGACATCAAGAAGAAGTCCGAGGGCATCTACGCCGTCGTCGACTTCACCGCGTCGCCGGCGACCGCCAAGGAGCTCGACCGCCAGCTCGGCCTCAACGAGGTCGTCCTGCGCACGAAGGTCCTGCGCCGCGAGGCCTGAGCCCGCGTGTGGGTGCCCGGGCCTAGCGTCCGGGCAGCACCCCACCCGTGCGGCACAGCCGCAGTCGATCCGTCGGAACGAGCGAGGAGGCCGCCATGGCCGGTGAGACCACCATCACGGTGATCGGGAACCTGACCGGGGACCCGGAGCTGCGCTTCACCCCGTCCGGGGCCGCGGTCGCGAACTTCACCGTCGCGTCCACCCCGCGCACGTTCGACCGCCAGAGCAACGAGTGGAAGGACGGCGAGACGCTGTTCCTCCGCTGCTCGATCTGGCGGGAGGCGGCCGAGTCCGTCGCCGAGTCCCTCACCAAGGGCACCCGCGTCATCGTGACCGGTCGGCTCGTGCAGCGCTCCTACGAGACCCGCGAGGGCGAGAAGCGCACCGTGTACGAGCTGCAGGTCGACGAGGTCGGCCCGTCGCTGCGCTACGCCACGGCCAAGGTCACCCGGACCCAGCGGTCCGGTGGTGGCGGCGGCTTCGGCGGTGGCGGCGGTGGCGGCTTCGGCGGCGGTGGCGGCGGCTACGGGGGCGGCCAGTCGTCCTCCGCCGGCCAGGTCGACGACCCGTGGGCCACGCCCGCGGGCGGGTCGTCCGGCGGCGGCTACTCCGACGAGCCCCCGTTCTGATCGGCGCTCGCACCACCTGAAGACTCACATCCCCGAGCACGGCAACGCTCGGGGCTCCACAGACAAGGAGCACCACGATGGCCAAGCCCGTCGTCCGCAAGCCCAAGAAGAAGCAGAACCCCTCAAGGCCGCCAAGATCGAGACGGTCGACTACAAGGACACGGCTCTGCTGCGCAAGTTCATCTCCGACCGCGGCAAGATCCGCGCCCGTCGCGTGACCGGCGTGTCCGTGCAGGAGCAGCGCGCGATCGCCCGTGCCGTCAAGAACGCCCGCGAGATGGCCCTGCTGCCGTACTCGTCGTCGGCGCGCTGAGGAAGGGGAGACTCATGGCGAAGATCATCCTGACCCACGAGGTCACCGGTCTCGGTGCCCCTGGCGACGTCGTCGAGGTGAAGGACGGGTACGCCCGCAACTACCTCGTCCCGCGCAACCTGGCCACGCCGTGGACCAAGGGTGCCGAGAAGGACGTCACCGCGATCCGCAAGGCCCGCAAGGCCCGTGAGATCGCGTCGCTCGACGACGCCCGTGCCGTCCGCGACTCGCTCCAGGCGAACGCGGTCACGGTGACGGCGAAGTCCGGCGAGTCCGGCCGCCTCTTCGGCGCCGTCACCACGGCCGAGATCGCCGACGCGATCAAGGCCGCCGGTGCCCCGGCCGTCGACAAGCGCAAGATCGAGGTCTCGCAGGCGATCAAGTCGCTCGGCGAGTACAAGGTGCAGGTCCGCCTGCACCCCGAGGTCTCGGCCACGGTGACCGTCAAGGTCGTCGCCGCCTGACACCTCCCTCGAGGTCGTACGAGGCCCCGTCCCGGTCCGTCCGGGGCGGGGCCTCGTCGCGTCCGGGGACCCGCCGCCCGTGCGCGTCGGCGGGGATCCGGACGGGTGGACGCGGGAGGCAGAGGTCTGCAGGCAGCTGTGGCGTGCCCGGCGCTCCGCACCCGCCCGAGCGCGGCGATGTGGGCGAGATCACATGTCGACGGCCTGCGCGGCGGACGACGCGTCAGGAAGGTTGTGACGCACGTCGGAGCGGCCGACGACCGAGCCGAGGAGGGCTGGTGCGTCGGTCACGAGGGCACGTCGCTGCCGCACCGGTCCTGACTCAGCCGGCGCCGTCGTCGGCCGCCGCGTCGCGCGTGCCCGCCGTCGGGCCTGCGCACACCGCCACCCCCGACGCAGCGACGAGCTCGACGTGCTCGGGATCGGCGGGGCTCGACGCCCGGGCGCTGGAGGACGCTCTTGCCGGCCGCCCGTGACGCCCGCCGCTGGGGCCTCGCGCTCGTCGTGGCCCTCGTCCCGGCGCTCGCGGGCTGCAACGCCGACGACACCGTCCTGACGCGCGCCCGCGAGGGCGCCGAGGCCGGGCTGGGGAGCCAGCTCGCGCGGACGCTCGAGTGCCTGGGGAACAAGGGCGGTCGGCTCCCGGCAGCGGGCGCGGACACGACGGCGCTGGCGCAGGAGCTGGCGGACTGCGCGGGCACCACCGTGCTGAACGCGGACGACGAGGCCGTGCGCACCGTCGACTTCCTCTCGATCATCCTCGGGAGCGTCGCTCTCTCCGGGGAGGTGGTCGACGGTGACCTGCACCTGCGCATGTATACCCAGGAGTCCTCGGTGGTGCAGTCCGGTGTCACGACCGGCCGCGTCACGCTGGCGACGTGCTGGCAGGTGACGATCGACGGGACGGGCGAGCTCGGCCAGCCCTCGGGCGTGCCGTGCGGCGACGCGCTGCTGGAACGTGCCCGCCCCACGGAGGAGGTACCCCTCGACCAGGTCGACGTGTCCCGCCCCACCGAGAGCGTGCCGCGCTGACCGTCGCGGTCGGCTCCCGCGCCGGGCGCGCCGGTCAGTAGCCTCGCGACGAGGACCGACGAGGAGCTGAGGAGGCCCGACGTGACCGACGACGCCGGCGAGCAGGGGAGCGGCACGGGTGCCCGTGAGGAGCGGCCCGCAGGGGCCGCAGCGGGGGCGGGCGCGGCCTTCCTCCCCATCGGGATCGTGTTCCTGGTGCTGGGCATGGGCCAACGTGACTCGTCGGCGTTCATGGCCGTCGGGATCGTCTTCCTCGCACTGAGCGCCGCCTCGGCGGGCGCGTGGTGGACCGGGCGGAGCGTGTCGCGTCCCGCGGCTCCTCGACCCGGCGCTCGCGCGAGGCCGTCGGACGGCGGCGCGGGCGGGTCCTCGTCGGGGGACTCCGGCGGACGTCACGGCCACGACGGCGCATCGCAGGACGGCGGGTCGCACGGCGGCGGCTGGGGCGGATGGGGTGGCGACGGCGGGGACGGCGGCGGGGGTGGAGGCGGCGACTGACGCCGGCTCGCCGTCCGGTGGCCCACGGCGTCGCGCTGGCCCGGGTCATGCTCGTGAGCGGGCGCACCTGCGGCGACGGGGCCGCGACGCCGACGGTCCCGCACGTGGACTGACGGGCGAGCGGGTCGTCGCGGGCGCCGCGGGAGCACCTCGAGCGCCGTGCGGTCAGCGCGCGCCGGTCACCATCCAGGCGGTCCCACGTGCGCGCAGGCCCGTCGTCACCGCGCGCGCGGCCATGAACAGGACCGCGAACGCCGCCCAGAGCCAGGCGAGACCGGCGGGGCCGGGCGGCGCCCACGCGTGCACGGCGAGGGCCGCGGGCGTGTAGACGACGAGCGTGGCGACGCCCGCCCACGCGAGGAACGGCCCGTCACCGGCGCCGATGAGCACGCCGTCGAGGACGAACACCCAGCCGGCCATCGGCAACGCGAGCGCGGCCACGACGAGGCCGACGACCGCCGCCCTGCGCACCTCGGGGTCGGACGTGAAGAGCGGGACGTACAGCGGCGCGAGGCCCCCGACGAGCACACCCATGACGGCACCGGCGGCGACGCCCCACTGCAGCGTCCTGCGCAGCAGGGCGCGCGTGCGCGCGACGTCGGCGCCACCGAGGGCGTGCCCGACCAGCGCCTGAGCGGCGATCGCGAGGGCGTCGAGGGCGAAGGCCGTCAGTCCCCAGACCGCGTTGACGACCTGGTGACCCGCCAGCGCGGCGGCGCCCAGCCCGGTCGCGACCCACACCGTGAGCAGGATGGCGAGACGCAGCGTGGCGGTGCGCACGAGCAGCGGGACGCCGGCGCGCGCGTTCGCGAGGATGCCGCCGGCGGCCGGGCGCAGGTCGGCGCCGGCGGCCCGGGCACCGCGGACGACGACCACGACGAGGGCGACGGCCATGCCGAGCTGTGCGACGGCGGTGCCCAGGCCCGAGCCGGCGATCCCCATGCCGGCGCCGTACACGAGGACGGCGTTGAGGGCGGCGTTGGCGACGGCGCCGGACGCTGCGACGACGAGCGGGGTCCGGGTGTCCTGCAGGCCGCGCAGGGCGCCGGTCGCCGCGAGGACGAGGAGCATGCCGGGCAGGCCCGGGGTCGACCAGCGCAGGTACGACACGCCCTGCTCGAGGACGGCGCCGTCCGCGCCCAGCGCCGCCAGCAGCCACGGCGCCGAGAGCCACGCGGCGACGGCGAGGACCACGCCCAGGCCGAGCCCCAGCCAGATCCCGTCCACCCCGGTCTGCAGGGCGCCCCGGGTGTCGCCGGCACCGAGGCGGCGGGCGACCGCGGCCGTCGTCGCGTACGCGAGGAACACGCACAGGCCGACGAGCGTGACCAGCACCGTGGAGGCGATCGCGAGACCGGCGAGGGCGTCGGTGCCGAGGTGACCGACGATCGCGGAGTCGACGAGGACGAACAGCGGCTCCGCGACGAGCGCGCCCAGGGCGGGCACGGCGAGGGCGACGATCTGCCGGTCGACGCCCGGCGGACGGGCGTCGGGCGACGCGCCCGGGGGCGACGCGCCGTCCGCGTGCCGGTTCACTCGTCCGCCAGGTGGATACGGGGCGAACGGATGTCGATCCACAGCACGTGCACAGCGTATGCGCCGGTGGAAGGCGGTGTCCGGACTCCTCCTCCACGTTGTCCACAGCACTGTCCCCATCCTGTGCACACAGGGTCCGGGCGTGCGTCCACAGGCTGTCCACCGCTCTGTGCACAGCGCCGTTTGGGGGTCGGGTCGTGGGCACCTACCCTCGCGAGGACAGGTGGCACCGGTGCGCCCACGCGGCGTCGCCGCACGGGAACCGGGGAACTGTCGGCAGCTCCGTGTAGAACGTCCGTTCGACCGGGTGGGACGAGCGAGGAGTGGGTGACGGGTGACCATCGAGGACCTCGAGTACGGCGCACCGCCGGACACGGGCAACCGCGGCGGGGGCGGCGGGTTCGACCGGACGCCGCCGCAGGACCTCGAGGCCGAGCGCTCGGTGCTCGGCGGCATGATGATCAGCAAGGACGCCATCGCCGACGTCATCGAGCAGGTGCGGGGGACCGACTTCTACCGGCCGGCGCACGAGGCGATCTACGACGCGATCATCGACCTGTACGGCCGCGGCGAGCCGGCCGACGCGATCACGGTCTCCGACGAGCTGACCAAGCGCGGCGAGATCGGCCGCATCGGCGGCGCCGCCTACCTGCACACCCTCATCGCGTCCGTGCCGACCGCCGCGAACGCCGGCTTCTACGCGCGGATCGTGCGCGAGCGCTCCATCCTCCGCAAGCTCGTCGAGGCCGGCACCCGCATCGTCCAGCTCGGCTACGCGACCGACGGCGGCGACGTCGACGAGCTCGTCAACAACGCCCAGGCGGAGGTCTACGCCGTCACCGAGCGGCGCGCGTCGGAGGACTACCTGCCGCTGTCCGAGATCATCGGCGGCACCGTCGACGAGATCGAGGCGGCGGGCCACCGCGGCGAGGGCATGATCGGCGTGCCGACCGGGTTCGCCGACCTGGACCGGCTGACGAACGGCCTGCACCCCGGGCAGATGATCGTCATCGCCGCCCGACCCGCCATCGGCAAGTCGACGGTCGGCATCGACATCGTCCGGTCCGCGGCCATCAAGCACAACATGGCGTCCGTCGTGTTCTCGCTCGAGATGAGCCGCAACGAGATCACGATGCGTCTGCTGTCCGCCGAGGCGCGCGTGCACCTGCAGAAGCTGCGCACGGGTGCGATGGGCGAGGAGGACTGGGCGAAGATCGCGGCGACGATGGGCCGCATCTCCGAGGCGCCGCTGTTCATCGACGACTCGCCGAACATGTCGCTGATGGAGATCCGGGCCAAGTGCCGGCGCCTGAAGCAGCGGCACGACCTCAAGCTCGTCGTCATCGACTACCTCCAGCTGATGACGTCCGGCAAGCGCGTCGAGTCCCGCCAGCAGGAGGTCTCCGAGTTCTCGCGCGCGCTCAAGCTCCTCGCCAAGGAGCTCGAGGTCCCCGTGATCGCGATCTCGCAGCTGAACCGTGGTCCCGAGCAGCGCACCGACAAGCGGCCGGCGATGAGCGACCTGCGCGAAAGTGGTTCTATTGAACAGGATGCGGACATGGTAATTCTTCTGCATCGTGAAGACGCATATGAGAAGGAATCACCGCGCGCGGGTGAGGCCGACCTGATCGTCGCGAAGCACCGTAACGGCCCGACGGACACGATCACCGTCGCGTTCCAAGGGCACTACTCGCGCTTCGTCGACATGCAGATGTAGCGCGAGTGCCGCGGTTCGCCGAGTCTGCGAATCGGCTGTCGTTGTGGGAAACGGTGAGAAGGACCGGCGATCTCACCGTCGATGTGGGAAGCCTGCTCGCCCTCGCGCGATTCCGCGCGCTCGCCGGGACGTCGCCGGCCCGGTATCGACGAGCCGACGTTCATCAGGCGGCGCAACAAGACCGACTTCGTCTGGGGCGCCGACGCGGCGAATCTCCAGATCCTCATGTTGGTTGGCCAGGCGGCATTCGAGTACGCGGCGGCCAAGGGGATCTCCGCGCTCGGAATCAAGATCCGGGATCGGCTCGGCGGGGACCAGACCCCGATCTCCTTCGAGGACGCACAGTTTCGGGCGCGCCAGCGAGTCGCCCTGCGTTTCGACACTGACGGACAGGCGCTGGAACTCGTCACCTCGGTCGAGCGGGAAGCCGAGTACGAGTTCGAGTTCCGCGAGCCGCGCGACGCGGACACCGCGTACAAGGTCGTGGTCGAGTCATTCGGTCCGAACGCGCAGCGGTTGGAGATTCACCGGCGTCACGCGGCCTGACCTCTACGACGGGTCAGTGCGCTTTGGTCCCGGCAGACGCCTTCCTCCACGGAGCCTTCTCGTCCGAGAGGGTGTCGAGGACGAACTCGACCCACATTCGTGCCGCGTTCACCACAAGCCGAGCGTGCCTGGCGCCCAAGCCGGTGTGGGTGACGTCCTTGCCGTGGCCGGTGCCGTACGAGTTGCGAAGCTCCGCGACGCTGTTCGCGATCGTGACGCTGGCACCGAGGATCTTCTTAACACCGTCCGAGCCATCCGGGCCGGGCGCCGCCTTGCTGGGGTGGATCGCCAGCGCCTCCTGCACCCGGCGCACCAGGTCCGAAACCTCGGCTCCCGAGGGAACCTCCTCGCCCAACTCCCCAAGGGCGAGCTTGGCGGTGCTCTCGATGAGTTCCTTGGCAGAGCCGATCGCCAGGGAAGGGTCCGCCTGAGCAACTGCGCGCTCGATGCGGTCCAGGTGGTCGCGGATGACACGTGGGTCCGAGAGGTTGTCCAGCAACTCCGTCGCGACCACGGTCGTCGTCGGACCGCCGACGATCTTTCCTTCGTCGGTCCACTCGTAGCCGTCCCGCTCCCACAGGCGTCGCAGCCGGGCCATGGTCGCCGCGTTCGGGTACTCGGCGCCCGGCACGAAAGCGAACGCGAGTGCTGCCTCGAAGACGCGCAGCGCCCGAGATACCTGGATGGGGTCGGTCCAGTCCACCTGGTCCATGTACCCCTGGAAGTGCGTGACACGCTGTCCGCCGACCGGCTCCGGGTCGTCGAACACGGGCGCGAACAACTCGTCCTGCCACAGCTCATCGATCTCACGCAGCGTCGTGCCGCTCATGAGGTCTCGAACCGCCGTGCGGGCGCGCTCGCTCACGAGTTCTCGCCGCTGCGGGGTCCTGATCGTCACACCGGGCAGCGTAGAACCAGTCACGCGCCAGGTCCGGCACAACTCCGCCCGATGCGGTGGGCCTTGCCGGAGGGTCAGCCCTGCGACGCCCGCGCGATCGCCTCGTGCGCCACCGCGACCCCCTGGTTCGCGAAAGGCTGCAGCAGCGTCCGCACGACGTCAGCACCGACTCGGTCGCAGAGAGCGACCGCCTTCGACGCCGCCGAGATGGCGACCTTGAGCGCGCCGAGGTCCAGCGGGTGGGAGAAGTCGGAGCGCGACAGCCCGAGCGCGGCGAACGCGTCGAGGCCCGCCTTGTCCACAGCAGCGAGTCGGGGGGCCGGCCACGGGACATCTCCGACTGCCTGGATGGCCGAGCGGCGCTCGGGCGTCCTCGAATCGGCAACCACCTGCTGCCAGTCGAGGCCGCCCGCCGTCAGCGCGTTGATGAAGGCGGAGACGAGGTCGCCGTTGGGGCCGTACTTGGCGTTCGCTGCCTCGCTCGCGGTGCTCACGTCCGTCACGGTACCGGCACCGCGTTGACCAGGCGGAGCGCACGTTCATGCGGATGTCGCCCCACACGGCCGGGTCGATGTCGGCGTCGACCAGAGCGTCGTCCATGGCTGCCTGGAGGTCGTCAGCGTTGTTGCGCCATTGGGAGCCGATCGACGAGTTGACGCCGCCGTCGCCCATGCCGGTGATCTGCTCGGGGTTACCACCGGCTCGCTGGTCGGGCCCATGCAGAGGGTGCTGTCCCTGAAGCTGCCGTCGCGCCTCGGCGACGGCGTCAGCGCGCGACATCCCGCGTTCCTCGACGAGGCGGTCGCTCTCGTGTGGCCCCTGGCGCGACGGAACTCTCGCGGCGGTCGCGCTCGTCCGTGTCAAAGAAGAACCGAGTGGCGATGTTCAGGCAGCGCCTTCTGGCCCGCGGAGTTGACTACACCACGGTCTCGAAGTCTGCTCTCAGCAAGGTCTTGGACATTGCGAGCGCGAACGCCGGGATCGACAAGCCCGCGTCTGTGCGGCTCTCGCAGGCGAGCAGACCCGGCGACCTTCAGGGCCGTTACGTCGTCACGCGTCCCGGGGAGATGCTTCAGATCGACGCCCAATCGCTTGATGTCAAGGCATGGTCCCCGGTTTCCGGATGGATCTCGGTGGGCGGACCGACGCTCGGTGGGAGAGTCGTCGGGGTGCCCACCAACACCTTCGCCGCGACGCTCACCACTGGCGTCACGCTCGGCCTGTTCGCCGCATGCTCGCGTCCTGCCGGCGGCCCAGACACGCCGAGGGAGACCGAGCCGACGATCGACCCTGAACTGAGCACTACCTGGACAGATCGCAACGGGTTCACGTACCGGCTCCAGGTCACCTCGTTCGACCTGGATGTCGACGTCGATACCGAGCGATCAGCACCCGGTACCGCCGAGGTCACCTACGACTATCAGGTCCGCGCCGAGGTCTTCAACACCACGCCCGATCGGGTCGCCCCGTTCCCCACGAGCGCCGGGACCATCCGACCCGTCTGGGACGCCGGCTCCATCGCGTGCGATGGCGAACGCGACCTGTTCGACTGGCCGTCGTACGACGTGGCAACGGCCGATGCAGCGTCGAGGACGAGGGCTTGACGTTCGCAACACGTCCGTCGATGAGATCGCCAAAGGCGGATCAGAGGACACCGTCGCCGAAACCCAAGGTGACCGCACCCTGATCTTCGACGAAGCGGACGGTGAGGCTGCAGCGGCGGCGCTGCGGGCCCCGAACGCATGGGTTCTGGTCGGCGAGGAGGGGTGAGGTCAGAATGCCTCGTCCATGTCGACCGTCCGGCATGGTGCTGTGCGCCCGGGCTGAGGTCCACCACTCGACTCGACCGACCGGGCCAGGTCGGCGGGCAAAGTTGCCACCGGTCCGTGCAGCAGGTCCTTGGCCTCACAGCCTGACCGGCACGAGGCGCACGTCGAGCACCGACACCACGCCCAGCGGCTCGGCCTCCTACTCGCGCGCGATCAGCTTCTGCACAGCGGTACGGAGCTGCTGCAGTCCCTCGAGCGTGACCGTCGACCCCCCGCCCGAGACGGAGTTACGGCTGTCGAAAGCAGCCCTGACGTACGGCATGCCCGCAGCCCGCACGATTCGCTCCGCTTGTGCCGGCATCGCTCCGCTCGCATCGAGACCGAAGCGGCTGCAGATCGCATCGAAGAGGGCCTTCGGCACGGACGACCCGACACCGAGGCGGACGTTGGTGGCACCCACGAGACGTGCGAGGGCGGCGAGCTCGTCTTCCTTTGACATGTTCGGAACGTAGCGCGGCGGGTGATCCGAGGACAGGACCATTCGGACCATAGGGGAGTGCGAGGGGCTCCCCCGAGATCGTGCGTCCTGATCACGCGACTGGCCGAACCCGAGAGCCCGGTGAGCCCAGTGTTCCCACGGGGCCTTGTCGGTCAGGCCATGAGACGTCCGACGAGGGACCCGGGGCGCCTGAGCAACTCGAAGGACGAGCAGAAGTCTGCTCCCGGCCACTGGTCCTTGACGCTGGCGACGCGCTCGCTGGGCACGTCGGCGTTCGGGTTCTCGAACGGATGGAGGACCGCGAGGATCTGGCCGCTCCGGCCGGTGATCGCAGGAACAGGACCCTCCTCGACCGTGAAGTTGAAGTCGGTCGCCAGCGCACTGGCCGCCCGAGCATCGCGTTGTGCGTCCCGGTCGAAGTCGATGCCTCGCCCGCGGAGCAGGTCGAGAACGTCGACCGCGAGGCGCCAGTCCAGGAGCGGGTGCCATGACCGGTTCCCGTAGTCACGAAGGCAGCGGTAGCAACTCGAGTCACACGGACCGTCGTCGCCGTGGGTCGCGAGTCCTTGGGCATACGCGTCCGCGACGTCGAGCAGTTCCTCGAACCTCCCCTCCATCCTCTTGGCGTAGCCCGCGCCGTTCTCGAGGGTGTCGGCGATGAACATCTGACCTCGTACCGAGCCGTTAACAGGTCGCGGGTGGACGCCGACCTCGATCTCGTCGGGACCGATGTCGAGCCACTTCGCGGCCGCGTCGCGGAAGAGGAAGCCAAGTGACGCCCAAGCCCCCGGCCCGCCGGGATCCGGGGATCAATGGCGAGACCGGTCGGTGTCGTGTGAAGCGCGACGGTGAGCACATCGGTGCGTCGACGGGCTGATAGGGCGATCGGAGGTAGCGGGCTGCCTGCCGGCGAGACGAAGCTGAGGCCGGCTCGTTCCTTGCGGTCCTTGTCCACGAGCAGCGACCGCTCCACCAGTCCATGTCCCGGTGAGCCTTTGCCCTTGTAGTCCCGGGTGGTCGGCGTCATGGCGTACAGCGAGCCGTTGTTGTCGTTGACGGAGACGACCTCAGCGTTGGCCGCGAGGACCCATGCGTTCTCACCCCGCCCTTCGCCGCCGGCCGCCGGCAGCGCCAGACGGGGCTGCGCAGCTCGGGCAACAGGGTCGCCCAGCTGCTCGTAGTCACGCGGGGAGAACGAGGTGCGGTAGCCGGTCGGTTCGACGAGATCCACGACCGCGTAGTCCGGAGCGCTGGCTCCACACGTGGGGCAGAGGTCGGCGCTGCTGTAGGTGATCGCCAAGCATGCGCGGCAAACGCCTGCGGACGTTCGGGGCCCGAGTGGGTCGTCCCCCTCTGTCCACGTGCCATTGGCGCGCTGGTAGAAGTCGACGACTCCTACCGCCGTGTGGATCTGCTTGTCCTTGACGATCTCCGATCCGGGAGCGAACTCAGAGACCGCGATCGGGGCATCGCGGTCCAGCGTGTCGGGTTCCCTTGCCGCCGATGGCGCTCGCGTGTAAAGCAACCGCACCTGGGTCGGGAAGCCGAACATGGGCAGGATCCCCGCCTGGGCCAGCGCCTCGGAGAGATCCGACGCCCTTGCCTGGTCTGCCGCGAGCTGCATGAGCTCGAAGAGCTCGTCTGTTATCCAGCCCGCCAAGTCCACGGGTGTCGCGTCGGTTACCCGTGTTGCGCGCAGGAGGTTGGCCGCGGCAGCTGTCGCTTCTGGTCCGACGCTCGAGAGGTGCGACTTGACGAAGCGGCGAAGCTCTGGGGACGACGTCCAGAAGTCGACTGACCCGAACTGTCCGTGGACGTTTCGTCCCGCCTCGAAGCCGGCAACGGACGCCTGAGCAGCAGCGAAGACCCGAACCAGTGCTTCCTTGGCTAGCGCCCGCCTGATGATGGGGACCGCGGCGGTGTCAAGGAACGGCTGAGGTGGGGCATCGCCGGTGATGGCCTCCGGGTTGGAGAAGTAGTGCTCGTCGTGGCTGCGTGCGCCGCGGCAGACCGTCAGCGCCACGGCGAGGTGCTCTGACCGACGCCCCGCGCGCCCGACTCGCTGCTGGTAGTTGAACCTCTGAGGTGGCATGTTCGCCATGACGACGCCCTTGAGTGCGCCGATGTCGACGCCGGCTTCCATGGTCGTGGTCACCGACAGGACGTCGATCGTGTCGACTCGCGGCACTTCCTCGTCATCGAGCAAGACACCTTGGAATCGAGCCTGGCGAGCCTGTGACTCCAGGGGATCGGTCTGCCCTGTGAGCTCCTCGCAGTGGAGCCGGTAGGCGCCTCCGTCCTCGGAGGCGAGCCAGGCGTAGTAGTCGGCCTCGTGTGCGGCTTGCTGCTCAGGGGTTGGAGGGAGCTCACGGAGGCAGCTCACGCACACTCCCGCGCTGGGGTGCAGGTGGCGCGTGCGACACGTGGTGCACCGCCAGACCGGCGCGTCTGCCGTGGCGAGTCGGACCGTTCCGGGGTCCAGCCGGAAACTCGTCTGACTCCCAGCCTTCAGGTGCGCGCCCAGCGCTTCCAGAAGGCCATCACCATCGAGCGCGGTCTTCTGCAGCGCGGCGACCGCGTTGGCGTAGTTCTTGACGGGTGTGGGCCAGCCTTGGGCGCCGTCGCTCGTCCACGTCGTGCGCCGGCGACGGCCGAGAAGGCGGATCACGGAGCCGGCGAACTCGCCCGCCGCGCTGTCGGACAACCCCGCCACCATGAAAGGCGTGCTGGGTATGGCGCGAGCGAGTCCGATCGACTCGACGTCGCGGTCGCCTCCCGCGAAGACGGTGCGAACGATCTGCTCGCCGAGTGTCGCCTCGAGGTCGCGCAGGAGGTTGCGCTCATCGGAGTCCAGTTGAGACTCCCTGGCGGTGATCGGCTCTGCCGACCAGTCGAACAGCCGTGTCCACGATCGCCCGGTTCGCGTGTGCTGGAGGCTCGCGGCTGGCCCGGCGGGATTCACACCCAGCGCCAGGAGCTTGGGCAGGACGGCGCGCTGCAAGTCAACGAGCGTCGGACGTCCGTTCATCGCCTCGGCGAGATGAGAGAGGGCCGCGACCTCGCTCGCGTCCAGGTCCATGCCGTTCGCCTGCGTCATGAGCGCCATGGCCGCCGTGGAGGAGAGGTTCTGGACCGCCTTGAAGGCAGCCTTCGCCTCGGCTCCGTGGTTCGTCTTGCTGACGTACGCCTCAGCCAGCTCAAGCGTGCGGGAACCCTCGGTCAGGGCTTCAAGAGCGAGTGCTCGCACGAGGTCTAGGTAGTGAGCTAGCTCCAGATTGGCCGCTACACGCGCCGCCCCCTGCCGGCTGTCGGAGAAGACGACCAGACTCGAATCAAGCCGTCTCTTGAGAGCGCCCGTGAGAACCTGGTTCGCTCGGTCGAAGCCGACGCCCTGGGTGCGGATCGGAGAGCGAGAACGGCGCCGGTCTTCCACCACGCCGTTCTGCCGGTACTCCCAGTCGTCACCGCACGAGGGGCACTTTGTCGGGAACGCCGGCATGCGGGACTCGGCGCCGCCTGCCTCGAGTCGGTACACGTACCCGGTAGCGACTCGTCCAGGCTTGGCGCTCAGTTGCCCGGTTCCCGGCAGCAGGGATGCCTTGACGAAGGACATGGCGTACTTCGGCGCTTCCGAGTCTGTGGCCAGCTTGGTGCCGGTGCGGTTCCACGTCGCAGTGACAACCGGTGTCCGCTCAGTAGGCCAGTAGACGCGGTAGCCCGCTGCGTCCCGACCGTGCTCCGCGCGGTCCGGGAGGTCGTCGAGCGACGTCATGGTGGGCAGCAGGAACTGGCGGCTGCCCGCAGCCGCTACGTAACCGCCGAGCATGCTCTCGCCACACGACTGGCAGTACAGCAGCTCGAGAACGCGCGAGCCGCACTCGCACGTGAGGCGCGCCGAGGAGTAGATCTTGCCGATTCGACGTCCCTCGGTGCGGTCAGGCGCCTCGACGGCGGTGCAGGTCGGCGAAGAGCAAGCCCAGAGACCCTGGAGCGTCCTGAAGAACATGTGGGAGCGGAGTCGGACGGGCGGCTCGTCGTGGCTGCCCAGCACAGCGACCAGGTTGTTCAGCGCCGTCTCGGCGTCGCCAGGATCGAGGCTTGGGAACAACGCCCTCGCAAGGTGCGAAGCGCGCCGTGGGCGCATCTCCCCCTCTGAAGCCATCGCTGCGGCGAAGGATCCTCGCAGCGTCGCCGTATCGGGAAGATCACTCGGCCCAGCCCCGCCAGTCAGGAAGCCGTCGGCCCAAGGTGCGAGATCGCCTGCGGGCTGGGCGTCCTCGGGCTCGCTCCGGACGAACTGGAACCTGGTCGCATCCTCGCGACCGAAGAACTCGCTGAGGAACTGGCGGCCCTCGGCGTCGTCTTGGATGCTCGCCGACGTCCCGATGATGCGAAGCTTCTCCGGGTGTTCGTCCAGTCCGAGTGCTGCGAAGAGCCGTCGCAGGAGCAGGGCCACCTCCGTGCCTGCCGTGCCCCGATACATGTGGAGCTCGTCGACCACGAGTGTGAATCGGGCGCCGTCAGCCTTCAGCCACTCGCGCGTCTGCGCGATCATGTTCTGCTCGTCGGAGCGGGAGAGCGCGATCGACAACATGCTGTAGTTCGTGATCAAGATGTCGGGCGCTCGGTGCTGCATGTCCCACCGGGACCTCATCTCTGCGCCGTCAAGGGCGGGCAGGAAGTACCTTGAGTCCCCTCCAGTCGCCCGTCTCTAATGCGGCCGAGCAGAGCGTCGTGCCGCCGGTCGGCGCTTCGCATCAGCTCCCTCAGTCGGTCGACGCGCTGCGGTGTCGCGGACTCGCGAGTTCCGGGGAGTGGCGTCCGCCCGGTGTAGCGCCCGAAGTAGAAGCGGTGCCCCTGGCGGTTCGCCGCAAGCCATGTCCTAGCGGCGGGCGAGTCCAGGGCTTCTCGGAGCCGGACGAGCTGGTCCTCGACCAGTGCGTTCATGGGGTAGAGCAGGAGCGCCCGGATACCCGGTGCGCGGCCCGTCTCCCCGTCCCGCTGCGGGAGGTACGGGTTCGATCCCTTCCACCAGCGGTTCGATGTCGTGTTGTTCGAGGGCGCCCATGACCTCGACTCGCGAACCAGGTCCGCGATCACCGGCAGCAGGAACGCCTCTGTCTTACCAGAGCCCGTCCCGGTGCCCACGATCACGTCCGAGCCTGCATCGGACTCGCGAAGCGCGGCCTCTTGGTGCCTGAACGGCTTGTCGTAGGGCAGCAGTCCGCCAGAGATCAGCTCTGCCGCTTCGGGCAGCGCGAGGTCCTCGAAGATCGAGGTCAGCGTCGAGTCGGATGGGCGGTAGGTGGGCATCAACTCGACGATCGGCTCGCTGAACACCGCGCCTCGCCCACTGAGGAGACGGTGACGTTCGCCCCGGATGCCTTCGTCCCGCAGCTCGTAGGCCGTCTCGTAGTACCGGAGGAAAGCACTCTGGAGGTAGCCCAGGAGGCCATCGATGGTCTGCGGCGCCGTGGGTCGCTCGTCACTCATCGAGGCTCCTCATCTCTTCGTACTCCGGGACGACCGGAATCTGCAGCGCTCGGGCGACCAGCTCAGCCGCGCCGTCATCGACGTTCTCGAACACGCGCGCACGGAACTCGGCGCCGCCGCGCGGGGGAAGCCCTCGGAAGAGGTAGGGGGGTAGCCCTGTCCTCAGGATCAGCGCCCGCTCAACCATCGAAGGCAGCGCCATCGCGCGCGGAACGAAGAGGCGGTCAGTGAAGTGCTCGTGCCACATCTTCGGGAGCTTCTCCTCTGCGCGGGCGAGCAGCTGTCCGACGGCGGGTTCCACCTCTGACATGGTGCCTTCGAACGCGTCGCGCCAGACGAAGACTCGTCGGTGACCCTGCTTGTATCGATAGAGGCCCGGCAAGCGGTCATCAGCCGCGCGGAGCCAACGCCACTCTCCGTTGACGCAGCGGTAGACCACGGGTTCGCGGCCGGGAGCGTGGGTGAAGGTCTGGCCGGCGGAGGCCGCCTCCCGCAGGCTCGGGGTGGAGGCAAGAAGGAAGTCGGCGGTGCCCCCGTGGAGAAGGACACCCAGCCGCTCCAGGCCGGCCCGGACCGCGTCAACCCGGGCGAGGTCGATCTCGAGGTAGACCGTCGAGGGCCCAGCCGGTCGACCGGCGCGGCGCATCGGCGTCCTGTAGTGGACGGTCAGCGAGCACACGGCCTCGGAGACGATCGGGTCGCCGTCGTCCGGGTCGTCCAGACGCTCCAACAGCCGCAGTGGCCGGGCGCCCGTCAGCAGGAAGAGGCCCCTAGCGTTCGGCAGCGCCACGGCCGTGGCCGGAGCAGGAGAGACCCTCCCGGTCTGGAAGTTCTGCTCGATGTGTCCCATGTCGGTCAGCAACTTGAGCGCGAGCCGCCAGTCGCCGACCTGGTCCTCGAGCCCCATACGTCGGCACACCCATGCCCAGGTCGCGGCGACGTCGGGGCGGTCGGCCCCCGCATGCTCTCGTTCCGACAGCCAGGTCAGGACGTCGTCATACGGATTCGGGACGACCCGTTCGTGACGGAGATCCGGCCGGACAGCTTGCTCCCTTCGCGTGGCCGCGGGGCGTGAGGCTCGAGGCGCCTCGCCGCGTTGCCGCCCGTTGAGGGCGCGCGAAAGGCAACGCCGTGCTCCCACGTCGTCCGGCGTTCCCACCCAGCGCCAGTTGTCGGTCACCAACTCGTGGATGAGGTCGGGGCGAGGCAGGAGCGGATAAGGGGTCGAGGGCGTGCTCGGGGAGTAGGCGGCGGCGACCTTGCCGCGAGTCTTGGGGTGCCGGGCGATGACGTACGCCGCGTCGGGAACCCGTGAAGCGACGGCGTCGACGTCGATCGCGTCGACCGTGAGGGCCGCCCGGTCGAGCCAGCGAGGGGCGAGCGGACTGACCTGGAAGACGCCCCCATCGCGCGTGAGAACGAGGCACTCGGCTCCGGGGTTGTGGATCACGTGTGCTGCTCGGATGTCCAGCCCAGTCACCTGGGCACCGGAAAGTGAGGGCGGCGCGGGGCTCTTCTCCGTCTCGCCCATCAGCAGCCGCCCCGACGGTGCGCGCCGCAACGGCCGGCCGGCTGCTGATGCGGCTGCGACCTCCCGCATGTGCGACACGGTCCGGAACTTCACACCCGACGAGCCGTCGGAGACCTCGTGGCTCCCGGGGTCGAGCGCGAGCTCGGCCAACGCGATCAGGCCATCGGCCCCCAGCTTGACGGCCGCGCGGTCCACTCGAACGAGGACGGGCTCATCCGTGCCGTGTGGCATCACATCGGGCTCACCACCCGCGAGGAAGGTGGCCGGTGCACCGACGCGTAGCCCGCCAATGAGGCTGAGCCCTGCCGAGGAGGTCGGCAGCGCGGCGCCGAGGCCGAGCGCGCGAAGGGCGGGAACCTCCCGGTCCAGCCAGATGTCCTCGAGCCAGTGCCATGCCGAGTCCGCTACGGGCTTGGTCCTGGGTGGAGGGATACCTGCAGCACGGAGGGCGGCCTGGACCTCAGACAGTCGGTCGCGGTGTGCGAGCGCATGATGAACGGCAGCGCGGTCGATGACGCGTGCCTGGAGCCTTCCCTCTAGCGCCGGCTCGTCTCGGAACACGAACGCTCCGCCGCCGCCGAAGTCGACGGACACCGTCGGAGTCAGCTGGTGGCGGAGACCATCGCGCAGCCGCGTCAGCACACCATCACCCAGGTCAACCTCGACGTACTGCGTGAGCGCGTCGACAGTCACCGTGCCGCCGCTGCCGATGTTGACGGAGGACCCGATCCACGCGGGCTCAGCCAGGACTGCACCGCTGAGCGTGTCCGTCCAGTCGTCATAGAGGAGCAGTCCCCGCACGGCCCCGGCGCTCCGCGGCCGCGTTCCTTCTTTGCGCCAGCGGTCAGCCTCGTCCTCGAGGACGTCCCGCAACACCTCGCGCGCCGCGTCGTCATCGACACGCTTCAGCAAGTCCTGCGCCCAGGCCCCGCGGTACGTGAGCCAAGCAATGAGGTCTGCAACCTTCGGTGACCCCACGCGCGGGCAACCACCGTCCTCGAAGAACTGCTCGATTCGCAGCCGATCCGGATGGCGGATGAGGCCCTGGCTTCGTGCCCACCCTTGCAGGGTCCAGTGCGGGTGGGTCTTGGCGCTAGGCCGGCCGAAGGCGGCGCCAGGGCCTTCAAGCCAGTGGTTCCAGACGCCCCACATCAGAGGGACGTCATCGCCGTACCCATTCGGTGGTGCGGGCAGCTCCGGCAGGCCGAGCAGCTGGTTCTGTCGCCTGTAGACGCCGTGGGAGCTGCCGAGCGACTCCTCCGTCACGGCAAGAACAGTCATCGCGAGGTGGGCCACGAACGGGGGGTCACCGAGGTACCCGCTGCGTCGCCACTCGAGTGCGGCCCGGGCGCCGCGGCCGAAGGGGCGTCCCGCTCCCTCGGCGCGGAATGCGGAGATGAAGTCATCCAGTGCCTCGGACTCGTCGAGGCCGGACACGTTCGCGAGGTGCTCGCGGTCGACGAAGAGGTACAGCCGCCGATCGCGACGACCCTTCGCGCGCACGTCGTCATGCAGCGCCGCGTTCCAATCGGAGAGCATCATCCGGACTAGATCACCCCGCTACGTGATCGGCAGCACATGTGCGCGACTTGAGCGCGTCGCCAAGTCGACATGCTCGGCTGAGTCGCGGAGTGGGCGACGGGCGAGGGCCGCTGACGCGCTAGGCGGATCGACGTCTTTCGGACACGAGCAGGACGACTGCACGAGCTGCCGCGATCGGGTCCTCGTGCTCCCAGAACCTGAGGGACACCCATCCGCGTTCGGCCAGGCGTCGGTCCGTGTCGGCGTCGCGCTCCTTATTGCGCGTGATCTTGCTCGACCAGTAGGGAGCGTTCGTGCGGGGCGCGGTGCCGTGCAGCACGCAGCCGTGCCAGAAGCAGCCGTCGACGAAGACGGCGACCTTGGCCGGCCGGAAGACCATGTCCGCCCGCCGGTTGACGTCCGGCAGCGGCCGCGCGTCGACCCTGAAGCGGAGACCGGCGGCGTGGACGGCCTTGCGGACGGCCACCTCTGGTGCGGTGTCCCTCCGCCGGTTTGCCCGCATGACGGCGCGCGCCTCCGGGGACGACGCCCACGACTCATAGTTCTTGGCGATGACGCCCTCCAGTCGCTTGGGGCCCGGGATCGGGAGCGCGTGGGATGGCCTACCCGACCGACTCAACTCAAGGATCGCTCTGCGAGGCGGCTCGCGCTACGAGTCGGCGTGGGCACCGGTGCGAGATGGCTTTAACCCATCAGCACGCGGATCGGTCCCCTTGTCGCCGATCGCCGTGCCCTACGCTCCTAGCATGGCAAAAGAATACGGCGTCGAATATCCGGAACGCGCGCTGATGGCGGTTCTGTCGGACTTGTTGGGAATCCCTCATTTCACCACGAGTCGGGGCTCAACGGTTCGCTCCGACTTCCTCAAGGCCGTGCTCGTCGCGCTAGGGGAGAGCCCGAAGGCAAGGACAAGGATGGTCTGATCGCGGCCTGCGTCGAGGCCGCTACGCGGCGGCCATTCGATGCGCGCCTCTGGAGCCCGGGTGGAACGGTCAAGAACGAGGCGCTTCGGGTGATGATCGACGGCGTGACCGAGCACGGCGTCGAAGGGCGCCTCGCTCCCAGTGCGCCGGTCCCAGCCAACGAGCCGGTGCCGGAGATGGCGGCTCCGCTCTTCGACCCCGCCGACGTCGCCGACGAGCGCAATCGCCAGCTCGCGGAGCGCGCCGTGCGGGAGGGCCAGGACCGGTTCCGTCTTGCCGTGCTCGCCGCATACGGCCAGGTCTGCGCGATCACCGGTAGCGATGCGGTCACCGGCCTGGAAGCAGCCCACATCACTCCGTTCAAGGGCCCGGCAACGAACGTGATCGTCAATGGCATCTGCCTTCGTGCCGACATCCACCGCTTGTGGGATGGCGGACAGATCGCAATCGACGAGCGCACCCAGACGGTCGTCATGGGCTCTGCGCTGCGAAACTCAACGTACGGGGATCTGGACGGGCAGCGGGCCAAGCTGCCGCGCGCCGTCAACGAGCGTCCTAGCACGCAGGCACTGCGAGCCCACCGAGAATGGTGCGGCCTCTAGGTCGTGCAGTGCTTCGGCTTGGCGCCGGCCGGGTCTAGGCAGGGGCCGAACCAGAGGGAGCGTGGCTGGCGAGAATCCCGTCGGGGCTGAGGGGTGCGCTCAGCACGGCGTCGCGGATCCGGGCGCCAGCTGGCGTCATCTTCAGCAGCCACTCGTCGCGCCGTACGTGCTCCCGAAGGATGTGCCAGACGACTCCGACGTTCACGCCGTTCCCCATCTGACGGTAGGAGACAGCCGCTGGCTGGCTTCCAAAGTCGAAGCTGTCGGGCAAGCCCTGGAGGCGCGCGGTCTCACGAGGCGAGAGTCTGCGCTCCCGTGGGCCAACGATGCTGGTCTGAGTGATGGCAACCAGGGCAGGCACATACGTGGCAGCCTTCGCGCGGATACCCGAAGGACGCAGGTGCATGACGGTGTCCCACAGCCGTGGCGTCTTCTGCGCCTGCCACTCGAGCTTCCGCCGGGAGGGCGGGAACGCAGGCGTGAAGACACCCCACCGCTCAGCCCAGGCCCGGATCGCGCGGTGATGCTCGATGAAGAACCGGTAGTTGTTGCGGAGGTGGCTCCGCTTCCAGTCCGGCAACGTCGGGTCGATCTCGGGTGCTTCGAGTGCGTCCGGCACGTCAGCGGGGTCGGGTAGCCATGCGTCTTGGACGTCTCGCCACGAGTCCGCCCAGAGTGGGAACCCAGGGAGCTGGCGCCCTTCGCGCGCCTCGTACATCAGCTCGACGAAGTCGTTCCACGCGTTGATCCACAGCCGCTCAGGCTCGGAGAGGTCACAGCCTGGCACGTTGTGCGAGTCGTCGAGGATGTCCTCCAGGTGCCACTGCGCCTTCGGCTTCCATCCGTCGATCGGCTCTCGAAGAGAGGCAACGGGCTCAGGAGCCACGTCCAGCTCAGGGCGCCCCCACGCGTCATCGGGGATGCGAGTGGCTGTGATGAAGACGCGCTCGCGTACTTGCGGACGGCCGCCGCGCTCCGGGGGAGGAGGTGCGGCGAGAAGATGGCCGGCTCGTCACTGACCCAGTAGCCAGCCTCGCGGAGGGTGCTGATGATCACTTCCCACTCGTGGAAGTGGCGAGGGCCAGCGAGGTTCCGAACGTTCTCGAGGAGCACCACTGTGGGCTTACGCGAGTGGATGATCTGGAGGATGTTCCAGTAGAGCGTCCCGCGGGTCTCCTCCATGCCCCGCTGGGCGCCGGACTTGGAGAAGGGCTGGCATGGGAAGCCGGCTGTGAGGACATCGTGGGGGCCGACGTTCATGACGCCGTCGGTCGCGTCCTTAGTGATGTCGCCGAGGGGATCGTGTCCCCAGTTGTGCCGGTAGACGGCGGCTGCCGCCTTGTCGATCTCCACCGCGTAGACGCACTCGCCGCCGTAGCTCTTCAGTGCTGCGTGGAACCCGCCGACGCCGGCGAAGAGGTCGACGAAGTCGAAGGCCGCCTGGTCCGGACGACCGTCAGCGACGGGGTCACTGGCATGCATGGGGCCAGCTTAGCTTGTTCGAGCTGATGTTCGAGACGCGCACCCGCGTGTCGCGACCCAGACCCGGTCGGAGCGTCGTTCCGACGCCATCAACGGCGTGCCCGACAGCGCCCGTGGATTCCTTGACGTCCTCGGCGGCGGCGCGATCGTCGGTCCGGCGGGTGGATGCGGGGATGCCAGCTCCGAGCCGAGAACGGGAGCCCGATGCTCGAGGCGCTCCGGGACCCCGGCTCCTGAGAACCACGCGGCGCACCTACGCCTCGATGACGCCGGGGAACCACGCTCCGGCCTCGGCTATCGGTCCCCGAACGACGTCAACGACCTTCCGCCACTGCTGCCGCGGCATGATCGACCCGGACGGTCCGGGGTCTGCTGCACGAGTAGGTGACACCTGACCTGTGGCGCTGAGGGCGCCGCTGGAAGGATGTGCACCGTGCCCAGGCCCTATCCCCAGGAGTTCCGGAATGACGTCGTGGCGGTCGCTCGCCGCGGGCGGGCTCCGCTCAAGCAGATCGCGGCGGACTTCGGGATCGCCGAGTCGTGTCTGCGGAACTGGCTGCGTGCCGCCGACGTCGAGGACGGCAACCGTCCCGGCACGAGCGCGTCGGAGTCGGCCGAGCTGCGCGAGGCGCGCCGGCGTATCCGGCTGCTCGAGCAGGAGAACGAGGTGCTGCGCCGAGCAGCGGCGTACTTGTCTCAGGCGCAGCTGCCGGGAAAAGGCTCTACCCGCTCGTGAGTGAGCTCGCCGTCGACGGGGTCCCCGTGGCGGTGACGTGCCGGGTCCTCAAGCTCGCGCGACAGCCGTACTACCGGTGGCTCACCTCGCCCGTCGGCGCGCGCGAGCTGCAGCGGGCTCACCTTGCCAACGCGCTGTTCGACGCCCACCGCGATGACCCGGAGTTCGGGCATCGACTGCTGGCCGACGAGGTAGCCCGCGCGGGTGTGCGGGCCTGCGATCGCACGGTGTCGCGGATCTGGTCGGAGCACGGCTGGTGGTCGGTGTTCGGCAAGAAGCGCGGCAGGAACGGCAAGAAGGCCGGCCCGCCGGCCCACGACGACCTCGTCCTGCGCCAGTTCCGGGCCGATGCGCCGAACCGGCCGAGGGCCGGCTGTACCTGTGCGCGATCAAGGACTGTTCTCCAACCGGATCGTCGGCTACTCGATCAGCGACCGAATGACGTGCCGCATCGCCGTGAATGCGCTGGCCAGTGCGGTGCAGCGGCGCGGTGACGTGGCGGGGTGCGTGGTCCATCGCGATCGCGGCAGCCAGTTCCAAAGCCGAAAGGTCCTGCGCGAGCTCGCCCACCACGACCTGATCGGGTCGATGGGCCAGGTCGCCTCCGCGGGCGACAACGCCGCCACGGAGTCGTTCTTCGCGCTGCTGCAGAAGAACGTCCTCAACCGGCGGCGATGGACCAACCGTGACGAGTTGCGGCTGGCGATCATCATCTGGATCGAACGGACCTACCACCGCCGCCGACGCCAGGCCCGCCTCGGTCGCCTGACGCCGGTCGAGTTCGAGACCATCATGACCACTCAGGTCGCACTCGCAGCCTGAGACCCGCTGTCACCTACTCGTGCAGCAGACCCCTCAGAGAGACCGGGCGCTCGACGAGCGACTCGTTGGCACGCGCGACGACCTTGACGGTCGCCCACGACTCACCAGGCAGCTCGTACTGAACTGCCATGACCGTGCGGTCCGGCAACGCGGCAGGGTCCAGTTGCGGCCGGGTTGGGTCAACAGACAGGCCATAGAGGTTGAACGGGTCTGCGTCGTCCAGCGCACCGAACAGGGAGTGCAGCGTGGTGATCGCGTCTCGAGGACTCAGCGGGCTGCCCGCCGCTACGCCCAACTGGTTCTTGAGCAACTCGGTGACCCGTGCGATGGCGTCGTTCGCACGCTGCTTGCCGTCGTGCAGGTAGTAGTCCACGACCATCGGGTACTTCGAGATGAGTGCCTCAATGAAGCTCAAGCCCTTCCAATGAGCTTCCCAGGGCTGGCCCCCGGCGACGTCGCCCATCCACATCAGATCCGTCGGTGTGGGACCGAGCGGCATCGTCGGGTACCAGCGGCGGATGTCGTACCGCTGCGCGAACTCCGACGTTCGCATGCGCTTGTGCGAGGCTGCAAGCTTCGTCCGTTGACTGGCGTCGAGGTTCTCGGCGTGGCGCTTGACCTGGAAGACGGCGAATCCGCCGTCGGGCAACGGCACCAGTACGTCGATGCCGCCATCGCCCTGTGCAGGGCGCACCCGGACGGCATCGGGGTACTCCAGACACAGCAGCATCGAGACGACAGCCTCGACGTCCTCGCCGGCGAGCCGCGTCCACTCCACGCGCGACATGACCTGATGATGCCGCGAGCACCGCCAAGGACGCCGCAACGCGACCGAGCGACGGGTCAGGGCGTCGCAGAGACGTTCGCCGCAAGGCCCGCCCGCTCCGCCACCGATCCGGTCTGTATGGCCCGGCGACAGGGGCTGTCAAGCTTCGACCATGGTGGTCACCCCTCGCTGACATCCGGGCGCATCGGGCAACTGGGGATTTCACGCCAGCACGCGAGCGGATGCTGGTCGTCACGCCTGCGGTAGTGGGCCCTACTCAGGCCGGGCCGCGATGCGTCCCTGGCGCCGGATCGGTCCTGCTCGGGACAGTGATCAAGGTTTCGGCCGATGTCACCGCTTCTGCGCTCCGGGTAGCCGTGATGACGACCGAGTTCGCCTACGCGGAGGCCCTCCGGCCCTGTGACGCGCGACTCATGTGACAGAAGTTAACCAGTGTGACCAGATTCCCCGAGGGTCGCACGCCCCGCTGCCAGAACGAGGCTTCCGTCCAGGAGGGTTTCCCAAGTCTGACGGGCGGCAGCACGAGGCGCGCGCGCCCATCCGCTGCTGCTGCTTCAGGGCTACTCGAACCTCAACGACACCGCGCGAACTCGCTGATGGTCGGCCCGGCCAGCTCCACCGATGACGGGCAGCCGTTCTCCGCTCAGGACCGTGCGTTCCGCGAGATGACGCCCGGGACCCGGGTCGCCCCCGACATCCCCTTGGGGGAGCCGGTGCTTGTCGAAGCGCGGGCGGCCGTCGTGGTGGAGCGCCCGTCCTCGTCGCCGGCGCGTGCGAGTGAGAGCATCCGGCATGGTCGGTACGACGGACGAGCGGTAGCTGCTCGACGGTGCGTGGTTCCCGGTGACGCACGGCATCACGTTCCTCGCGGCGGACGCCGCGACGTGCGCGGACGTGCTCGTGTCCTGGCGCGGCCGTGCCACGACGGAGCTCACCGGCGGCGTCCTGCGGACGCGGCGTGTCGAGGGCACGCTGCCGGAGCTGCCGGAGCTGCTGGGCAGCTTGCTGCCGCTGAGGACGACGTACGTGACGCACCACCTGATGCTGGCGACGGCCGGCGCACGCTGGACGGCCATGCTGGGCAACTCGTGGCGCGGGAGCGAGGCCCTCAGCGAGGCGGGAGGGATGGCCGCGCAGCCGGGGGGCGTGCGCGCGGTCGGCGTCGTGGACTCCCGCAGAAGCACGCACCTAGCGGCTGACCGAGTCCAGCACCTGGGCGAGCTCCACCGGTCGGCTCACCATCGGCCAGTGCCACGTCGGCAGCTCGACGTACGTCCAGTCACCCTCGACCATGTGCGCGAACACCGGCGCGTGGGGTGCCATCTGCCGCAGCTGCTCCAGGCTGAAGCTGCACAGCACTCCCGTCCGTGGCAGGCGCTCCCAGGCGCCGGTGAGCGCGACCGGCTGGGTGGCGGTGCGCCAGGGCTGCGGCTGCGAGCCCTCGACCAGCGCGGCGACGGCGACGTCGTCGACCTCGGGCACCTCGGCGGCGAGCACGGCCCAGGGCGGCGGCGGGAGCTTCCAGCCGTCGCCCTGCGCCATGACCAGGTCCTCGTTGGCCGCCCGTGCATCGGGTCCCTCGAAGTCGGCCTGCGCCATGCCGTCCGGCAGGGGGCCCGAGTCGATGTACACCAGGCGGGCCACACGCTCGGGCGCGCGGTCGGCCGCACCGGTCGTGACGAGGGCGCCGTAGCTGTGACCGACGAGCACGACGTCGTGCAGGTCGTGCTCCTCGAGCAGGTGCACCACGTCGTCGACGTGGGTCGTCAGGTCGGTCGCCGGCGAGGCGAGGTGCGCGCGCTCGCCCATGCCGGGCAGGTCGACGGCGTGCACGACGTGGCCGAGGTCGCGCAGCGAGTCGGCGACGGCGCGCCAGACCGAGGCGCCGAGCCAGAAGCCGGGGACGAGGACGTAGGTGGTGGTCGTCATGACGATGACGCTACGGTCGTTTGCGGACAGGAACCGCCCGGTATTCCGAACGCATTCGCCGTCCTTCCCGTGCAGCCCCGAGGAGCGCCGTGACCCGCCCGACCGCGCGCGTGCTCGCGATGCTGGAGCTGCTGCAGGCGGGCGGGCAGCGCACCGTCGGCGACCTCGCGGCGCGGCTCGGGGTCGACGAGCGGACGGTCCGGCGCTACGCCGAGCACCTTGCCGACCTCGGGATCCCGGTCCAGGCGCAGCGGGGCAGGTACGGCGGCTACCGGCTCTCACCGGGTTACAAGCTGCCGCCGCTGATGCTCACCGACGACGAGGCCGTCGCCGTCGTCCTGGGCCTGCAGGCCGCGGAACGCGCGGGGCTCGCCACCACCGAGCGCGCGGCGACGGCGAGCGCACTGGCCAAGGTGTCGCGAGTGCTGCCGCGGGCCCTGGGCGAGCGGCTCGGCAGCCTGCTGTCGACCGCGCAGTTCACGACCCCGCGCGCGCCGGCGCTCCCGCCGGCGCCGAGACCCTGCTCGACCTCGCCTGGGCGGCGCGTGCGCGGCGCACCGTCGTGATCGCCTACACCGCCTGGGACGGGCAGGAGTCGCAGCGTGAGCTCGACGTCTACGGTCTGGTCTTCCACTCCGGCCGGTGGTACGCCACCGGCCACGACCACGGCCGTGACGACGTGCGGACGTTCCGCCTGGACCGCATCGCCTCGGTCCGACACGGCGACGGCTCCTACGTCGTGCCCGCCGACTTCGACGCGACGGCGCAGGTCGTCTCGGGGATCGCCGCGGTCGGGTGGTCGCACGAGGTCGCCGTCGTGCTGCGGACCACCCTCGCGGAAGCGGGCGAGCGACTGCCCCGGAGCGTGGGGCGGCTGAGCGAGCACGTCGACGGTGTGCTCCTCGAGACGCGCGCCGAGCACCTCGACGGCATGGCCCGCATGCTGGCCGGGCTCGGCTGGGACTTCGAGGTGATCACCCCGGACGCCCTTCGCGACGAGGTCCTCGCCCTCTCCGACCGCCTCCGGGCCGGCGCGGTGCGCGGCGCCGGCACCACGGCTACACCGCAGCGTCCTTGAGCGCCGCCACCCGCGCAGTGCTCGCCGTCGGCCTGTGGCGCAGTCACCGCCGGTGCATCAGTGTCCTCGCCACCTCGACCGGCACCGGACCCTCGACGTCCGCGAGCAGGACGTGCAGGTCCCAGCCCCCGTGCGCGCCCACTTCTCGTCACAGTCGCTCACGGGGAAGTCCGGGCTCGCCGAGTTCACCCGCCCAGGCCCTTCCTCCGCCTCGACGGCGACCCATCGCCCGTCCGCGAACCGGAACGTGTACTCCCGAAGGACGTGGCGTCCACCTCGTCGACGGGACCGAACCGTGAGTGCGTCATCGCCACGACGGTCGCCATCCAGTACGTCGACTCTCCCCAGGTCGCGAAGACGACCTCCTGCTGGGTCCCCGGGCCGGGGAGCGACAGGGCGAAGGCGTCACGGCGGCCGACCGCCAACGACTGGTCCAGGTTGTACCAACGCGGCTTCCACGACGCGCTCAGCGGGGTGCTCACCGCCCGAGCATGCCGGAGTCGTCGACGGCCCGAGAGGAGGCCGTGTCGCGCACGACGGCCGTGGGTCGGACGAGCCGGGCGGGCGTGCCCGGCGGACCGCTGCGCCGCCTCGTCGGCCGCTCAGGTGCACCTGCGGCCCGGGGCGGCGACCCTCGGTCCCGTCGGGACGGTCACCGCAGCTCGTTGCCGGGGTGCAGGGCGTCATAGGCGTGCCGCGCGCGGGCGATGGTGTCCCGGTGGGTCAGCGACCAGTCCGCCAGTGCCCGGACGAGGTGCGTGAGGCTGGCACCGTCGTCGGTGAGCCGGTAGTCGACCTGCGCCGGCACGGTCGCGTGGACGGTGCGGAGCACGAGGCCGTCACGTTCGAGCCGCCGCAGGGTCAGGGTGAGCATCCGCTGGGAGATGCCGTGGACGGCGCGCTGCAGCTCACGGAAGCGACGCGGGCCCGGCGCCAGCTCCGTGACGACCAGCACGGTCCACCTGTCCCCGACCCGGTCCAGGACGTCGCGGATGCCGCAGTCCGGGTGGTCCGGCCGGCCGCACGGCTCGAGGTCCGCCACCTCGGTGGTCACAGCGGTGTGCCCCACTGACACGCACGTGCCTCCTTGTCGGCCTGGTCGGCCCGGTTCACGATCTGCAGCGTAGTGACCGAGCAGCACCACGAAGGGACGGCCGATGATCCTGGTGACCGGGGCGAGCGGGCGGTTGGCGTCGCTGACCCTCGCGGCGCTGACCGCGCAGAGCGCGCCGGCCGTGGGGGGCAGTCGCACCCCGGGGGCGGGGCAGCGTCATCTCGACCTCGACGACCCGGACAGCCTGGACCTCGCGGGCGTCGCGACGCTCGTCCTCGTCTCGGCCGGCTACGCCGAGGACGACCGGGTCGTCGCCCGTCACCGGGCTGCCGTGGACGCCGCCGTCCGCGACGGCGTCCGTCACGTCGTCTACACGAGCCTGACCGGCGCCGGTGACCACCTCGGGTTCGCCCTCGCGCACCGGGTGACCGAGAGCGTCGTCCGCGAGAGCGGGCTGCCGTGGACCATCCTGCGCAACGGTCTGTACGCGGAGCTGTTCGGCTCGCTGCTGACGTGGACGGCGGACGGCATCGAGTCCGCGTTCGGTGCCGGTGCTCTGGCCGCGGTCGCACGGGCGGACCTGGCTGCGGCCGTGGCGGTCGTCGCGGCGTCACCGGCCGCTCACGCCGGCAAGACGTACGAGCTGGTCGGCCGACCGGTCGACGCCGAGGCCGTCGCCGCACGGCTCGGCGTCGTCCACCACGACATCGGTCTGGGCGAGTACCGCGCCCGCCTCCTGGCCGACAGCACGCTCCTGCCCTTCCAGCCGCCGATGCTGACGTCGATCGCGAGCTGCGTCCGCCACGGCCTCCTGGGCGCCACCGGCACAGACCTGCAGGAGCTGCTCGGGACCCCGCTCACCGACGCGCTCGCGGTCGCAGCGAGCACGGCGGCCGCCGGCAGACCGCGGGGACGCTGACCGGTCGGGTGCGCCCGGGAGGTCAGGGGACCGGTGTGCCGCTCGGGCCGATCGGGAGCGGCTGCCCCTCGCGGAGCATGCGCCCGGCGGTGGCCTTGGCCTCGGTGACGTCGACGTCCCACAGCGCCGCGAGTGCCGCGCCGTCGTCGCTCGTGTACCCCGCGTCCCAGAACGCCACCAGCTCCAGCTGCGCGACCGTCTCGGGATCCGTCAGGTCGAGCGACGAGCCGGGCGCGATCGGCACGGGCTGCCCGTCGAGCAGCATCTGCCCCGCCCGCGCCTTCGCCTCGAGGACGTCCACGTCCCACAGCTCGGCGAGGGCGAACGCGTCCTCCAGGACGTAGTCCGCACCCCAGAACGCGTCCGCTCGCTCCTGCGTGTACTCCTCCGCGGCGGCGAGGGTGTCGGCCGTCGCCGGGGCGTCCGTCCCGGCCGCGCCGTCGCCCGCCGCAGCCCCGGCGCTCGGCCGGTCGTCGGTCGTGAGCGCGTCGGAGAGCCCGGCCGCCCCGACCGTGAGGGTCACCGCGACCAGCCCGACGGCAGCCGCGCGTCGGGAGGATCCGGTCGTGCTCGTGCGCGGCGTCATCGGTGCTCCCCAGCTCGTGGGTGGGAGACCTCCCGTCCGGGGGCAGGACCGGACGAGGAGGCGGGTCGCGCCGGCCGCCGACGCGAGGTGCCGTCGGCCGGGCGGTCGTCACCCTAGAACGCGGGGCGGGTCTCGCGGGGCGGATGCGCGACCTCCTGCCCGCCGGCTCCGGCGCGTGCGCCCCCTGTCGCCGGGGCCGGCAGCACCGGGACGAACCCGGCCACCGTCCGGGCGGCGGCCCCTACGGTGTCCCCGTGGACGATCCGGACGAGTCGCGACGGCCTGCCCGGACCTCCCGCACGTCCCGGCACGCCTCTGGTCGTCGGCCGGCGAGCCTCCTCGCCCTCGGTGCGCTCCTCTCCGCCTGCTCGTCCGGTCCGTCGTACGACCCGCACGACCCGGAGATCGAGGAGGCGCGCGTCCTCGCCACGACGCGGCTGGACGCCGCGCTCGAACGGGTCGTCCTCCCGGACCGGTTCACCGTCCTGGGCCAGGGCCGCGGTGACGGCTGCGGGACGTACAGCGGCGGCGCGAACACCTTCGCCGACCCGACGGGCTACCACTGCTCGATGGGGTGGACGGTGGTGTTCGTCGTCCCGGACGCGCGGACCCGGGACGAGGTGGCCGGTGCGGTCGACGCCGCCGTGGCGGCGATGGACGTCCACGACGCGTCCCGGCTCGCGGACGACCTCGTGCTGGGTTACCCGAAGCTCCGGGACCTCCGGGTCCTGACCGGCGGCGGGGTCGCCGACGGGGTGGAGCTGCGCACGGAGGTGACGCCGTTCGACGACGCGTGGTTGCCGCCGTTCGTCGGGAGCGCCGCCTCCGCCGTCTCGAGCAGCGGCGACCTCGACGCCGTCGACGCCGCTGCCGTCGAGGCGACGGGCGCCACGGAGGTCGTGACCCTGGCCCTGAGCACGAGGTACTGGGACACCCGCGGGCTCAGCCCGGTCCGGCGAGGAGATGCCGGGCTCGTGCTCGAGCACTACACCGAGGGGTCGGTCTACGCCTTCGACCTGGTGCACGCGCAGCCCGCCGAGCGGGCTGCTGCGTGCGCGCAGGACGCCGCCGTCGACGCGGCGACCGTGTCGGCGCTCGACGCCCCGTTCCCCCGACTGACGTTCTCGCTGCGGCAGGACGCCGTCTCCCAGGACATGCAGCGTGTGCGGGAGTGCCTGAGCACCGGTCTGCTGTCGGGGGCGGTGGCGGTGCTGACACCGGAGTGAGGGCGCGCGGCGGCCGCCTCGGCGGAGGCGAGCCAAGCTGGGGCACCGGCGTCGCCTGCGAGTGCCCCGACGCCTGACCTCACCGGGCGATCGGCGGCCCCGGTGGGACACCACCGGTCAGGTCGAGCTCGGTGTTGCCGATAGGACGACTCGTGAGACGACCCTCCCCCTGATCCACACCGCCTTCCTCGCTCTCGTGCTCGTGGGCTGCGCACCCACCGCGGCGGATCTCGGTCCCGAGGAGTCTGCGGCACCGGGCGCGGCCACCACCGAGCAGGCAGGCGGAGCTCAGACGGGCCCGGCCACGGAGGTCAACGCGGTGATCCGTGCCGAGGACGTCGCGGCAGCCCGCACGAGTGGCGTCCACGTCTACGTCTCACCCAACGGCGACGGCAGCGGGGTGGTCGGCGTCCCCGGCCAGCCACTCCCGGCGGTCATGGAGGCGGACATCCGCGCGCTGTTCGGTCCCGCGGCGCCGCCTGCGCCCACGAGTGCGACGGAGCCCGACCCTCGCATGCAGCTGCACTTCCAGCTCCTCGGCTCCCAGCTGCCGTTCGTCCTGCTCAACGCCGTCGGACCGTGCGGGGGCACGCCCGACGACGTCGAGGACTACCACGCGGTCGACGAGACCCCCGAGCAGCGTGCCGCGTTCCTCGAAGAGGTTCGGCTGTGCCGGCTCCCGGTCACGTACAACTGGCACGTGTACAACGCGGACGGCTACGAGCAGCTGTACGCGGGGCGGATCTCGCCGAGCAGGTTCGAGACGCTCGAGGCCGCGCGCGCGGACATCCAGCCGATCGTCGATGCCTTCCCCGGCATCCCGGTCCTGGACCTGACGACGTGACGCGCGAGCCGGAGCCGCGCAGAGGACGTCACCCTCGGGACCGTGCGCGGACAGGGCCGCTGAGCGCGTGACGAGGGCCGCACGTCCTCGTGGACGTGCGGCCCTCGTGCCGTCAGCCGGCGGTCAGGACGCCGTGCAGGTGGCGCTCAGGTTGCTCGCGCTGCCGCTGCCGAGGAAGCCGGCGGAGGTCGTCGCCCCCGCGGCCAGCTTCCCGTTCCACGACGACGAGCTGATGGTGTTGCCCGAGGCCGTGCCGTTCCACGCCTGGGTGATCGTCGCGCCGTTGATGGTCGCCTTCCACCCGTTGATCGCGCTGGACCCGGCCCTGACCGTCACCGTCGCCTGGTAGCCGCCCTGCCACGAGCTCGCGACCGAGACCGTCGCGGTGCAGGCGCCGGCCGGCGTCGTCGGGTTCGGCGTGGTCGGGTTCGGCGCGGGGGTGGTCGGGTTCGGGGCCGGCGTCGTGGGGTTCGGCGCCGGGGTGGTCGGGTTCGGGGCCGGCGTCGTCGGGTTGGGCGACGGGGTGCCGCCACCGCCGAAGTCGACGTCGCTGCACTGGTAGTACGGCTGGTCGAGGTGGCTGGCCTGCCAGATGGTGAAGACGACGTGGTGCCCGCGGCGGTCGCTCGGGACGCTGACGTCGGTGACGTACGGGCTCGAGGTGGGGTAGCTGCCCGTCGTCTTGATCAGCTCGAGGTCGGACCACGCGAGCGCCTTGGTGCGGGCGTCGTAGCCCGGCTTGGTGACGTAGATCCGCAGGTAGTCCGCGCCGTGGTTCGACGGGTCGTGCACGGTGAGGCGGAAGTTGTGCGACCGGGGGGTCGCGCGCCAGGCGCCGGGGACGTCCGCGGCCGCGTAGGTCGGGTTGTTCGCGGAACAGAGCTTGCCGTTCGGGAGCGCCTGCTCGTGCCGGCCGCCGACGTTCTCCTGGAACATGCCGTTCCAGTTCCACATGGCGTTGGGGTTGCTCTGCCAGGCGTTCCAGCACATCGGGTCCTGCGTCTGCATGGCCGGGTCGGTCCACGCGGCGCTCCAGCGGTCGTAGCAGCCGTAGATGCGCGAGGGCGGGTCGGAGACCGCGCCGTGCGCCGCCGCCGGTGCGGCGGTGACGACGGCGCCCGCGAGCATCGCGCCGCCGAGCGCGAGGGCGCCGGCCGCGGCCGTCAGGCGACGGCGCAGTGGTGAGATCCGTGACATGGGTGCCCCTCCGGGACCTGGTCGGTGGAGATGTACGGGGAGAACCCTTCGGCTGCGCCGGGGCGACGGCAACGGTCCGAAACGGTTGAGGTCGTCGACACGCGCCGAGCCCCGGTCGGCGCGGCTGCGTGGCCGCGCCGGTACCGACGGTGCCGCGGGGAGCTGCTTGACACCGCCCCGACCCCCGCGATCGTGGCAATGCCGCCGTGCAACGACGGCAAATTTGCCACTCCCTCCCCGTGCAAGGGTGCCCGGGGACGTCACCGGAGGTGCCATGTCGGATCGGCGACGAGAGACCACAGCCACGGGACGGGCCGGCTCCGCGCACAGCCCCGCAGCGGAGGGCGCCGGCGACGGTCGGTGCTCGCCTCCGTCCTCGCGGGGATGACGGCGCTCGCCGCGGTGGGTGCCGGCCAGCAGGCGGTCGCCGCCGCCGAGCCGGCGCTGCCCCCCAGCGGCCAGACCTTCGAGCACTACCCGCCGATGAAGGACGTCTACGCGGACCACTTCTCGTTCGGCGTCTTCGGTGCCGGCGAGATCGAGGGCCTGACGTACAACTACGCGTCCTACACGCCGGGCAACGAGATGAAGCCCGAGAGCACGCAGCGGGAGAAGGGCGTCTTCACCTTCGACGCGGCCGAGGCGGCCTTCGCGCGGTACGAGGCCCGCAACCCCGACCTCCTGCGCTACGGCCACACCCTCGCGTGGCACTCGCAGACGCCCACGTGGATGTGGGACGCGCCCCCGGCGCGGTTCGGCCAGCCCGGCACCTTCGACCGCGCCGTCGCGCTCGAGAACCTGAACGCCCACATCGAGGCCGTCCTGGGCCACTTCGGCGACCGCCTCGTGGCGATCGACGTCGTGAACGAGGCCGTCGGCACCGCCGACCCGGCGGACTGGCGCGCGTCCCTGGCGAAGGGCGAGGGCTGGTACCAGGCGCTCGGCGCGGAGTGGGTCGAGCTCGCCTTCCTCAAGGCGGCCGAGGTGGTCGACGCGAACGGGTGGGACGTCAAGCTCACGTACAACGACTTCGGCCTGGACTCCCCGACGAAGGCGCGCGTCGTCCACGCGATGGTCGAGGACATCAACGAGCGGTACGCCGGCGTCCGCCCGGACGGCAGGCCGCTCATCGAGGTCATCGGCATGCAGGGGCACTACAACCTGGCCACGGACGTCGAGGCCGTCGAGCAGAACATCAAGCTCTTCGCGACCCTCCCCGGCGTCGAGGTCAACGTCACGGAGATGGACATCGCCCTGCCGCCCGGCGAGCTCACGCCCGAGAACGAGAACAACCAGGGCGTGAAGTACGCCGAGCTGTTCCGCGTCTACCGCGACCACGCGGCCGGCCCGGCCAACACGACCGGCAACCCGAAGGTCGTCACCGCCGTGAAGCTCGCGGGCGTGCGCGACGTCCGCACCGGCTGGAAGGGCGGTGAGTTCGCCATGCCGTACGACTACGACGGCCGGGCGAAGCTGGCGCTGCTCGGCATCCTGTACCCGGACGAGTTCCTCGCCACCCACGAGTGGATCGACACCTCCGGCGGCGAGGAGCTGCCCCCGGTCCCCGGCGTCCACGTCTACGACACCTCGGCCGGCGACTCCTGGAGCGGGGCCAACATCGTCCTGGGCGACGACGCCACGGCGTGGCCGTGGTCCACGACCGACGACGGCGAGGTCGCCTTCCGGCCCGAGCCGGGTGCGACCTACCGCCTCACCGTGAACTACACAGCCAAGGGGACGACCTCGATCCGGGTCCGCTGGCTCAGGGACAACAGCAACGGCGGCTACACGAACGCCGACGGCGCCCTGGTCAACGCCCACCCGTACGCCGCGGACCAGGTCGCGACGCAGCTGCCCGCGTACTTCAACAGCGGCATGGTCAACATGGGCAGCTACGACCTGGTCAGCGAGATCACGATGGACGGGTCGCAGCCGGCCGACGGGCTCGTCGGCAACATCGGCATCCGCGGTGGCGGCGGGGGCAACGCCTTCTCCGTCAACACGATCACGGTCGAGAAGGTCACCGGCACGGGCGACGAGCTGCTCGTGCGCTGGCCGGAGGGCGTCGCGGAGCCGGAGCCGCCGGCGACGACGCTGGCGTACCGCGGGAACAACTGGGTCACCGTCACCCTGGACGGCCGGGCGACCGCACCCGCGACGCTCGCGCGCACCGAGTACCGCGTCGGCGCGGGGGAGTGGACGACCTACGAGGGGCCGTTCCGGCTCAAGCGGTCCGACCGGCAGACGCTGCGCTACCGCAGCGTCGACTCGGCGGGGACGGTGGAGCAGGAGCGGTGCGTCACCTTCCGGCCGGGGGGCGGCTCCGTGGACGTCGTGGTCCCGCCGGACGAGGACAGCGCCTGCGTCGTCTCGTGACCCGGACGAGAGGCGTCCCGGGGTGGTGCACGCCGCCCCGGGACGCCCTCAGGCGTGGTCGGCGTCGTCGTCCGGACGCTGCACGGCGCCGTCCGCCCCGTCCAGCGGCAGGCTCCGCACGCTGCGGAACTCCCGCCGCCGGCCGTCGACCGGGTCCGTGAACGCCACCTCGGCGGCGAGGAGCTGCAGCGGCTCCCGGAAGTCGTCCACGGCGACCTCGCGCACGACCGGGTACAGCGGGTCGCCCACGATCGGGATCCCCAGGTGCGCCAGGTGCACCCGGAGCTGGTGCGTGCGGCCGGTGCGCGGCGTCAGCCGGTACACCCCGTGGCCGTCGGCCTCGCGCTCGAGCTCGACGTGCGTCTCGGCGTTGACGGGGGCGCCGGGCACGACCTCGGCGCGGGGCGTGCCGCGGTCCTTGCGGACGTGGTCGCGCACGACCGTCGGCAGCGTGAGGTCCGGCCGGAGCGGGGCGAGCGCGCGGTAGGTCTTGTCGACCGTGCGGCGCTCGAAGCCCGTCTGGTACGCGCCCCGCCACCGCCGCTCGGTCGCGAGCAGCAGCAGCCCGGACGTCACGCGGTCGAGCCGGTGCAGCGGCGAGAGCTCCGGCAGGTCCAGCTCGGCGCGCAGCCGGACGACGACGCTCTGCAGCACGTGCCGGCCGCGCGGGATCGTCGAGAGGAACGGTGGCTTGTCGACCACGACGAGGCGCTCGTCCCGGTGCACCACGTGGATCGCGCCCGGCACGGCGGGCTCGTCGCGCAGGTCCCGGTGGAACCACACGTGCCGCGCGGGCACGTACGGCTCGTCGTCGCGCACGGGGCGCCCGTCCTCGTCGACGAACCGACCCTGCGTGAGCAGCGCCGCCACGTCGACGTGCTCGGGCAGCCGGTGGCGCAGCCAGGCCCCCATCGTCGGCCACGGGTCGGCGGCGGTGCGGACGCGGGGCGGGGTGCACAGGTGGGCCGCGGCGAGGCCGTGGCGTGCCGGGAGCGGGGAGCGGGGCACGTGTCGAGGGTACGAGGCGGTCCCGCGGCCCGCGGCGGGGACATCGCTAGGGTGGCGGCCGTGACGGTCACGGCGCGGCAGGTGGTGGAGCGGATCGGTGCGCACGTCGGGGTGCCGTGGCGCGAGAGGACGGTCGACGAGTTCCTCGCCGGCGACCCGGACGCCCCGGTCCGGGGGGTCGCCGTCACGATGATGGCGACGTTCGACGTCCTGCGGGACGCCGTGGAGCGCGGGCTCGACCTCGTCGTCACGCACGAGCCGCTCTACTTCGACCACCACGGGGCGGCCGACGCGGAGCTCGCCGCCGAGGCCGACCCGGTGTACGCGGCGAAGTCGGCCTTCGTCGCCGAGCACGGGCTCGTCGTCCTCCACCTGCACGACGTCTGGCACGACCGCCGGCCGGACGGGGTGCTCACCGGCGTCGCCCGCGCGCTCGGCTGGCTCGACGCCGAGCGCCCCGACGTCGAGGGCGTCTACGACCTGCCGCCCACGACGCTCGGCGCCCTCGCCGCGCACGTCGCGCAGGCCCTGGGCGCCCGGGCGCTGCGCTACGTCGGCGACCCCGACGCGCCCGTGCGCACCGTCGGCCTGCAGCCGGGGTTCCACGGCTTCGGGCCGAACCGGCGCCTCCTCGCGCGGCCCGACGTCGACGTCCTCGTCATCGGCGAGGGCCACGAGTGGGAGACGGGCGAGTACGCGGCGGACGCCGTGAGCGCGGGTCTGTGCGCGGGCCTCGTCGTCGTCGGGCACGTGCCGTCCGAGCAGGAGGGCATGGCGGAGGCCGCCCGGTGGCTGGCCGACCTGGTCCCGGAGGTGCCCGTGGAGCTCGTGCCCACGGCCGATCCGTTCCGGGTGGTCGCGCGGTAGTCGTCCAGCGGCGGCGGCGCCACGCCCGCCCCGGCACCGCGCGCACGCACGACGACGGCGCCCCACCGGTGGTGTGGGGCGCCGTCGTCGTCCTGGGCCGGAGCCGGTCGTGCCGAGCGGTCAGCTGCGGCGGAGGGTCACGTCACGCGCAGGTGAGGGACCCGGCGGCCGGCGGCGTGCCGTTGCCGATGAACCCGAAGGACGTCGACTGGCCGGCAGCGACCGAGCCGTTGTACGGCGCGTTCGTCACCACGCCGCCGGAGAGCACGCCGTTCCAGAGGTTCGACGTCGTCACGCCGGACGGCAGGGTGACCCGCCACCCGTTGAGCGCGGACGACCCGGCCCGGACCGTCACGGTGGCCTGGTAGCCGCCGCCCCAGCTGTTGGCGACCGTCAGCGACGCGGAGCAGGAGCCGCCGGGGTTCTGGGTCGGCTGCTGCGTGGGCTGCTGGGTGGGCTGCTGCGTCGGCTGCTGCGTCGGCTGCTGGGTGGGCTGCTGCGTCGGGGTGACGCCGTTGTTCAGGGTGTTGAGGACCGCGGTGTACGCCGCCTTCTTGTTGCCCTGGCCGTCGAACAGCAGCGGCGTGCCCGAGGCGCGCCACGAGTCGGTGTCCCGCACGCCCCACACCGTGATGCCGGTGCAGCGGGCGACGGCGAGGCAGTCCGCGACGACCTTGGCGTAGGTGTCGGCCTGCGTCTGGCCCGAGCCCTCGATGTCGAGCTCGGTGATCTGCACGTCCACGCCCAGGGCCGCGAAGCTCGACAGCGTGGTGCGGTAGTTGCTCGGGTACGGGCTGCCCGAGTTGAAGTGGGACTGCAGGCCGACGCAGTCGATCGGCACGCCGCGGGCCTTGAAGTCGCGGACCATGTTGTACACGGCCTGGGTCTTGTCCCAGTTCCAGTTGTCCGTGTTGTAGTCGTTGTAGCAGAGCTTGGCGCCCGGGTCGGCGGCGCGGGCGGCGCGGAACGCGGCCTCGATCCAGTCGTTGCCGGTGCGCTGCAGGTTCGAGTCGCGGCGGGCGCCGCCGTTGCCGTCGGCGAACGCCTCGTTCACGACGTCCCAGGAGTGGATCTTGCCCCGGTAGTGCGTCGCGACCTGCGTGACGTGGTTGAGCATCGCCTGGCGCAGGGCGGTGCCGGACATGTTCTGCATCCAGCCCGGCTGCTGCGAGTGCCACGCGAGCGCGTGGCCGCGGACCTGCTTGCCGTTCTGCAGGGCCCAGTTGACGATCCGGTCGCCGTTGGTGAAGTTGAACTGGTTCTGCGACGGCTCCGTCGCGTCCATCTTCATCTCGTTCTCGGCGGTGATCATGTTGAACTCGCGGTTCGCGATGGTCACGTACGTCGAGTCGCTGAGCTTGTTCGCGGCGATCGCCGTGCCGAAGTAGCGGCCGCGCTCCTCGGCGGCGTCCTGCAGCGTCGAGCCGGCGGCGTGGGCGGGGACGCCCACGGCAGCGGTCACCGCGACGGTCACGACGGCGACGGCGAGCGCGCCCGCGCTGCGAGCGCCGTGACGACGCCCTCGTCCTCGTCCGAGCATGGGTGGGGTCATCATGCCTCCTCGATGAGCCGTCCCCGGATCAACCCTGAGCCGGTCGGCGGTGGTCCACTCTGGGACCTGGCGCCCCCACCGTCGATGGACGTAAACGTTATGGTCCGCTCACTTTCGGGTGCGGCCCCGAAAGGGTCGCCGCGCCCGCGGACGTCAGGGGTGGAACCAGCGGGCGACGGCGGCGTCGAGGTCCGCGACGACGCCGTCGACCACGAGCGACCGGCACCCCGAGTGCTCCATGGCGACGGTCGGGCCCCACACCGGGACGAGGGCCTGCGCCGCCCGCAGCGCCGCGTGCGGGTGCGGCCGGGTGAGGCCGAGGGCGACCACGGGCGTGTCCCGGTCGATGCGCTCCGGCAGGGGGGCGTCCGGCTCGGAGCGGGGGTGCAGGAGGACGTCGGTCAGCGTCGTGGCGGCGTACGCGGAGGTGGCGGCGTCGTCGCGCAGGAGCACGTCGAGCTCGTCGTCGATCCGGGGTGAGGTCCACCCGGACAGCCCCGCCGCCCGCAGCAGGTGCAGGACGTCCACGGCGCGGACGGCCGGCCGGGGCGTCGGCGGTGCGTCCGGCAGCGGGTCGACGGCGCACCCCGCCAGCCACTCCCAGTCCTGCGCGAAGTCCGACAGCGGCAGCAGCGTCGCGCCCCATCCCATGGGCCGGAGCATGGCAGAGCGGCGCACGTCGTCGCCCGTCCCCGGCTGCGCCCGTCCCCGGCTGCGCCGGCACGCCGCGCCACGCCGCGGGCCACCGGGACTACCGTGGGCCCGACGCGTGCCCCCGCACGCGCCCCGGGCTCGCGGCTGCGCCCGGCGGAGGGACCCGGGCACCACGGAAGCGGGACCGGACCCGCCGCCCCTCAAGGCGTGGACTGCGCTTACCGAACGGGGGAGCATGAGACGCACCGCACCGCTGATCGTGGCCGCCTGCACGCTCGCCGGCCTCCTCGCCGGGTGCTCCGGCCAGGACGAGCCCGACGAGGCCACCCCGACCACCGACCCGCGCGAGGCCGCCTACACCGAGGCGATGGCCCAGGTCGCCGGGGTCGCGCGGGAGGACTGGTCGGACGAGCACGTCCTCGACGTCGGCCGCGCGATCTGCGCGCGGCTCGAGGCCGGCGAGGTCACGGCGAGCGACGTCCTGCCCTGGGTCATGGGCGAGTACGGGGCGGAGGACTCCGCCGCGGTCGCGGCCGCGACGCAGGCCCCCCGCCACCTCTGCCCGCAGGGCTGACCGACGGACCCGCCGCACGCACCGGCGTGCGACGGCGGGTCCGTCCCGCCTCAGCTCACGGGGTACCCGGCCACCGCGCGCAGCAGGTCGGCGGCGCGGGTGTGCTCCCCGACCAGCAGCGCGTGCTCGGCGTCGGCGAGGTCCGCCGCCCAGCCCTCGGGCGCGTCGGCCCCGGCGTCCACGACGTGCTGCTGGGCGACGTCCCGCAGCACCGAGACGACGGCGTCCATCTGCTGCCACGTGGGCTCGTCGCTGGCCGACAGCCGCCCGATCGCGCGCCCCAGGATGCGCAGCACCGCGCGCTCGTTGCCGACCGCGCCGCTCGGCGTCCAGCCGCCGCGCTCGAGCGCCGCGTCGATGTCGCCGACGGCGCGCCGCACCTGCCGGTCGCGCGAGGACTCGAGCTCGGCGCGCAGGGCCTCGAGCCGGGCCCGCGCCGAGTCGGTGCGCAGCCCCCAGCCGAAGGGCAGCTCGGGGTCGTAGTCCGCGTCGCCGACGTTGATCGGCTCCTGCTCCTGGCTGCGCGGCCACGTCATGCCGAGGCGCCCGGTGAAGGGGGCCTCGCCGAACAGCACGTCCGCGACGCCGGCGCCCTCGGAGCCGGGGAGCCACGACGCGACGAGCGCGTCGACCTGCCCGGCGGGGTCGGCCACGACGTTCGGCCGTCCCGTGACGAGCAGCACGACGCACGTCTCGACGGCGGAGCAGACCGTGTCGACGACCGCCTGGTCGCCCGGTGTGAGCGTCAGCTGCTTGTTCGGCTCGCGCGGCACACCGCCGTCGGAGGGGTCCCACGGCCAGCCGGGCCCGCCGACGTCGCCGTAGCCCTCGGCGTACGGCGTCTCGCCGACGACGACCACGCCGACGTCGTTGCCCTCGACGGGCGCGGAGGCGTCCGGGCTGAACGTGACCTGCGCGTCGGGCGCCACCTGCGCGATGCCCTCGCGGATGGTCGTGCCCGGGATCAGGTCCGGGACCGGCTGGCCCTGCCAGGTGACGGTCCACCCGCCCGCCTGGATGCCCATGTTGTCCGCCGCGCGGCCGGCGAGGTACAGGCGCGCGTCCTTCGCCAGCGGCAGCGCGTCGCCGGTGTTGCGCAGCAGCACCTGCGACTTCACGACGGCCTCGCGCGCGACGGCCCGGTGCTCCTCGGAGCCGATCGCCGCCTGCCCGGCGCGGTCGGTGAACGGGTGCTCGAAGAGCCCGAGCTCCATCTTCTGCCGCAGGATGCGCCGCACGGCGTCGTCGACCCGGGCCATCGGGACGCGTCCCGCGCGGACCTCGCCCATGAGGGTGGCGACGAAGGGGTCCGCGGTGTTCGGCTCCATGAACATGTCGACGCCGGCGTTGACGCTGGTGCGCACCTGCGTCGCGTAGTCGCCGGGGATCTGGTGGATCGCGTTGTAGTCGCTGATGACGAACCCGTCGAACTCGTGCTGGCCCTTCAGCCAGCCGGTGATGAGCTCCTGGTGGGCGTGCATCTTCAGCGGGTCGCCGACGCCGTTCTCGGTCCAGTCCACGCTCGAGTACGACGGCATGACGGTGCCGGCGCGGTACTGCCGGACCGCGGGGACGTACGGCGCGAGGTCGATGCGCTCGAAGTCCTGCCGGTTCGTGACCGTGACGCCCTGGTCGATCGTGTACTCGCCCTCGCCCGTGCCGAACTCGGTGTCGCCGTCGCCCGCGAAGTGCTTGGCGGACGCCAGCACGCGGTCCGGCTGGTCGAGCTCGCTGCGCGCGGGGCCCTGGAGCCCGTCGATCGCCGTCTCGTTGAGGACCACGAGCGCCGGGTCCTCCCCGAAGCTCTCGTACGTGCGACCCCAGCGCAGGTCGCGCGCCACGCACAGGCACGGGGCGAACGACCACTGGGGGCCGGTCGTGCGCGTCTCCGCGGCCGTGACGTGCGCGGCCCGCTCGACCAGCCCCGGGTCGCGCATCGCGCCCAGGCCGATGTTGTGCGGGAAGACCGTGGCGCCGACCAGGTTGTTGTGGCCGTGCACGGAGTCGACGCCGTAGAGCAGCGGGATCGACAGGCGCGTCGACAGCGACTGCGTCTGGAACCCGTCGACCATGTCCGCCCACGCCTCGGGCGTGTTGGGGGTCGGCGTCGACCCGCCGCCCGAGAGCACCGAGCCGAGCCCCAGGGACGCGACGCGGCCGGGGCTGCCGGCGACGTTGGCGCGCTCCGCCTGCGTCATCTGGCCGACCTTCTCGGCGAGCGTCATGCGGCCCAGCAGGTCCGCGACGCGCTCCGCGACCGGGCGCTGCGCGTCGAGGTACGGGAAGCCGTTCGCGACGACCGCGACCGTGGCGCCGCCGGAGACCGTGGCGCCGCCCGTCGTGGTGCTGAAGGACAGCGGGACGGTCTCGGTGGTCTCGGCCTCGTCGTCGGCGGCGACGTCGACCGTGACCTCCTGGGTGGAGCCCGAGGCGGCACCGGCGGGGAAGGTGACGGCGCCACCGGTCTCGGTGTAGTCGGCGCCACCCGTCGCGGTGCCCGTGCCGGTGGAGAAGAAGACGGTGACGGGCCCGGCGAGCGGCGTGCCGTCGGCCGTCGTGGCGCTGAGCGTCACCGTCGCGGTGTCGCCCTCGGCCGCCGTGACGAGCGCGGCCACCGGTGTGACCGTGACGGGTGACGCCGCCACGGCTGCGGGGGCCGCGACGACCAGGAGCGGGACCGCGAGGGCCCCCGCACCGAGTGCGGCGACGTGCCGCCGGACAGACATGCGCACGGTCATGAGCCGGCCCCCCGGGCTCTCGAGCTCGCGTGCGCGTCGTCGGGCACGCGGTGCGCCCTGCGCACCCGCCCATGCTTCGACGCCGACGAGCCGCTGTCAATGGGCCCGTCGACTCCCGTGCTGGCGGCCGTCGACCGCCGTCGCTGCCGCCCGCGCGGCCGCGCGTGCGCGCCCGGGCGGCACCGGCGCGCGCCACGAACGGCGGCAGTGCCCGGCCGCTCGCCGTTGCTACTGTCCGCCCGTGACACCGGACGCCCCCCGCACGAGCGTCCTGCGGCAGGCCGCGCTGCGCCTCGCCACCTGGCTCGTGACCGTCGTGTACCGCGTCTACCGGCTGCACCCGGCGCTGTGGCGGTTCACCGCCCGCAACTACCACCCGGCGATGGAGCGGTTCGCGCGGCTCAACGCGTGGATGATCTGCCAGCACGCGTACCTCGACGTGCCGGCCTACCGGCACTACGTCGAGGAGGCGGGCTTCCGGTTCCGCTGGTGGGACCTGACGCGCTACCGGCCGACGTCCAAGCACGACTACGTCGACCGCTACCCCGAGGACCAGCGGTGCTGGGACGGGCTCATCGAGACGGTCGGCACCGTGGTCGACGAGTCCAGCGGCTCGTCCGGCACGCCGTACAACTGGATGCGCTCCAAGCGCGAGCTGGCCACCGTGCACAAGAACGTGTCCGGCTACGTGACCCTGCTGTTCGGCTCGCGCCGGCTCTTCGCGGTCAACGCGTTCTCGATGGGCGCCTGGGCGACCGGCACGAACACGGGCATCGCGATGTCGCGCATCGCGATGGTGAAGAACACCGGGCCGGACCTCGACAAGATCGTCGACACGCTGCGCCACTTCGGTCCCGGGTACACCTACCTGGTCTGCGCGTACCCGCCGTTCCTCAAGCACCTGCGCGACCGCCTCGACGCCGAGGGCTTCGACTGGGACGCGTACGACCTCCACGGGTTCGTCGGCGGCGAGGCCCTCACCGAGGGGCTGCGCGACTACCTCGAGGACCGGTTCGGCCGCGTGTACTCCGGCTACGGCGCGTCCGACCTGACCATCGGGATGGCGGGGGAGAGCGACCTGTCGGTGTGGCTGCGCCGCACGCTCGCGGCCGGCGGCCCGTTCCGCGAGGCGCTGCTCGGGCCGGACGAGGCCCGCACGCCCATGGTCTTCCAGTACAACCCGCTCGAGACCTACCTGGAGACGACGCAGGACGGGCGGCTGCTCGTCACGCTGAACTCGGCCGACATCATGAGCCCGAAGCTGCGCTACGACATCGGCGACGAGGCGACGATCGTGCAGTTCGACGAGATGAAGGCCGCGATCGCCGCGCTGCCGGAGCCGGCGCGCGACCGCCTCGCGTTCGGCTTCGAGCGCGCGTACGCGATCCAGCGCATGCGCCTGCCGTTCCTGCTGCTGTACGGCCGCAAGGACTCGACGGTCTCGTACATGGGCGCGAACCTCTACCCGCTCGACGTCGAGAACGGGCTGTACCTCGACAACCCGCACGCGGCCGCGATCGAGTCGTTCAAGCTCGCGCTGGTCGACGTGGGGGAGCACGAGCAGCGCCCGGCGGTCCACCTGCAGCTGCGTGCGGACGCCGACCTGGACGCCGGGGCGCGCGCCGAGCTCGCCGAGCGGGCCGCGGCGGGCGTGCTGCGGCACCTCGCCGCCGTGTCCCGGGACTTCGCGCAGTCCCTCGAGGAGGACCCGACGGCCTCCGAGCTGCGCGTGCACGTGCACGACCACGGCACCGGCCCGTTCACGGGCGGCAGCACGAAGATCAAGAACGTGTACGTCGTGGACCCCGGCGACCGTGACGCCACGACGGCGCACCCGGCGGTCGGCCGCGCCTGATGCGGACCCGCGACTTCTCCCGCGCGCCCCGCCAGGCCCGGGCCGAGGCGCTCGTGGTGCTGGAGCGCACGGGCGCCGGTGCGGCGTGGGCGCGCCGCGCGCGACGTGCCGTGCGCGCGGCGGACGGGTACGTGTGGAGCGCGGGGCTGCGGGCGCGCGACGCGGACGGTCGACGGGTGCGGGGGCTCGTGGTGTGCGTGGCGACACCCGCCGACGCCCACGCGCTCGCGGGCTCGTCCGCGCCCGGGCACGAGCGCGCGCGCACGTTCGTCGCCGACGCCGAGGGGTACTCCAACGGCGTGTGGCGCGCCGAGGGCGACGTGATGGCGCACATCGAGCGGTTCACGGCGCTGACCAGCGAGAGCACGCGCGGACGGACCCCGCCGCTCGTCGCGCCGGCCCCGCCGCGGCGACGTGACGCAGGTGCGCAGGACGGCCCGCGCGGGGACGCGCCCCGCTCCGGCGGCACCCCGGCGCAGGCCGGCGCCCTGTTCCTCGGTGCCACCCGCTACCGGGGGCCGCACGCGTGGGCGGCGCTCTCGCGCGAGTGGTACCCGATGGTGGCCGCGATGCGGCGCATGAAGGGGTACGTGTGGCACCGGGTGTACTGGGAGCCGCCGTTCACGCTCGGCACGATCGCGTTCTTCGCCGACCGCGACGCGCTGATGCTGTTCGCGCGGCTGCCCGCGCACCGGCGGCTCATGACGTGGATCACGCGCGACCGGCGGCACGGCACCGGCGGGTACATCCGCGTGCACGTCGCCGCGCAGGACGTGCGGGACGACGGCGCGGACGCCCTCGCGGACGACGGCACGAGGGGCGACGCGTCGTGAGCCTCACCGTGGCCCCCGTGCGGACGCGGGCCGACCTGCGCGACTTCGTCGACCTCCCCCTGCGTCTGCACCCGCGCGACCTCGCGGTGCCGCTGCTCGCCTCGACGATCACCTCGTGGTGGCGCGGGACGTCCCCGCACCCCGAGCCCGTGGAGCTGCTGCTCGTGCGGGACGCCGCGGGCCGGGCCGTGGGCCGCACCACCGTCCACACGGACGCCCGGCTGGACGCGCGCCTCGGCGTGCCGTCCCTGCTGTTCGGCGCGACCGAGTTCGCCGATCCGGACACCGCTGCCGCCCTGGTGGCGGCCCTCGAGGCGCGGGCGGCCGGGCGGGCGCAGCTGTTCGGGCCCGTGTCGCTGCTGCCGAACCAGTCGGGCGGCGTCGTCACGTCCGGCTCCGACGCGCGCGGGTTCGTCGACTCGCCGTGGAACCCGGCGTGGGTGCCGGACGCCTACGAGGGCCTCGGCTTCGCGCGCTGGGGCGAGTCGGACACGTGGGTCGTCGACGTCGACCCCGCGTCGGCGGCGGGTGCGCCCACCGAGGACGAGTGGCGCGCGGCCGGCCTGCGGCTCGAGCGCGGACGGCGCTCGCAGGTGGCCCGCCTCGTGCCCGAGGTGCTCGCGGTGCTCAACCGCTCCTTCGCGGCGCTGCCGTACTACACGACCATCACCGACGCGGAGATGGCGGCCGCCACCGACGGGCTGGCCTTCCTCGTCGACGAGGACCTGCTGCTGCTCGCGCGGGACGCCGCGAGCGGTTCGCTCGTCGCCTTCGTGCTGGTGGTGCCCGACATCACGGCGTTCGTGCAGCGCGTCGGCGGGCGGCTGGGGCCGCTGCAGCAGCTGCGGCTCCTGGCGACCCGTGGCCGGTACCGGCGCGAGGCGGTGCTGATCATCCAGGGCACCGACCCGGACCGGCAGGGCCGCGGCGTGCTCACGCTGCTGTCCCGCACGCTCCACGCGCACCTCGCGGCCGGCGGGTACACCCGGCTGCGCTCGACCTTCGTCGGCCGCGACAACCCGGCCTCCGCGCGCCAGCTCGCGCGGTTCGGCGGGCGCCCGCTGCACGGCGTCACGTTCTACCGCAGGCCGGTCGCGTGACCGGCACGACGGCCGCCGCGGGCGGCGAGGAGGCCGCATGACCGCGACGCACGGCGTCACCGAGGACGACCTGCGCCGGTGGGTGCGCCTGGCCGGGCGTGCCCCGTCGGCGCACAACACCCAGCCGTGGTCGGTGCGCGTGGTCGACGGGCGCATCGAGGTCGGCGTCGTGCCCGGCCGCATGCTGTGCGCCGGCGACCCGTCGTCCCGGGACCTGCTGCTCGCGCTCGGGGCGTGGGTCGAGTCGGCGGTCGTCGTCGCCGCGGCGGACGGGGTCGGGCTGGACGTCACGCCGACGCCCGTCCTGGACCGGCTGGACGACCTGCCCGTGCGCGGTCCGGCCGACCCGGCCCACGCCGTCCTCGTGCTGCGTCCCACGGCGTCCCCGGCGGCCACGCCGTTCACGCCCGCCGACGTCCGCGAGCGGCGCGTGAACCGCGGGCCGCTGCTGCCCGCGCCCGACCTGCGCGCCGGTGCGCCCGAGCTGCCGGCCTGGCTGCGGATGCTCCAGGTCGACGACCCGGCGATGCGCCGTCTCGTCCGGCTCGGCACCGCGTGGACGGCGTCGCGCCCGGCCGTCGCCGCCGAGCTGGTCCGGTGGCTGCGCCTGAGCCCCGCGCACCCGCGCTACACCCGCGACGGCATGACCGACCGCATGCTGCAGCTGCCCGCGTGGGCCGCCCGCGTGGCCGCGCCGCTCACCCGGCGGCCCGCGCTGCACGACGCCGCGCTGCGCGTCGCCGGGCTCGTCGGCCGCGCGGTCGAGGCCGTCGACCGCACGCGTCCGCTCCCGCCGCCGCCCGCGCCCGGCGCCCCGCTCGACGGCCCGCAGCACCTCGTCCTCGTCGCGCAGACCCGCGGGGTGCACAGCGCGACCGAGACGCTCGACGCCCGGCTCGGACTGCCGCCCGCCGACGTCGTCGAGGCAGGGCGCGCCCTGCAGCGCACGTGGCTGCACGCGCACCGCGCCGGGCTGGCGGTCGCGCCGCACTCCGAGGTCGTCGACTCCCCGCACGCCGTCGCCGCGCTGCGGCGCCGGCTCGGGCTGCGGCGGTCGCAGGTCGCGCTCGCGGTGTTCAGCGTCGGGCGGCCGACGGTCCCGGCGCCGGTGTCACCGCGGCTGACGGACGAGACGGCCTGACGCGCAAGCGGGTGCGGTCGCGCCGCCGCCGGCCGCCCGGGCGAGATGCCGGACGGGCGGTGCCGTGACACGGTGGGGCGATGAAGTCGATCCTCACCGTCGTCGTCGTCCTCGCGCTCATCTGGCTCGCGCTGTCGATCCTCGGCGCGCTGGTGGAGGGCCTGCTGTGGCTCACGGTCGTGGGCCTCGTGCTGCTCGCCGCGACCGTCGTGTACGGCTGGGTGAAGGGGCGCACCCGGTCGCGTCCGTAGCCCGACGCGGGACCACGGGCGTCCGGGTCGGGCCGGTACCGGCCGGGAGGGCCGGGTCGCGCGCGCCGGTGACCGTCAGCGCGTGGTGCCGCGCTCCACGAGCCGCACAGGTGTGACCACGTGCTCGGCGTCGGCCGCCTCCCCGGCCAGGCGCCGGTCGAGCAGCCGCAGCGCGTGCGACACGAGCACGTCGTTGCCCGGGTCCACCGTCGTGAGCCCGGGGCCGACGTGCTCCCCGACGGCGAGGTTGTCGAAGCCGGCGACCTGCACGTCCTGGGGCACCCGCAGCCCGGCGTCGCGCAGCCCCGCGAGGACGCCGATCGCGACCTGGTCGGTCACCGCGAGCACGGCGTCGAACGCCGGGCCCTCGGCCACGAGCCGGCGGACCACCTGCCGCGCGTGGCCCATCTCGAGCTCGGCCAGCGGGACGACGAGCGCGGGGTCGGCCTCGACGCCCGCGTCCTCGTGGGCGTCCCGCCAGCCCTGGGCGCGCAGGTCGCTCATGCCGCCGTCCGTGGGCCCCGTGGTGCCGCCGAGCATGAGGACGCGCCGCGCGCCGCGCGCGAGCAGGTGGGCGGTGGCGAGCCGCCCGCCCTCCCGGTTGCCGAGGGAGACGTGGTCGAAGCGGGGCGGCATGGGCTTCTCGCCGAGCAGCACGAGCGGCACGCCGCCGTCGAGCCGGTCGACGTCCGCGTGCTGCAGGCCGACGGCGCTGAGCAGCACGCCGTCGTACTGCTGCAGCCGCGCCTGCGAGAGGGCGCCGAGCTCGCCCTCCTTGCTGGCGCCGCTCTGCTCGAGGACGAGGTGCCGGCCGGCCGGGCGCAGGGCGTCGGTGAACCGTGCCGCGAGCTCCCCGAAGTACGGGTGGTCGATGCGCGGGACGACGAGCGCGATCGTGCCGGTGCGCCCGACCCGCAGGCGGCGGGCGGCGAGGTTCGCCTCGTAGCCGAGGTCCGCGATCGCGTCGAGCACCCGCCGCCGCGTGGCCTCGCCGACGCTCGGGCGTCCGTTGACGACGTTGCTGACGGTCATCACGGAGACGCCCGAGGCCCGTGCCACGTCCCGCAAGGTCGCCACGAGGTCTCCTTCCGGTCACAACATGTGAACGCTCACAAATCCGATGGCTCCGGGTCTTGACCGTAGAGGACCGGACAGGCACAGTCGTCCCTGCACACCGATGTGTAACGTTAAATGGCGAGGACGACAAGGCAGCGCCGCCGTCTCCCCGCCGTGCCGACAGCCCCCCGGGGGCACGAAGGAGCTCTCGATGAAGCGACGCTCTCGACTGGCAGGCCTGGCCGCGGTGGCGGCCTCCGCGGCCCTCGCCCTCACCGCGTGCAGCGGTGGCGGCAGCGGTGACGCCGAGGGCGTCACCACGATCACCTTCCTCTCCTGGACGGGGGAGGAGCAGATGGAGCAGGTCATCGACGCGTTCGAGGAGGACCACCCCGAGGTCCGCGTCGAGGCGTCCTACGCCCCGCCGGTGGCCGAGTACATCCAGGCGCTGCAGACGCGCGTGCTGTCCGGCACCGCGCCCGACGTCTTCGTCATCGCCGCCGAGAACAAGACGAACCTCATCGAGGGCGGGCACGTGCTCGACCTGTCCGGCGAGGACTTCGTCGAGGGCGTCGAGCCGTTCAACCTCGAGACCTACGGCCGCGACGGCAAGTACTACGGCCTGTCGCTGTCGTCGTGGGCCGCCGGCTACATCTACAACAAGGACCTGCTCGCGCAGGTCGGCTACGAGACGGTCCCCGAGACGTGGGACGAGTTCCTCGAGATGTGCCGCAAGCTCCAGGACGCCGGCATCACGCCGTTCCTCGAGAGCGTCGACCAGATGCCGACGACCGTCTCGGCGTGGATCGGGGCGAAGAACGCGGACATGGAGCCGTCGCTCGACGACCAGATCTTCGACGGCGAGTCGACGTTCGCGGAGCAGTGGACGCCGGCGCTCGAGCAGTACAACCGCGTCTTCGAGGAGGGGCTGATGTCGAAGGACGTCGTCGGCCTCGACGGCGACCAGGTCAGCGGGGAGTTCGCCAACGGCCGCGTGGCGGTCATCAACGGCGGTCCCTGGTTCATCGCGTCCCTGCGCGAGGCGAACCCCGACCTCGACTTCCAGTTCTCCCTGGTCCCGGCGATGGACGAGTCCGGCACGCCGTTCGCCGCCGGTGCGGCCGCGCCCGGGTACGCGATCAACGCGAAGAGCGACGAGGCCAAGCAGGAGGCCGCCAAGACGTTCCTCGGCTGGCTCGCCGAGCCCGAGGCCGTCGAGCTCTTCCAGAGCCTGACGAACGACGTCACCGTCACCGAGGACTTCGAGCCGCCGGTCGACCCGTCGTTCGAGCCCATGGTCGAGCCCATCCGCAACGGCCAGCTCTACCTGCCGATGATCGCGTGGAAGCGGGCCGAGGACGTGCTCAACGTCGAGGCGGTCGCGCAGATCCAGCGCATGATCCGCGGCGAGGTCCAGCCGGAGCAGGTCGCCGAGGCGCTCGACACGAAGCTCGCCGCGTCCTGACGACCTCGCGTGCCCGGCGGCGGCGGCGCACCGCCGCCGCCGGGCACGCCCCGAGAGGGGTACCCATGTCCGCAACGACCACCCTGCGGCAGCCCGCCCTCGTGCCGGGGGGCTCCGGCCGGTCCTGGCTGTCGCGCCCGTCCGGCGGGTGGCGGCAGACCACCGTCAACAAGGCGTTCCTGCTGCCGGTGATCGCCGTCTTCGTCGTCCTGTTCCTCATCCCCCTGGTGCAGACGCTGTGGTGGAGCTTCACGGACTTCACCGGCTACAGCCCGGAGGCGAGCTTCGTCGGGCTGGCCAACTACCGCGTGATCCTGACCGACCCGTCGATGCTCGCGGGTCTCGGGTTCACGCTGCTGTTCGGCGTCGGCACGACCGTCGTCATCACGCTGCTCGCGATCCCGCTCGCGGTGCAGCTCAACAAGGCGTTCGTCGGGCGCAACCTCGTCCGGTCGATCTGGTTCTTCCCGGCGATCCCGTCCATGGCGATCCTCGGCCTGGTGTGGCGGTACATCCTGTCGCCGCTCGACTCCGGGGTGCTGAACACGGCGCTCGCCGCCGTCGGCATCGGCCCGCTCGGGTGGCTGTCGGACCCGACGCTCGCGCGCCTGTCGGTCATCCTCGTCGGCGTCTGGGGCGCGACCGGCTGGCACGCCGTGCTCTACACCGCGTACCTGCAGTCCATCCCGCACGAGTACTACGAGGTCGCGAGGATCGACGGCGCGAGCGCCCGGCAGCAGTTCTTCGGGATCACGCTGCCGCTGCTCACGCCGGCGATCGTCATCAGCACGTTCCTGCTGATGACCGGCGGCCTCAAGGTGTTCGACCTGCCGTACACGCTCACCAACGGCGGCCCCGGCTTCTCCACGTACACGATCACGCAGTCGATCGTCGTGTCCGGGGTGGGCCAGGGCCGGTACGGGCTCGCGTCGGCGCTCGCGGTGCTGTTCACCGTCGCGGTCGCGGCCCTGTCCTTCGGGCAGCTCGCCCTCACCCGCTACGTCGAGCGGAGGTTCGTGTGACCACGCCCCTGTGGCGCCGGACGGTGCTGAGCGTCGTCATGCTGGCGCTCGCCGCCGTCGTCGCGGTGCCCCTGTACTACGTCCTCGCGAACACCCTGAAGACGCAGGGCGAGATGGTGGCGACGCCCCTCGGGCTGCCGACCGACCCGGTGTTCGGCAACTACGCGCAGGTGCTCTCGGACCCGCGCATCTACCGGTCGTTCGCGAACACCCTGTACGTCACGGCGGCCGCGGTGCTGCTGCAGCTGGCGGTCGGCGCGCTGGCCGCGTACGCGATGGTCGTGCGCACCAGCCGGCTCAACCGGATCCTCGCCGCGGTGCTGCTCATCGGGTTCGTCGTCCCCGGCCAGTCGACCCTCATCCCGCTGTACCGCACCCTCGTCGGGTTCCGGCTGGTGGACGACCTCAACGGCCTGGTCCTGCTCTACCTGGGCGGGTCGATCTTCTGCTACTTCCTCGTGCAGGGGTACATGCGCACCCTGCCGTACGAGCTGATCGAGGCGGCCCGGCTCGACGGCGCCGGGGACGTGCAGATCTTCTGGCGGATCGTCCTGCCGCTCATCAAGCCGATCCTCGTGACGGTCGGCATCTTCCAGACCATGTGGGTCTGGAACGACTTCCTGCTGCCGACCGTCATCATCTCGAGCCCGGAGAAGCGGACGATCGTGCTGCAGGTCTACAACGCCGTCACCGAGTTCACGACCGACTGGCCGATGTTCATGACCGTCTCGGTCGTGGCGCTCATCCCCATGGTCGTCTTCTTCGTGTTCACTCAGCGGCACATCGCCAGCGGCCTGCTGGCCGGCAGCGTCAAGGGCTGACGCCGCCGCCCGCCCGGCCCGTCCCACCCGTCCCACCCTCGTGCGAAGGAGCACCATGCCCGTCCCGCTCACGGCCGTCGTCGACCTCGACCTGCCCGGGCCCACCATCAGCCGCCACGTCTACGGCCACTTCGCGGAGCACCTGGGCCGGTGCATCTACGGCGGGTTCTGGGTGGGCGAGGACGCCGACGTGCCGAACGTGCGGGGCATCCGCACCGACGTGGTCGAGGCGCTGCGCGCGCTGCGCATCCCGAACCTGCGCTGGCCGGGCGGCTGCTTCGCCGACGACTACCACTGGCGCGACGGCATCGGCCCGCGCGAGCAGCGGCCGCGGATGGTCAACTCGCACTGGGGCGACGTCGTCGAGGACAACTCCTTCGGCACGCACGAGTTCATGGACCTGTGCGAGCTGCTCGGCGCCGAGCCGTACGTGAGCGGCAACGTCGGGTCCGGCTCGGTGCGCGAGATGAGCGAGTGGATCGAGTACCTGACGCGCGCCGACGACTCGCCGATGGCCGCGCTGCGGCGCGAGAACGGGCGCGACGAGCCGTGGAAGGTCCCGTTCTGGGGCATCGGCAACGAGGCGTGGGGCTGCGGCGGCAACCTGCGCGCCGAGCAGTTCGCGTCGCTGGCCCGGCAGTACTCCACGTACGTGCGCGAGCACGCGGGCAACGAGGTCTACCGGATCGCCGCCGGCGCGTCCGACCACGACCTGCACTGGACCGAGACGCTCATGCGGTCGTTCGACCCGCTGGACACGTCCGACGGCAAGGCCGCGCCGTTCCAGGCCGTCTCGCTGCACTACTACACGATGACCGGCCCGTGGTCGGACAAGGGCTGGGCCACGGACTTCACGACCGACGAGTGGTACGTCGCGCTCGCCCGCGCCGCGTACATGGAGGAGCTGCTCGACCGGCACGGCGCCGTGATGGACCGCTACGACCCGCGCAAGCGCGTCGGCCTCGTCGTCGACGAGTGGGGCACGTGGTGGAACGTCGAGAAGGGCACCAACCCCGGCTTCCTGTACCAGCAGAACACGCTGCGGGACGCGCTCGTCGCGAGCCGCCACCTCGACGCGTTCCACCGGCACGCCGACCGCGTCGTCATGGCGAACATCGCGCAGACCGTCAACGTGCTGCAGGCGATGCTGCTCACCGACCCGGAGACCGGGGCGCTCGTGCGCACGCCGAGCTACCACGTGTTCGAGATGAACACCGGTCACCACGACGCCGCCGCGCTCGACGTGCACCTCAAGGGCGACGTGCCGACCCGCGAGGTCGACGGGAAGCGCCTGGAGCTGTTCTCCGCGTCGGCGTCCACCACCGGGGACACCGCGCTGCTGTCCCTGTCGAACCTCGACGCCGACGAGCCGCTCACGCTCGTGCTCGACCTGCGCGGGCGCGAGGTCACCGGGCACGAGGCGCGCGTGCTCACCGCGCCGGAGCTGAACGCCCACAACACGCCCGAGGCGCCGGACGCCGTCGCCCCCGTGGCGTTCGACGGCGTGCGCCCGCACGCGCGCGGGCTCGAGGTCGTGCTCCCCGCGCACTCCTACGCGACGGTCCGCCTGACGCTGGGCTGACGGGCACCGGCACCCGGCGGACCTGCCCGTGCGGGCGGGTCCGCCGGCGTGCGGCCGCCGGCGTGCGGCCGCCGGCACGCGGTCGTCGGGCGCGTCACGCGGACGGCGGTGCCGCGGCGGTCGACGCGCGGGCCAGGGCGCGGCCGGCGGCGTCCGGCGTGGGGACGACGAGCTCGCGCACGTCGAGCCCGGACGCGGTCGCGTCGCCGTGCGGGGCCGGCGCGGGCAGCACGCAGACGGCCGCGACGTGCCCGGCGGGTGCCCCGATGTCGCGCAGCAGACCCGTGCCGGGCGGCACGCCGGGGCACCCCCGCAGCGCGGCCGGCCAGTCGGCGGGCCCCACGAGCACGTCGCGGAACGGCGTGCCCACCCCCGCTCCCGTCGCCTTCACGACCGCCTCCTTGCGGGTCCACAGGCGCAGCAGCGCCGCCGCGTCCCGCGCGTGCTCCCCGGGGCCGAGGACGGCGGCGCCGAGCCCCGCCGTGTCGAGCGCCCGGAGCACCTCGACGTCGACCCCGACGGGCCCGGCCGTCGTCAGCGCCACCACGCACCACGCCCCCGCGTGGCTGACGGACGCGTGCCAGCCCGTGCCGGGCAGCGCGGGCCGGCCGTGGTCGCCCACGCCGCAGGAGGCGCACGTGCGCCGCACGTCCACGTCGGCCGGCCGGAGCCCGGTGAGCGCGCCGACGGCGTGGCGCAGGAGCAGCGCGGCCGTGAGCGAGCGACGACGGTCCTCCGCGCGGCGGTAGCGCTCGGCGCGCACGCGCTCGGTGGGGGCGAGCACCGAGCGTGCGTCCTCGCCGGGCTCCTCGTGGGGGACGCGGACGACGTGCACCACGGCAGGAGCCGCCCCGGGGGAGGGCGTGGGCGGGCGACCGGTCACGGCACCACCCTCGTGTATCAGGGGCACCTGCTGCGTGCCCCTGCAGGTGTGGCACGTCTCCACCGTCCGCGTCGGCGGTGGCGGGCGGCACCTCGTGGGGGGCGGGCGCCGTGCCGCGCTGCCGACGTCACGCACGCGGCAGCGCGTGCACCACGACCAGACCTCCCGGAGGAAACCATGCGCTCCCGACTCCTCAGCGCCCTGTCGGCCCTCGCCCTGCTGGCGGGCCTGCACCTGTTCGCCGCGCCGGCCGCGTCCGCGCACCCCTACTGCGGCATCACGTGGGGCTCCATGCCGAAGGCGGCGGGGACCCTGCTGTCCGAGGGCACCCTCGTCAACGTCCGGGCCGGACGGCACGACTGCTACGACCGTCTCGTCCTCGACGTCGACGCCCCGCTCACCGGCTGGTCGGTGCGGTACGTCGACGAGATCCGCCAGGACGGCTCGGGGTTCCTGCTGCCGGTCGCCGGCGGTGCCCGCCTGCAGGTGATCGCCGGTGTGCCGGCGATCGCCACGGACTCGTGGTTCGTCGGCCCCTACCGGATCGTCGACACCCGTGCGGGGGCTACCGCACCTTCCGCGACGTCGTCTGGGCCGGCAGCTTCGAGGGCCAGTCGACGATCGGGCTGGGCGTGCGCGCCCGGCTGCCGTTCCGCGCGTTCGTGCTGCCCGGTCCGGGTTCCGGCTCGCGGCTCGTCGTCGACGTCGCCCACCAGTGGTGCGCCACCGGGCACACCTGCTGACCGGTCGCCGACGGGGTCCTTCCGTGGGCCCCGTCGGCGTCCTCCGGGGCGTGCGCGGCCGGCCGGCCGTGCACGCCCGGACCGCTGCCGCCCCACCCGCACCCGCGCCCGGTGAACCGCAGGGGCGCCCGTCTCGTCTCCCCGACGACGAGGGTCGACGCAGCGGGAGGCGGGACGATGCAGAAGCGGACGAAGGTGCTCGCGGCCGTGGGGGTCGGTGCGGCGGTGCTGGTGGGGGTCGGCGCCGTGCTGGGCCCGCGCCTGTACGCGTCGACCGTGCGGGCGGAGGCGGCGCCCACGCTCGACGCGTCCGCCGCGGCCGGCGGCCTGGCGGACCCCACGTCGCTCGACGGGACCTGGACGGTGGGCGAGGGCTCCTTCGCGGGGTACCGGCTCGACGAGGTGCTCGGCGGCGAGGACGTCACCGTCACGGGCCGCACCGAGCAGGTGAGCGGCGACCTGACGGTCGACGGCGGCACCCTCACGGCCGCGACGGTCGAGGTGGACGTCGCGAGCATCGCGACGGACCAGCAGCGCCGCGACGACTACTTCCGCGGCACCGCGATGCAGGCGGACACCTGGCCGACGGCGACGTTCACGCTCACGGAGCCGGCGGAGCTCGTGGCCGGGTCCACCGACGCGCGTCTGACGGGCGACCTCACCATCCGCGACGTCACGCGGCCCGTCACGGTGGACGCCGAGGTGGCGCCGACGGGCGACGGCGTGCAGGTCGTCGGCGCGGTGCCCGTGACGTTCCGGGACTGGGGCATCACGCCCCCCGACCTGGGCTTCGTCACGGTCGAGGAGACCGGCGCCGTCGAGTTCGACCTGGTGCTGACCCCGGCCGCCGGGTGAGGGTGAGGTGGTGAGCACCGACGCGGACGCGCTGCTGCGCGCGGTGCACGCCGCGCACGCGGCCGAGCTGCACCGGTACGTCGCGCGCATGACCGACGAGGGCCGCGCGCAGGACGTGGTGCAGGAGACCCTGCTGCGCGCCTGGCGCCACCCCGACGTGCTGACGCGTCCCGAGGGGTCGGTGCGGGCGTGGCTCTTCACGGTCGCCCGCAACCTCGTCGTGGACGACGTGCGCAGCGCGCACCGGCGGCGCGAGCTCGCGACCGACCGCGTGCCCGACTCCGCCACCGCCGACGGGACGCAGCGGGTCCTCGACGCGTGGCTCGTGGCGGACGCGCTCGACGGCCTCTCGCCCGAGCACCGCGCGGTGGTGGTCGGCGCGTACTACGGGGGCCGGTCGGTCGCCGAGCTCGCCGCGGAGCACGGGGTGCCGCCCGGCACCGTCAAGTCCCGCATGCACTACGCGCTGCGCGCGCTGCGGCTCGCGCTGCAGGAGAAGGGAGTCACACCATGACCGGCGCACCCGGCACCGACCCCTACCGCGAGTGGGACGCCGCGTACGTGCTCGGCGCGCTCGGGCCCGAGGAGCGCCGGGCCTACGAGCAGCACCTCGCCGGCTGCCCCGCGTGCCGGGAGGCCGTCGCGGAGCTCGCGGGGGTGCCGGCGCTGCTCGGTCAGGTGCCGCCGGAGGTGGCGACCGCCGCGGGCGCGCAGGCGGCCGGCGACGTCCGGGGGAGCGCGACCGCCGACGCGGCCGTCGTGCCCCTCGCCGCGCTCGCGGACGCGGTGCGGCGCCGGCGTACCCGCCGCCGCGCGGTCCTCACGGTCGCCGCGGCCGGGCTCGTCGCGGTCGGCGGGCTCGGCGGGGCGGCGCTCGTGGGTGCGGGAACGGAGGCACCCCCCGTCGTCGCCACGGACGCGCGCACGGTCACGCTGACGCCCGTCGACGGGTCGGGCGTCAGCGCCGACCTCACGCTGACGTCGGTCCGGTGGGGCACCCGGCTCGACTGGTGGTGCGAGTACACCGCCGACGAGCTGGCCGAGGGCGTGTACGAGCTGGTCGTCGTCGACGCGGACGGCGACCGGTCGGTCGTGGGCACGTGGACCAGCACGGGCGAGCGCACGGCCGCGGGCCTGGGCGCGTCCGTCGCGGTGCCCACCGACGGGATCCGCCGCGTCGAGCTCGGCGTGGTCGGGCTCGACGACCCGCTGGCGGCGGCCGACGTCCGGGTCGACGCGTGAGCGCACCCGGGGGCGGGTGCGCCGGTGCGGCGGCGCGCGACCGGTGCCGTCGAGGGCGCGTCGTCAGCCGAGCGTCAGCCGCTCGCCCGCGACCTCGACGGTGAGGCTGGTCGCGTCGGGGGAGCCCTCGGGCAGGGCGACCACGCTCGTCGTCGGCGCGATGTCGGCCGTGCAGGCGCGGTCGCCGTAGGCCGTCGCGTCGGTCAGCGTCACGCGCAGCACCTGGGCGGCCTCGTCCCAGACGACCTGGTCGGGCAGCGTCGGGCACGTCGAGCTGCCCCAGGTCACCACCCGGATGCGGCGCGGGTCCTCGTCGGCGAGCACCTCGACCTCCTCGCCGCCGACGCCCTCCGGCGCGCCGGGGAAGAACGTCTCGGCCGCGCTGGGGACCGTCGGGGTCGGCGACGGCGTCGCGTCGCCGGTGCTGTCCGGGGTCGCGCCGGAGGTCGCGGTCGGGGTCGCGGGCGCGGAGGTCTCGAGCGCGCCGCTGCCCGCATCGGGCGTGTCCGCGCACGCTGCGAGCAGCACCGCGAGCACCGCTCCTGCCATCACGCCGCTGCCGCGCACGTCGGCCCCCCGTCCGCGGCGGGACCGGGCGTCCTGCCGCCGACTCCACTGTGACCCCCGCCGGGCCCGCGGGCAATCGGCGGGCCGGTCCCGGTGCGACGGGGGGCGACGCGACGAGGCCCGGTGCGACGCGGACGTCGCACCGGGCCCCGCGGGACGTGCCGGTCAGCCGGCGCTGCAGGTGGCGGTCAGACCGCTCGCGCTGCCCGTCCCCTGGAACCCGAACTCGGTGGTCAGGCCCGCCCCCACGGAGCCGTTCCACGCGGCGTTCGAGAACCGCGTCCCCGTCCGCGTGGCGTTCCACGCGTTCGTCACGCCCGCCCCGGCGGGCAGCGCCACGTCGACGGTCCACCGGCTCAGCGCCGCCGAGCCGGCCGTGACCCTGACGGTCGCCACGAAGCCGCCGTTCCACTGGTTGACCGACACCGCCGCGGTGCACGCCCCGCCCGGCTGCTGGGTGGGCTGCTGGGTGGGCTGCTGGGTGGGCTGCTGGGTGGGCTGCTGGGTGGGCTGCTGGGTCGGCTGCTGGGTCGGCTGCTGCGTCGGGCCGTCCGTCAGCGTCGGCGTCGTCCACGACGCCCAGTCGGCCAGCCGGCCCTGCGCGCGGCTCGAGATCCGGAACGTGCCGGACGCGCTGCCGCTGCCCACGAGGAACTTCTGGATGTTCTGCTGGATCGGCGTGCGCCACTCGCTGCGGTTGGCGCAGTGCGTGCCGTCCTGCACGTCGGACCAGTAGGAGATGTTCGCGCCGGCCCCGAGCGCCTTGTAGACCTCGGCACCGCCCAGCGCCGCGACGCTCGCCGACCGCGGTCCCAGGTTCGCGATGTGCGGGTTGTCGAGGACGAGCAGACCGCGCGGCGCCACCAGGCCGACGACCTGGTGCGTGTCGACCGGCAGCCGGTTCGGGCTGCTGGTGAAGGTGCCGAACGCGTCGCCGAACCACGGCTGCTCGCCGTACGCGCTGCTGAGGCTCTGCGCGCCCTCGCCGGGCACGCCGCGCAGGATCGGCACGCCGGCCGTGCCGGACTCGATCGGCATGGTCAGCCCGATCCGCTGGTCGAACGCCCCGGCGACGAACGCGCCCTTGCCGAAGCGGGAGCACCCGGTGACACCGGTGGCGTCGGCCTTGAGGATGCTGCCGCCGGACTGGCCGATGACGTCGATGATCCGGCTGACGCCCCAGGCCCAGGCCATGAGCAGACCGGTCTGGCTCTGCGCGCCGTACAGCGTGTAGAACGCACCCTGCTTGTTGCTGCGGCCCGTGCCCTCCTTGCCGACGACGTACGGGTCGTAGCTGATGACCGCCGCGCCGGCGGCCTTGATCGCCGCCGTGTCCGCACCGAACCCCCCGTACACGATCACCGCGGGGAAGGGCCCGGTGCCGCTCGGCAGCTCGACGCGCGCGGAGAAGCTCGCGCTGCGGCCCTGGTGGGACGTGTTCACGGTGATGCTGCTGCTGGTGACCGTCCCGGTCACGCTCGCCGGCCTCGCGGGCTTCTCGCCGTAGACGAACTTCTCGGCCAGGCGGCGGGTCAGCTCGCGCTGGCAGCGCCAGTCGGCCTTCGTCGCGATGCGGCTGCCGTCGAGACGGCGGAACGGGTCGGGCAGCTGGGCGCTCGTCGGCAGGGCGCCGGCGTCGGGCAGCGTGGGGACGGCGCAGTCGGCGCCCTCGTTCTCGACGGCCGCGGCGAACGGCGCAGCCTGCGCGGGCGCCGGCGCACCGAGGTCGGTCACGACGGTCGCGGTCGCCAGGGCGGCCACGGCCAGTGCGACGACCGCGGAGCGGAACGCCGGGCGGCGGGGTGTGGTCACGGACGGGTCTCCCTCCAGGACGTGGGCGGGCCCGGCGTCGACACCCGTCATCGGGGTCGAAACTGTCGGTCCGCACCGCGGGGCAGGTCGGACTCCCGCCCACGCTGCGCCCACTGTGCGAAGCGCTGACCGGCGCGGCAACGAGTGAACCCTTTAGCGAAACTTTTGCCAGCTGATCACGCCCTGCGCGCGCCTGGCAGGCTGGTGGTGGGCGCCCGCCAGCCACCTCGAGGAGGACCATGACCGAGCCCGCCGCCGGGGCAGCCGCCGAGCCCGCCGCCGGGGCCGCCGGTGCGGCTGCCGGCGAGGCCCCCCGCGACCACCGCGGGCTGCAGCGCCGCGTCGTGGCCGTCCTCGCCGCCGGCCAGGTGCTCGGCGGGCTGGGCACGGGCGCGGCACTCGGCCTCGGTGCGCTGCTCGTCGCCGACGTGTCCGGGTCGCCCGCGTGGTCGGGCATGGCCGCCACGATGGGCACGCTCGGCGCCGCGCTCCTCGCGGTCCCGCTCGCGACGCTCGCCCTGCGGCGCGGCCGGCGCGTGTCGCTCACCACCGGGGCGCTCGTGGCGGTGCTCGGCAGCCTCGTCGTGGTGGCCGCGGCCGTCGCTGACCTGCTGCCGCTGCTCCTGCTGGGCATCCTGGCGCTCGGCGCGGCGACCACGCTCAACCTCCAGGCGCGCTTCGCCGCCACGGACCTCGCGGCGCCGGCCCGCCGCGGGCGGGACCTGTCGCTCGTGGTGTGGGCGACGACGATCGGCGCCGTCGCGGGGCCGAACCTGTACGAGCCGGGGGAGGGCCTGGCGCGGGCGCTCGGGCTGCCGCCGCTGGCCGGCGGGTTCGTCGTCGCCGCCGTCGCGCAGGCGCTCGGTGCGGTGGTCTACGTCGCCGGCCTGCGCCCCGACCCCCTGCTGCTCGCTGCCGCCGACGAGGCCGCACGGACGCCCGTCGTCGCGACGCCCGCCCCACGGGCCGGCGGGCTGCGGGTGCTCGCGGGCAGTGGCGCGGCCCGTCGGGCGGTGCTCACCGTGGCGCTCAGCCACGCCGTGATGGTGGCGCTCATGAGCATGACGCCCGTGCACCTCGTCGAGCACGGCGCGACGCTCAGCGCGGTGGGCGTGACGATCAGCCTGCACGTGGCGGGGATGTTCGCGCTGTCACCGGTGTTCGGTGCGCTCGCCGACCGCTGGGGGCGCCGGCAGGTGGTGCTCGTGGGCCAGGCGCTGCTGCTGGCGGCGCTCGTGCTGGTGCTCGTCGCGAGCAGGTCGCACACGGCCGTCGTCGTCGCGCTCGTCCTGCTGGGCCTGGGGTGGTCGGCCGCGACCGTCGCCGGGTCGACGCTCGTCGTCACGGCTGTCGACGCTCCGCAGCGTCCCGCGCTCCAGGGCGTCGCGGACGCGCTCATGAGCCTCGCCGGTGCCGTCGGCGGCGCCCTCGCCGGCCCCGCGCTCGCACTCGTCGGCTTCCCCGGCCTCGCGGGGGTGCTGGTCGCACTGGTCGCGGTGACGACGGCGGTCCAGCTCCGCCCGGCGCCCCGGCCCCGGGCGGACGCCGCCGCCTGACCCCTCCGCGCACCGCCGGTCCCCCACCGGGCTCCCGTCCCGCGCCCGGACGCGGGCCGGGCCTGCGCCGAGCTCGGCACCTGTACGCCGAGACCGACGGTTGCAGGTGCCGGACTCGGCACGCATGTGCCGAACTCGGCGCAGGGGTGTGGGCGGGGCGGGGCGGGGCGGGGGCGGGGGCGGGGGCGGTGTGCTGGGATCGGGGGGTGGAGGTCCCGACGCTCACGTGCCGCGCGCTGCTGCTCGACGTCGACGGCACGCTCGTCGACTCCGCCGACGCCGTGCGGGCCGCCTGGTCGGCCGTCGCGGACGAGCTCGGCGCCGACGCCCACGCGATGGCCGCGGCGGCGCTCGCGCGGCGGGCGTCCGAGGTGGTCGAGGAGCACGTCGCGCCCGGCGACCGGCAGTACGCACTCGACGCGTCGCTGCGCGCCTCGGTCGCGTCCGCCCACCTCGTGCGGGCGCTGCCCGGTGCGGCGGACCTGCTGGCGTCCCTGCCCGCGGGCCGCTGGGGCTGCGTCACCTCCGGTCGCCGCGAGATCCTCACCGCGCGCCTGCGGGGCGCCGGTCTGCCGGTGCCCGACGTGCTCGTCACGGCGGAGGACGTCGAGCGCGGCAAGCCCGACCCGCAGCCCTACCGGCGCGGTGCCGAGCTGCTCGGGGTCGGACCGGGCGACGCCGTCGCGCTCGAGGACACCCCCGAGGGCGTCCGCTCCGCGCGCGCAGCGGGTCTGCGGGTGGTCGGCGTGCTCGGCACGCACGCGGCCCCCGCCCTGCGGGAGGCGGGGGCGGACGCGCTCGTCGACGCGCCGGGCGGGGTCCGCGTCACCGTCGACGGCGACCTCCTGCGCCTGACCGTCCCCCGGGAGGGCCCGGCCGCGGACGCGTGAGGCGGCCCGCCCGTCACTGCAGCGCGCGCACCTCGATGCGCGAGCCCAGCACGGCGGAGGCCCGCTCGGCCCAGGCGACGGCGGCGTCCTCGTCGGCCACCTCGACGACCCAGAAGCCGCCCACGTAGGCGGCGGCCTCGACGAACGGGCCGCGCGTGCGCGTGGTGGTGCCGCCCGTGGCGTCGACGGTCACGGCGGTGGACGGCGGCATGAGGCCGCCGGCGGCGACGAGCGCGCCCGACGCCTCCAGGTCGGCGTTGAACGCGCCGACCGCCGCCATGAGCGCCTCGAGCTCCGCCGGGTCCATCTCCTGCTGCATCGACTCCATCGTCGGCTCGTCCGCGGAGTCGTGCGGCACGGTCAGGAAGTACTGGGGCATCGGTCTCGTCCTCCTCGGTCGCGGGCCTGTGCCTCGCTCGACCCGTGCGGACGGGCCGACTCGTCGCGTCGCACCGCACGTCACCCGGACGAGTGACGTCCGCGATGCCGACGCCCCGCGCGGCGGGGCACCCCGACGAGTCGGCGCCCCGGCGACGGTCGGTACGGGCGGCGCGACGGGCGCGCACGGAGGAGGAGGCGTCATGGGCAGGACGGACGAGCAGCAGCGGGTCGTCGCGGCACCGGCGGACCGGGTCTTCCGCGCGTTCGTCGAGCGGGACGCGCTCGCGGCCTGGCTGCCGCCCGACGGCATGACCGCCGTGGTCGAGGAGCTCGACGCGCGGCCGGGCGGCCGGTACCGCATCGTCCTGTCGTACGTCGACGGCGGCGGTCTCGGCAAGACGACCCCCGACGCCGACGTCGCCGAGGGCACGTACGTCGAGGTGGTGCCGGGCGAGCGGGTCGTGCACGACGTCGTCTTCGTGTCCGACGACCCCGCGTACGCCGGGACCATGCGCATGACGTGGTCGCTCGAGCCCGTCGACGGCGGCACGCGCGTCACGTTCCGCGCCGACGACGTGCCGCCGGGCATCTCCGCGCAGGACCACGCCGACGGCCTGGCGTCGTCGCTCGCGCAGCTCGCGGTGCTGGTCGAGCGCGACGCGTAGGGCGCGGCCTCACCGTGGACGGGTCCCGAGCGCGAGGACCCGCCCGCGGGCGGCGACGACGAGGGCGTCGCCGGCGGCGACGAGGTGCACGTCCTGCGGGCGGCCGGGCAGGGCGAGGGTGTGCACGACGTGGCCCGTGCCGCGTTCGAGGACGTGCACCGAGCCGTCGGTCGCGGCGGCGACCTGTGTGGCGGTGCCCACGAGGGACACCGGCCGGGACGCCGCGGCGAGGCTCCTGGCCCAGCGCCGCCGACCCGCCGGCACGTCGTACGCGACGACGAAGCCCCCGGTCCCCGCGTAGGCCGTACCGGTGTGGTCGACGGCGGGGGTCACCGGCCCGTGCGCGAGGTGACGCAGGTCGTCCCGCATGACGACGTCGCCGTCCTCCGTGGCCAGCAGGACGGCGACGCCGGCGCAGCCGGCCACCGCGGTGCCCTGCGTCCCGCGGACGGCGACCGGCCGGTCACCGCAGCCGGGGAGCGCGGTGCTCCACCGCACGGCCAGGCTCGTCGGGTCGAGCCCGAGCACGTGCCCGGCGACGCCGACCAGCACCACGCCGGGTCCGACGTCCAGCGTCACCGGTGCGTCGCCGTGCGGCAGGACGGCGCGCGCCTCGACCCGCCCGGTGCGGGCGGACAGGCGCCGGACGTGGCCGCCGGCCACCGCGTACACGCCGGTCGCGTCCGCCGTGACGCCGACCCGCGCGCCCGGGGGGCAGGGGAGGCGGTGCGTCCAGGCCGTGGCGAGGGTGGTGGTGTCCAGCGCGAGCACGTGCCCGCCGGCGGCGAGGACGATCCGCGCGCCGGTCGTCGCGAGGCCGACGCGGGAGCGTGCGGAACCGGGCAGGTCCGCGCTGCGCAGGACCCGACCCGTGCCGGGGTCCAGCAGGTGCGCCCGGTCCCCGGTGGCGAGCACGACGTGCGGGCCGGTGGCCGCGACCGCCGGGGCACCGGCGACCGGCACCGCCCAGCGGTGGTCCAGGCCGAGCGCACGCTGGTCGACCGAGACCTCGCCCATCCGCGGGGCGAGGACGCTGAGGTACGCCTCGACGCCCCCGAACACCGTGCGCTCGAGGTGCTCGCGCAGGCCGCAGGAGTGCCACCGCTCCAGGCCGACGGGCGTGCCGTCCACCTCCACGGCCTGCGGCACGCCCGACAGGACCTCCTGCGCGGTGACGTCGGTCCCGCCCTCGGCGAGGACCTGCTCGACCGCCGCCCGCGCGCCCCGCACGACACCGCTCGGGAACCGGACGTCGGCCCCCGCGGCGAGGAGCGTCTCGTCGCCGAACACGGTGAAGGCCTGCCCGTGGCCGTCGCGCACGCGCAGCGACGCCGCGTTGAGGTGGTTGTGGGTCTGGTTCGAGACGAGCTGGACCACGCTCGCGCCGAGGAACGCGAGGTACTCGCGGTAGGCGGTGCCGCTCGTCCCGTCCGGCACGACGTGCGACGCCGCGAGCCGCTCGCCGTAGCTGGGCCGCTCCTGCGCGGTCTGCGGGTCGTGCGACGGCTCGTCGGCCGCGGGGTCGTACAGGCCGCCCGCCGCGAGGCGCGGCTGCGCGGCCGTGGTGACACGGCTGACCTGCGGCCAGTCGGGCACCGGGAGCGCCCGCTGCTGCGCGGCCCACTCGACGCCCCACTGCATGACGCGCGTCTTGTCGACGAGGTGGCCCGCGGCGAACGCGTCCTGCAGGAAGTGCTCCGCGAACGCCTGCAGCACGCGCGCCCGGTCGGCCAGCCGGGCGCGCCGCGGACCGTCGGGCTCTGCCCAGGCCGCGTGCGCGGTCTGCCGGGCCCGGGCGTCGAACGCGCGCCACCGGTGCCACGCGTACGGCGCGAAGTGGCAGGCGTTGCGGGCGAGGACGCCCTGGTAGTGGTCGACGCCGAGCTCCTGCGTGACCCGCTCGTACGCCCACATGTCCAGGAGCTGGTCGAGCACCGACAGCGGGCCCTCGGCCGGGTGGTGCGGGGCGGCGGCGCCGGCGAAGGGCACCACGGGGGCAGCCGGGTCCCGCAGGGCGCGCAGCCGGTTGTACGTCTCCTGGCGCACCTGCTGCAGGAAGCGCGGCACGACGCGGCGGTGGCGCTCGTCGCCGGAGAGGAACCACGACGGCAGGACCGCGAAGTCGCCGGCGACCGCGCTGATCTCGCCGGGTGTGACCCACAGGTCGTCCGGCGGGCACACGCGCACCGGGGTGACCCCGGGCAGCACGCGCAGGATGGCGTCGCGGTCGGCCGCCTGCGGACCGGTGCGCCACAGGGCCAGGTACTCGACCCAGTCCCGCACGACCGCCGTGCCGGCGCCCGGCTCGCACGCGAGCGCGACGAGGTCCGGGGTCGGCAGCGAGCCGAGCAGGACGTGCTCCCACGCGTTGAAGAGCTGCACGCGGGCGGCCGGCGTCCGGACCTCGCCGGGCGCGTGCCGCGGCTCCGCCCCGGGGCGGCGGCCGGTGCGCACCCGGAGGGCGGCCGCGTCCGCGGCCACCTCGTCGCGCAGGTCCGGGCGCCCCCGCTGCGCGTGGGGCCCTGCGGACCCTCCGGCGGCGTGCTCGCCCCGGTACCGCGGGTTCGCCTGCTGCACCGCGTGGGCGCACTCGTGGGCGAGGACGGACAGCCACGCGTCGCCGCCGGGCCGCAGGCGCCGCACCAGGTGGACGGCCGTCCCGCGGGTCGCACCCAGCGCCCCGCGCGGCAGCAGGAGCGCGTCGCTGCGCGGTCCCTGGTGCAGCCGCACGCGGGACAGGTCGGCCCCCAGCGCCGGCTCGAGCAGGCGGCGCACACCGCGGTCGAGCGGGCACCCGCCGGTCGTCGTCGGGTCCATGTCGTCCTCCGTGCGTCGTCGTGGCGTCCTCCCGCCCGGCGCCGGCCGCGGGCAGGGCCGCGGCCGGCGCGAGCCCCGGTGGTGGAGGGCGGGAGCCGGCCCCCACCACCGGGTCACCTCACGCGCTCGTGCACTTGATGACGTTCTGGATCAGGTCGATGCTGCCCGGCCCGAGCTCGGCGAGGAGGGCGTTCTTGAACCCGTCGAGCCCGCCGGTGGCGAGGGCGGGCAGGTTGCGGACGACGGCGCTGAGGATGACGTAGCCGCCGGCCTTGATGATGCAGGCGATGTTGTAGCCCACGCCCTGGAAGTGGTCGGCCGCGCCCGTCGGGACCTCGATGCCCGCGAGCTTCGCGGACGTCGGGCTCACCGTGAGCCGGAAGACGATCTCCGGGTCGGTGTCACGCAGGGCCGGCGCCCCGAACATGCCGCCGAACTTGAGGCCGACGTTCCAGCCGTCGAACCAGCCGACCTCCCCGGAGGGCGGCACGGCCTCCACGCGCAGGGCCGTCGCGGCCAGCGGGCCGAGGCACGTCACCGAGCTGCCGTCGGCGCCGCGGGCCGTCACGAAGAGCGCGTCGGCGGTGACGTGCGCCTCCGCGTCCGTGTCGGGCGCGCTGCCCAGGAGCGTCTCCAGGCGCGCGGAGGCGTCCTTGACCGCGCCGAGCGCGAAGGACGTCTTGGGCGTGTACTCCACCTCGAGCCGGCGGATGCGGCCCTCGGGGAGCTGCAGCGACTGCACGTCCCCTCGACGCCGTAGCGGGCGATGTCCTGCGTGTCCGTGAGCATGGCGGTTCCTCCTCGTCGTGCGCCGCCGGCGTGTCCGGCGGCCACGACCGACTCCACAGCGCCGCCCGCCTCGTGACCGCGTGCGCCGTGTGCCCGACCGCGTCGCCGCGCCGTCACCCGCACGTCACCGGACCGCCGGGCGCGCGTCGCAGCACCGTCGTCGCCGCGTCGACCCGCCGGCACGACGGGGCGGGGATCCCCCGCGGCGCGCCGCTTCTTCACCTCCCCCGTGCGGACGCCGGGCCGTCATGCACCTGCGGCGCCCGCACCCGGCGGCCTAGGCTGCGGGAGCACAGCGGCGTCGGGGGGCGTGGATGGCGGGTCGTGCTGGCGTGGTCGTCGATGCGGCCCGCGTCGTGACATGAGCGCCTGGGCGGACCGGGCGTCGGGCCCGCGGCTGCGCCTGCTGGGCGTCTTCCGTGCCGTGGCGGACGACCGGATCCTCACCTTCCCGACGAGTGCGCGCCGGCTGCTCGCGTACCTGGCGCTCAACGAGGTCGCGGACCGCGACCGCATCGCCACCGACCTGTGGCCCGAGCTGCCGGCGGCACGCGCCCACAGCGACCTGCGCACGGCGCTGTGGCGGCTGCGGCGCACCCACCCGTCGTTCGTCGAGGTGGACGCGCACGCGCTCGCGCTCGGCGAGGACGTCATCGTGGACGTGCACCGCGTGCGCGAGTGGGCCGCCCACGTCCTGGGCCTCGACGTCACCCCCCTGCCCGACGCGCGCAGCGAACCGCCCCGCACGGCGGGCGCGCCCCTCCTGCCCGCGTGGGACGACGCGTGGTTGGAGCCGCACCGGACCGCCGTGCACATGCTGCAGCTGCAGGCGTTCGAGATGCTGGCGGCGAAGCTGCTGGTGGCGGGACGGGTCGCCGAGGCGCTGCCGCACGCGTTGCGCGTGGTGCAGGTCGACCCCCTGCGCGAGAGCGCGCAGGCCCTGCTCGTCGAGATCCACCTGCGCCAGGGCAACGTGGCGGACGCGCTGCGCCAGTACGGGACCTACCGCGACCTCCTGCACGCCGAGCTCGGCATCGCGCCGGGCCTGCGCGTCAGCTCCCTGATCGACCAGGTGATGTCGCGCGACGTGGCGCCGGGGTCCCGGACCGCGCGCCCCCAGCGCCTGCGCGACACCGCACGCTGACGCCGGGGGAGCCGTGCGCGGGGTGCCGTCACCCGGAGGGAGGGCTGGACGCGGGTCGCGCCCGGCGGCGGGAGCGGCGCGTCGGCGGCGACTACGGTGGTCCGTCGGCCGTCCGGCCGCGCACCCCGCACCACCGAGGCCCGCCATGACGTCCACCACCCCCGCCGACCCGTCCGCAGCGGCGGGCACCGGCCCCGCGCACGCCCCCGACGCACCGCTGCGCCACGGCCTGCGCACGCGGCACCTGACGATGATGGGCCTGGGCTCGGCGATCGGTGCCGGGCTGTTCCTCGGCAGCGGCGTCGGCATCGCGACCGCCGGGCCGGCGGTGCTCGTCTCGTACGCGCTCGCGGGCGTGCTCGTCGTGCTCGTGATGCGCATGCTCGCGGAGATGGCGTCGGCCGTGCCGGCGAGCGGGTCGTTCTCCGTCTACGCCGAGGAGGCGCTGGGGCGCTGGGCGGGGTTCACGCTCGGGTGGGTCTACTGGTTCACGATCGTCATGGTGCTCGGCGTCGAGGTCACCGGCGTCGCGCGGATCGTCACCGGGTGGGTGCCCGGGGTGCCGCAGTGGGCGGTCGCGCTGGTCGTCGTCGCGGTGTTCGCCGTCGTCAACCTCGTCGGGGTGCGGCAGTTCGGCGAGACGGAGTTCTGGTTCGCCGCGATCAAGGTCGTCGCGATCGTCGCGTTCCTCGTCGTCGGCGTCGCGCTCGTGCTCGGTCTGCTGCCCGGCACCGACCCCGTGGGCACGTCCGTGCTGCTCGCGGACGGGTTCGCGCCCACGGGCGTGGCCGGGGTCGCGGCCGGCCTGCTCGTCGTCGTCTTCGCGTTCGGGGGCATCGAGATCGTGACGATCGCCGCCGCGGAGGCCGAGGACCCGCAGCGGGCCGTCGCACGGGCCACCCGCTCGATCGTCTGGCGGATCCTGCTGTTCTACGTCGGCTCGGTCGCGCTCATGGTGCTGCTGCTGCCGTGGGACGCCCCCGCCCTCCAGGAGGGCCCCTTCGTGGCGGTGCTCGACCTGGCGGGCCTGCCCGGTGCGGCGCGCGTCATGGAGGTCGTCGTCGTGCTGGCGCTGCTGTCGGCGTTCAACGCGAACGTCTACGCGACGTCGCGCATGGCGTTCTCGCTCGCCGGGCGCGGGGACGGGCCGGCGGTGCTGCGCCGGACGTCCCGGCGCGACGTGCCGTGGGTCGCCGTGCTCGTGTCGGTCGCGCTGGGGCTCGTCGCCGTCGCGCTGAACTGGCTGCTCCCGGACGCGCTGCTCGGCATCCTGCTCAACGCCGTCGGCGCGTCGCTGCTGGTCGTGTGGGTGCTGGTCGCGGTCGCGCAGCTGCGGCTGCGCCCGCGGCTGGAGGCGGAGGCACGGGCCGCCGGGCGACCGCTGGGGCTGCGGATGTGGCTCTACCCGTGGCTGACGTGGGCGACGCTGGCCGCGCTCGCGGGCGTGGTGGTGCTCATGGCGTCCGACCCGGCGGCGCGCGCGCAGCTCGTGGCGACGACGGGGCTCGTGGCCGTGGTCGTCGCGGTGTACGGGGTGACGGCGCTGGTGCGCCGGCGCCGTCGCGCCGGCGGGCGGGTCACCGGCTGACGGGTGCGCCCCACCGGGCGGGGCGCCTCGTGCCTAGACGGGCGGCAGGGTCGTGGGCGACGCGTCCAGCTCCAGCTGGACCTCGACCACCCAGTCGCCCTGGTGCTCGCCGTCGGCCTCGAGGAACAGCCAGCGGCGGGCGGTGGCGGACGGGTCCACGGCGCGCTCGGCCGCCCACGCGTCGAGGACCGCGGTCGTGCGGCCGATGCCGTCCATCGGCCCGTGGTGCACCACGGTCGCCACGCGCGCGGCGGGGAGCTCCACGAGGTCGAGGCCGGGCACCTCGCGCACCGTCTCGAAGCCGGCGACGACGCGCACCGACCCGTCGGGCCGGGGGACGAACCGGCCGACCGGCGTGGTGCGCGACCCGCCCGCGTCGTCGACGAGCCGCGACGCGCGGACGAAGAGGTCCTCGACATGGCGCCCGTGCGCGGCGTCGTGCAGCAGCACCGCCGTCGACGCGGCCACGCGCACCGCCGGCACCTCGCGCGTGACGACCGCACCCGCCGCGTCGGCGTCCAGCAGGCGCAGCCGTGCGTCGAGCTGCAGGAGACGGTGCCGGACCTCCGCCTGCTGTCGCTCCAGGTCGCCCCGCCGGACGAGCAGCAGGTCCCGCAGCTCCGCGTCGGACGGGTCGGCGGCGAGCGCCTCGCGCACCTCCTGCAGCGACAGGCCCAGCTCCTTGAGCATGACGACGCGGCGCAGGTCGCGCAGCTGCCGCGGTGCGTAGCGGCGGTGGCCCGTGCGGTCGTCGACGTGCGCGGGCCGGAGCAGGTCGAGCGCGTCGTAGTGGTGCAGCGTGCGCACCGAGACCCCGGCGGTGCGGGCAAGGTCGCCCGTGCTCAGCCAGGCCCCGTCCGCCGTGCTCGCGTCGTCGGTCGTCATCGTCGTCCTCCCCGTCGGTCGCCCGCCCCAGCCTGGCGCCTCACGCTGCGTGACGTGCAAGGGGTGCGTGCCCCGGGGTGCGGCGTCACCGCACCGTCCGCACCCGCCCCGCCCGCGCCCGGGCCGCCTCCGCGTCGGCCGGTCGTCGCGATCCTCGTCCCATCGCCCGGGACGGAGGCGCGGTGACCCCGTCATCGGACGCGCTCCGGCCACGATCGCGCGTCCGATCACGGGGTCACCGGGGCCGGTGTCCGCCCTGCGGACGCCGCGACCGTGCACGCTGCACGTCAGCAGCACGTCAGCAGCACGTCAGGCGCCCCGCGTTTGGCCCGCGCCGCCGACCGGCGGGCGGCCGTGACCCCCTCGACGGCACCCCGTGACGTGCCGGCGCCCGGTGGACCGGACGTGTGAGGCGGGCGGACGGGACATAGCACCCAGGTCTAGGCTCGTCGCGGCGGTGCGCCCCGGCGGCGCCGTCGTCCCAGCCGACCCGACCGACGAGGACCCATGGGCTTCTTCACCAAGCCGACCGACATCCCCGGCGCCAGCCTCGCGCCCCTGTCGCACGAGCGCCTCACGGCGACGCTCGAGGCCCGCGACATGCGCTACGGCGTCGACGACGACGGCGACGTCGGCGGCTACTGGGACGGCCACCTCTTCTACTTCTTCCGCCTCGGCGAGAACCGCGAGTACCTGCAGGTGCGCGGTCGCTGGAACCGGCCCGTCCCCGTCACCGAGCTCGACCGCGTCACGCGCCTGGTCAACGACTGGAACGCCGAGCGCCTGTGGCCCAAGGGGTACGTGCGCGTCGAGGACGACGTGCTCGGCGTCTACGCGGAGCACACGGTGGACTACGAGCACGGCCTGAGCGACGAGCAGCTCGACCTGCACCTGGCCTGCGGCATCAGCACCGGCCTGCAGCTGTTCGAGGCGCTCGACCAGGCGTACCCGGAGATCGCCGCCGCGGCGCGCGCGGAGCTCGAGCGGGAGTGACGCACCCGCCCGCCCCGGCGGGCGGCGAGGCCGCGCAGGCGTTCCAGGTCGACCTGCGCGGTGTCGTCGACCTGCTCGCCCGGCACCTGTACTCCGGGCCGCGCGTGTACGTGCGCGAGCTGCTGCAGAACGCCGTCGACGCCGTCACGGCGCGGCGGGCGCACGAGCCGGACGCGCCCGCGCGCGTGCGACTGCGCGGGCTGGAGGGGGTGGCCTCGAGGTCGTCGACACCGGCGTCGGGCTCACGCCCGACGAGGCGCGCGAGCTGCTCGCGACGGTCGGGCGCAGCTCCAAGCGCGACCTGGAGCTGGGGGTGGGGCGTGCGGAGTTCCTGGGGCAGTTCGGCATCGGGCTGCTCTCGGCGTTCATGGTGGCGGACCGGATCGAGCTGGAGTCGCGCTCGGCGGTGCACCGCGACGCGCCGGGGGTGCGCTGGGTCGGGCACGCGGACGGCACGTACGACCTGACGGTCCTGCCGCGCGCCGCGGACGACCCCGTGGGCTCGGCGGTGCGTCTCGCGCCGCGGCAGGACATGGACCACTGGCTCGACCCGGCGACGGTCGCGGGGCTCGCGCAGGAGTTCGGCGCGCTGCTGCCGCTCGACGTGGCCGTCGAGGTGCCGGTCGGGGACGACGCGCGCGCGTGGCGGCGCGTGAGCGAGCCCGAGCTGCCGTGGCGCGCGGTGCACCCCGACGACGCCGCGCGCGAGCACGCACTCGCCCGCTACTGCGAGCGCACGCTCGGCTTCACGCCGCTCGCGCACGTGGACCTCGACGTGCCGCTCGTCGGGCTGTCCGGTGTCGCGTTCGTGCTGCCCACCGCGGTGCCGCCCGGCGGGGGCGGTACGCACCGCGTGCACGTCAAGCGGATGCTGCTGGGGGAGCGCGTCACGGGCCTGCTGCCGGAGTGGGCGTTCTGGGTGCGCTGCGTCGTCGACGCCGACGGCCTGCGCCCGACGGCGTCGCGGGAGCAGCTCTACGACGACGAGGCGCTGCTCGTGGCGCGCGACGCCCTCGCCGGGCAGGTGCGGGAGTGGACGCTGCGGACGCTGCGCTCGTCGTCGGCGCTGGCGCGCGAGCTGGTCCGCACCCACCACCTCGCGATCCGGTCCCTCGCGCTCGTCGACGACGAGATGCTCGACCTCGCCGCGCAGGTCCTGCCGTTCGAGACGACCGACGGCCCCCTGACGCTCGCGGAGGTCGCGCAGCGCGGGACGCTGGTGCACACGACGAGCGTCGAGGAGTACCGCCGCGTCGCCCCCGTCGCCCGCGCCCAGGGGCTGCTCCTCGTCAACGCCGGGTACGTCTACGACGCGGACCTGCTGGGCCGGCTCGCGGGACGCCGCGGCTGGGACGTGCGCCCGCTGCGCGCCGCCGACGTGGCGCAGGTGCTGGACGTCGTCGAGCCGCAGCGCGAGCTCGCGCTGCTCGACGCGGTCGCCGCGGCGACGTCGGCGGTGCGCGACCTCGACTGCGAGGTCGTCGTCCGCCGCTTCGCGCCCGCCGACCTGCCCGCGGTGCTCCTCCAGGACCGCGACGACGAGCACCGCCGCGACGTCGCGCGCACGGTGCAGGCGGCCGACGACCTGTGGGGCGGGGTCCTGGCCGGTCTGACCGGCGACGCACCGGCCGCGGCCCGCCGGCTCGTGCTCAACGACGAGAACCCGACGGTCCGCCGCCTGCTGGCCGGCGCGGGGCGCCCGGACGTCTTCGCCGCAGGGCTGCGCTCGCTGTACGTGACCGCGGTGCTGCTCGCGGGCGACCCGCTGCGCGCGCAGGACGCCGCGACCATGACCCACGCCATGACGGTGCTGCTCGACGCGGGGCTCGGTGACGGGCCTGGTGACGGGGCCAGCGACGCGACCGGCAGCGCGACCGGCACCGCGACCGGCACCGCGACCGCGGACGACCGGCCGGCGCCGGGCGCCGCCCACGAGGAGGAGGACCGGTGACCCGCAGCCTGGACGAGGCCAACCGGGAGCTGTCCCGCATCCGCGAGATGCCCTACGGGCTGGCGCGCACGCAGGCGGCCGAGCGGCAGGTGCGCCTCGTCGAGGCCGAGGGGCCGGACCGGGCGCGCGCGTACGCGCTGTCGGTGCTGCTGGAGTCGATGGTGTGGGGCGGGGAGGTCGAGCGCTCGTACCTGCCGTTCACGCAGCTCGTGCGCTGGTACGACGAGCACCCCGAGCAGTTCGACGACGTCGACCGGTACGCCATGTTCTGGTCGTTCAAGTGGATGGTCGGGCACCTGGGCGAGTTCCCGACCGTGCCCGCGGCGCAGATCGAGGCGACGCTCGACGACATGGAGCGCCGGTACGCGCTCGCGGGCCTCGGCCGCGACGCGGTGGCGTACGCGCGCTTCGCGTGGGCCGCGCGCCGCGGCGCCGACGACGTGGAGGAGGCGTACCGCACGTGGGTCGCGACGCCGCGCGACGAGTACTCCCAGTGCGAGGTCTGCGACCCGGGTGACCGGGCGTCGCACCTGTTCGCGACCGGCCGCCTCGCGGAGGGCGTGCGGCTCGTCGAGGAGACGCTGGCGACCGGCGCGACGTGCGCCACGGAGCCGGCGGACATGCTGTCCCACCTCGCGCTCGCGCAGCTCGAGCTCGGCCACCGGGACGCCGCGGTGCGCGCGCACCGCCGGGCCGTCGCCGCGCTCGCGGACGCGACGGGCGAGATGGCGGGTGCGCGGGGACGGCGCGTCGTGCTGCTGGGCCGCGCGGGGGCGGTCGCGCGGCTGGTGCGGGCCGTCGAGCAGGACGAGCGGCTGCTGGTGGAGGCGGAGACGCCGCGTGCACGGCTCGAGTGGCTGCTCGGCGTCGTCGCGGGGACGGCCGCGCTGCTGCCCGCGCACGCCGACGCCGCGCTGCGCCTGACGCGCGTGCCGGCGTCGACCGTCGCCGAGCTGCACGCGTGGGCCGTCGGCGAGGCGGAGGCGCTGGCCGCCGCGTTCGACCTGCGCGACGGCGGCACGGCGCTGACGGCGCGCCTCGCCCAGGCGCGTGCGACGCGTCCGCTCGACGCGCCCCTGGACCTCGAGGTCGTCACGCTGCCGGGTGCGGGTGCGGGTGCGGGTGCGGGTGCGGGTGCGAGTGCGGGGACGGGCGGGGCGTCCGGCGACGTCGCGGCCGACGTCCCCGGCCGCGCGGACGCCGCTGACGGGACCGCGGGCGGCACAGTGGGCGGCACCGCGGACGACACCCCCGCCGAGCCCCCGCTCGCACGGGCGGAGCGCCTGCTCGCGGACGGGCGTACCGAGGAGGCCGCGCAGGCGTACGTCGCGGCGTCCGCCGCCGCTGAGGAGGCCGGGCTGCTGGTCGACGCCGGGTACGCCGCCGCGGAGGCCGCCCGGTGCGCGCAGGTGCTCGCCGACGAGGACACCGCCGCCGGCCTCTACGCGCACGCGGCAGCGCGGCTGCGTGCGGGCGGTGCGGAGCCGGTCGACGTGGTGCCGGTGCTGGTCGCGTGGGCGCCGGCCGCCGCGGCCACGGGTGCGGTGCAGCCGTTCCTGGAGGCGGTCGACGCCGTCCGGGACACGCTCGCCGACGACGCCACCGAGGCGCCGTCCGACCCGGCGGAGCAGGCGCTCGCCGAGCGCCGGCGCACCGCACGTCGCCGCGCGCTCGCCGACCTCGACGACGCCGCGGCCCGCGCGCTCGCGACGCTCGGCGGCGACGAGCGCACGGGTGACGCCGCGGTCCGGGCCGTCCGTGCGGCGGAGGCGTACGCCGGCGTCGGCGCCCTCGCGGACGCCGCGCACGCGTTCTGGCTCGCCGGGCGCCTGCTGGACGCGCGCGGCAGCACCGACGACGCCGTGCACCACCTGGAGTCCGCGGTCGAGGGCTTCGGCCTGGCCCGCGACCGCCGCACGCGCGCGCAGGCCGCCGACGACCTCGTCGCGGTGCTGCGCCGCACGGGCCAGGACGCCCGCGCCGAGGAGGTGCTGTCGGCGCTGACGCGGTGACCGTGCGCAGCGGCGCACGCGCTCCCGTCACGCGCTCCCGTCACGCGCTCCCGTCACGCGCTCCCGTCACGCGCTCCCGTCACGCCGCGCCCGTCAGGGCACCTCTGTCACGGCGTGCCGAGCGTCGCACCGTGCTGCTCCGCGACCGCCGCGCCCCCTCCGGCGCCGAGCCGCCCCCGAGCAGCGCGGCCGCGACCGCGTCCTTGATCGCGCCGTCGTCGAGGCCGTGGCCGCGCGCGAGCCGCACGAACCGCTCGGCCGCCTCCGTGACCGCCGCGCGGTCGAGCGCGGCCGGTGGCGCCGTGACCACCGTGCCGACCTTGCGGCGGGTGAGCACCAGCCCGCCCGCCTCGAGGTCGCGGTAGGTGCGCGCGACCGTGCCGGGGGCGATGCCGAGGTCGTTGGCGAGCGCACGCACGGTCGGCAGGCGCTGCCCGTCGGCGAGGGCGCCCGCGGTGATGAGCGCGGCGAGCTGGGCGCGCAGCTGCTCGTAGTGGGGTGTGGACGAGCCGACGTCGATGCGGACGGCGAGGTTCATGCCGGCGCCCCGTCCGGCGCCGGGCCGAGGGCGGCGGGCCGGGGGAGCGCGTCGGGCGCGCGGTCGCGGGCCGGCCACAGCGCCGCGAGCGCGGACGTCACCAGCACCAGCAGCGCCGTCACCGTCACGGCTCGCCCGGCGACGACGTGGGGGGTGCTGAGGGCAGCCGTCCAGCCACCCCATCCCTCACCGCGGCCGAGGCGCTCCAGCGCGGAGCCGGCGACCTGCAGCACCCCGGCGACGGTGAGGCCGAGGACGAGCTGCGTCGCCCGCAGGACCCGGCGGGCCGCCCGGCGGCGCAGCCACATGTCCCACTCGGCGGTCACGCCGGGGACCGCCGGCCGGGCTGCCACGAGCCGCAGGACGAGCACGGCGAGCGCCCCCGCCACGAGGCCCGACACCACGGCGGGCACGCCCCACAGCCACCCCGGGAAGGGCGCGGCGACGAACGCCTCGGTACCTCCCGTGAGGCGCGCGACGGTACGGGGACCGTCGGCCAGGAGGGCGAAGGCGGTGCACGAGGCGACCAGGAGTCCCGCCCAGGCGGCGGCGAGCGCGCGCAGGGACGCCGGGGCGACGTCCGCGACGGTGCGGTGGACCAGGGACGCCTCCCGCAGCTCGCCGGACGGGCGGGGCCACGTCGTCTCGCCGACGGCGTGCAGCAGGAGGAAGAGCGCCAGGCAGGCGGACGGCACGGCGACCAGCACGTGACCGACCGGCAGCCGGACGCTCGCGAGGAGCTGGGCGAGCGCCAGGGCCAGGAGCCCGCCGAGCGGCAGGAGCGCGACCGCGGCCGTCAGCGTGGCGTGCCGGACGGCTGCGCGGGCGGCGCCCGTGGGTGCCGACGCGCGCCGGCCGTCGTGCAGCAGGACGCCGACGCCGACGAGCAGCACGAGCAGCGCGATGCCGACGACCAGCAGGATCGTGGGCACGCCGTGCAGCGTCGACCCCATGGCTCCTCCTCCGGTTGTTTGACTATTGAGCATGAACAATGGCGGCTCTCGTCCGACCGGTCAAGAGGCGGACGCGCCGACCGCGACTGCCACGAACCCGCGAGCTGCACCCGCCGTGAGCCACGGCCAGCACGCGGGCCGTGCGCTCCACGTCGGGATCGCCGGCACGTGGTGCCCGCCGGTGCATCGCCCACGCGGGCCACCCCCGCACCACGAGCCGCCGGTACTCGGCGTCGACAGGCAGGTCCGTGTGGGTCGCGACGACCCGGTTCGCGGCGTTGCCCGCCGTCCGGACGAGCAGCCCGGAGGGGATGCGCTCGCCCGTGGAGAGCTCGACCAGCACGCGACCGCTCAGCTCGACGAGGTGGAACGCGACCTCCTCGCGGTCGATCTCCGGGTACCGGTCGAGCAGGTCGAGCGCGAGCCGGTGCAGCTCGGCGAACCCCTCGACGCCCGAGAACCCGCCCCCCACGAACACGACCGTCAGCAGCCGCGCGCGCTCCGGCCCGTGCGGCAGGGCCGCAGCGCGGTCGAACGCGGTGAGCAGCCGGTCGCGGATGGCGACGGCCTCCTCGACGTGCTTCATGCCGATCGCGTGCTCGGCGACGCCGGGGACCGGCACCCGCCGCGTGACCGCACCGGCGGTGAGCACGAGCTGGTCGTAGCGCAGCACGAGCCCCGGCCGGTCCCGTGCACCACCTCGACAGCGCGGGCCGGTGGGACGTGACAGCCGCACGGCCCGGCGCGGGCGGTGGTGACGAGGCGTCGTCAGCGCTGCTGCAGGGCGAGGCGGCCCGCGAGCACGACGTACGCGGCGGCGAACGAGCGGCGCAGGGCGGCGACGACCCGCGGACGGGCGACCACGGAGGTGCGCACGGCGGCGGCGCCCAGCCCGTAGAGCGCGAACACCGCGAACGTGACCGCCATGAACACGAGGCTGAGCAGCGCCATCCGGGCCGTCGCCCCGGGGACGTGGGCGGGGACGAACTGCGGCAGGAACGCGAAGAAGAAGACCGTGAGCTTCGGGTTCAGCAGGTTGAGCAGCACCGCGTCGCGCACCACCTGCCGGGCCGACCGCGGCGCGCCGCCCTCCTCGACGTGCAGCGGCGTGCGGTCCCGCCACGTCCGCCACGCCAGGTACAGCAGGTAGGCGACGCCCAGGTACTTGAGCGTCTGGAACGCCACCGCCGACGTGTGCAGCAGCGCGGCGAGCCCCGTGATCGCGGCGGCCATGTGCGGCACGACGCCGAGCGTGCAGCCGAGCGCCGCGACGAGGCTGCCCCGCGCCCCGCGCGCGAGGCCGGCCGCGACGGTGAACAGGGCGCCGGTGCCGGGTGTGGCGACGACGACGAGGGTGGTGACGAGGAACGCGACGCTCACGGGTGCTCCCGGCGGTGGCGGACGACGGGTCGACGCTAGCGGTCCCCGCGCGGCACGGACAGGGCGACATCGGGCCACCGCTGCAGGCGCCGCTGCCGCTCGTGGTCACGGGTGCTGCGTCCGTCCCCGCGCGGGACCGGCAGGGTTCCCCGGGGCACCGGCCGGTGCCATGCTCGCCGGGTGGAGCTGCGGTTCGGCGGTGAGGTCGTGTGGTGGCGCGGACCCGCGCCGTTCCACTTCGTCGCGCTGCCCGAGGCCGAGGCGGCTCGCCTCCGTGCCGTGGCGTCGCGGGTCACCTACGGGTGGGGGTGCGTCCCGGCGACGGTGACGCTGGGCGCGACGACGTTCACCACGTCGGTCTTCCCGAAGGACGGCGGGTTCCTCGTGCCGATCAAGACGGCCGCGCGGCGGGCCGAGGGCGTCGAGCTCGGGGACGACGTCACGCTCGTGGTCGTCGTGCAGGACCCGGACGGGCCGGCGGACGAGGACGTCGACGGGACCGACGACGAGGACGACGTCGTGCCGGTGCGTCCTGCCCGTCCCCACCACGACCCGGCCGCCGACGACGACTACTTCGACCCCGCGGCGCCCGCGTGAGAGCACCGCACCCCCGTCCGCCGGCTGCCGCGCCGGCGGACGGGGGTGGGCGGCCCGGGGTCCGATCCCGGGCCGGTCAGGAGCTGGTGCAGGTCAGCACCGGTGCGGGCGCGGTGCCGCTGCCGAGCAGCCCGAACGTCGTCGTGCCGCCGGCCGCGAGGGTGCCGTTCCACGCGACGTTGCGGACGACCACCAGGTCGCCCTGCGTCGTCGCCGTGCCGTTCCACACCTGCGCCACGCGCTCGCCGGCGGGACGCCAGCTCACGCTCCACGACGTGGCGGGAGACCCGGCCCGCACGGTCACCTCGCCCTGGAACCCGCCCGGCCAGGAGTTCACGGTGCGGTAGGTCGCCGTGCACGCGCCGCCCGGTACGGGCGTGCTCGGGCTGGCGGTGGGCGTCGGGGTGGCCGTGGCCGTGGGGGTCGCGGTCGGGGTGCTGGTGGGGCTCGCGGTCGGCGTCGTGGTCGACGTCAGCGACGTGAAGAACCGCCAGATCTCGCCCGGCACCCACGACTGCTGCTGCCCGCGGTCACGGGCGTCCCACTGGTGCCCGCTGTCCGACGCGATCCACACCACGGGGTAGCCCGCGCGGCAGGTGTACTCCGTGCGCACGTGCGTGCCGCTGCCGGCCGCGGGTTCCGGCGCCTGCTGCGCCTGGCACCCGTTGGTGCGCAGGGCGCGGTCCCGCAGGGCGCGGCCCTGGGAGATGTTCAGGACGTCGTCGACGACGCCGTGCGAGCCGAGGTACGCGATGGGCTGCGTGCCGCCGGCGCACCCGGACAGCTGCGCCCCGTTGAGGACGGCGACGGCGCGGAAGACGTCGGCCCGGGCGCACGCGAGGGCGTTGCTCATGCCGCCGCCGTAGCTGAACCCGGTGGCGAACCGCTGCGTGGTGTCGATGCACAGCGCCTGCTCGAGCGTGCGCAGGATGTCGTCGACGAACGCGACGTCCTGGCCGCCGGTGTTCGGCCACGCGTTGTCGATGCCCTGCGGCGCGACGAAGATCGTGCTGGTCCCGGCCAGCGGCTTCAGGCCGTAGAAGCCCTGGTTGACGACGTCGGCCGCGGTGCCGTGCCACCAGTGCAGCCCGACGACCAGCCGGTACGGCCGGTTCGGGTCGTAGCCGGCGGGCACGTCGAGGCGGAACGTGCGGGACTGCCCGCCGCTGGTGATCGTGTGGGTGCCGCTCGCCAGCCCGGCGGGCCGGCCGCAGCCGGCGGTGGCGGCAGCCGGGGCGGGGGCGCCGGGCAGCGCCGACACGGGCGCGGTCAGGCCGGCGACGGCGAGCGCGGCCGCCGCGAGGGCCAGCACGGCCCGGCGGGCTCGGGACGGGGTGGGGTGTCGCACGGTTGCTCCCTCCGGCGCGGGCGCCCGGCGTCGTCGCCGGGTGGCACGGCGGACGGACGACCGCCGGCGGAGGGGAATCTATCGATAAACCAACGCCGCGAGGACGGGGCGAAACGGTTCACGGAGCAGCGGGGCGGGCGGCACCCCCCAGCGCCGCCCGCGCCCCGCGCCGCACGTGGTCGGCGACCGCGTCCAGGGCCTGCGTCCGCAGCGACCACTGCTGCCAGAACAGCGGCACCTCGACGCCCGACCCGTCGTCGAGCAGGACGAGCCGGCCGGCCGCGACGTCGTCGTCGCTCTGCTGGTCGGGCAGCATGCCCCAACCGAAGCCGAGCCGGATCGCCGTCGCGAAGTCCGCGGACGCGGGCACCAGGTGGCGCGGCGGCGCGAGCGGGTCGACGCCGGCACGCTCGAGCCAGCGGTCCTGGAGCCGGTCGGCGGCGTCGAAGACCACGACCGGCGCGGCGGCCAGAGCGGCCCGTCCCACACCGTCCGCGAACCACCGGTCCCGGAAGGCCGGCGCCGCGAACGGGCGGTAGCGCATGACGCCGAGGGGCTCGACGGAGCAGCCCTGCACGGCGGTGCGCTCGGCCGTCACCGCCGCCATCACCGACCCGTCCCGCAGCAGCGCCGCCGAGCGGTCCTGGTCCTCGCGCACGAGCTCGACCACCACGCGGTCCGCGAGCGGGGCGAGCGCGGGCAGCAGCCACGTCGTCAGGGAGTCGCCGTTGACGGCCAGCGGGACGCGGGGCACGCGGGGCGCGGCGAGGTGACGGGTGGCGTCCTCGGTGAGGGCGTCGAGCTGGCGGGCGAGCCGCACCAGCGGCTCGCCCGCGGCGGTCGGCCGCACGGGCCGCTCGCGGCGCAGCAGCACCGCGCCGACCTGGTGCTCGAGCGCCTTGATCCGTTGGCTCACCGCGGACGGGGTCACGTGCAGGGCGCGCGCGGCGGCGTCGAGCGTGCCGAGGTCGGCCGCGGCGGCGAGCGCGCGGAGCTGTCCCAGGTCCCAGTCGGGCATGAAGCCACGCTAACGGTGGGTGAGGAACTGTCGCTGGAGTTCAGCGACGAGCGGCACGTACCGTCGCCGACGTGGGATGGACGGCAGCGCTCGCGGGCGCGGGATTCGGCTTCGCGCTCATCGTGGCGATCGGCGCGCAGAACGCGCACGTGCTGCGCCAGGGGCTGCGCCGCGAGCACGTCGGGCTGGTGGTGGCGATCTGCGCGCTGTCGGACGTCGTCCTCATCGCGGTCGGGACGGCGGGCGTCGGTGCCGTCATCGCGGCGAGCCGCACGGTCACCGTCGTCGTCACCGTGCTCGGCGCGCTCGTCCTGCTCGGCTACGGGTTCGTCGCCGCCCGGCGGGCGCTGCGGCCCGGGGACGCGCTCGTCGCCGACGCGGGCGGTGCGGCCCTGAGCACGGGCGCCGCCGTCGCGACCACGCTCGCGCTCACGTGGCTCAACCCGCACGTCTACCTCGACACGGTCGTGCTCCTCGGGTCCGTCGCGGCGGGCCACGGGGACGAGCGGTGGTGGTTCGCGGTCGGCGCGGCCCTCGCGAGCATCGCGTGGTTCACCGGGCTCGGCTTCGGTGCGGCGGCGCTGCGCCCGCTGTTCGCACGGCCGGGCGCGTGGCGCGTCCTCGACAGCGTCATCGCGCTCGTCATGGTCGCGATCGCGGTGCGCCTGCTCACCGAGCTGCTGTAGCGGTCAGAGCCGGTCGCGCCGCCGCCAGTGCCGCACGTGGTGCACCTCGGCGACGAACGGCAGCGCGGCCGTGTCGCGCGGCACGCCGGGGACGGGCAGCTCGTAGAGGTCGAGCATGAGCTGCACCGGGTAGCCGACCCGCTGGCGGACGGTGTGCACGAGCCGGCCGTCGACGTGGAAGCGCAGGACGTCGTCCTCCCACTGCACCGCGTAGTCGTGCGGCGCGGTGAGGTCGCCGTCGACCCGCACCTTCACGAAGTCGTCCGTCAGGTGCGGGTCGTGCTGGGCCTTGACGCCGACGCCGACGAGCCCGCCCGTGTCGTCCATCTCGCTGCCGAACACCTCCGCGACGCAGATCTCCCCGCTCTCCTCCGGCCGGTCCTCGACGCCCACGGGCCAGAACGCGACCAGCGCCGCCGGGTGCCGCACGGCCGTCATCCGCACCTCCAGCACGCCGTCGCGCACGAGCCACCCGCGGTGCTCCGGCTGCTCCTCGCGCACCACGAGGCCGTCGCGGAACCGGTGCTGCCCGCGGCCGGACCCGACCGGCCCCGACACCTGCCCCGTCTGCAGGTGCGAGACCCGCACGTCGCCGTCCCACTCGGGCGCCCACGGCGCGGTGCCCTCGTCCACGTGCAGCCGCAGCCGCCCGCCGCCGACCTCGTACCGCGCGGCCGTCGCGGAGCGCGAGGACCAGTGCGGCAGGTAGTGCGGCCACCACCGGTCGGGGTCGAGCCGGTCGGCGTCGAACTCCTCCGCGGCCACGAGCACGTACCCGTCCAGGTCGAGGTCGGCCACGCCGCTCAGCGCCCCGGCCAGTGCCACGCGGGCTGGTCGAGCGGGCCCTCACGCCCGGCCACCACCGTCTCGCCGAGGTCCTTCTCGAGCACGACGTGACGCGTGTCCGCCGGGACGTCGGGGTCGGCGACGAGCGCGTCGACCAGCGCCCGCGCGTGGCTGACGACGACGACCTGCGTGCGCCGGGCGGCCGCGGCGAGCAGGTGCGCGAGCGCCGGCAGCAGGTCGGGGTGCAGGCTCGTCTCCGGCTCGTTGACGACCATGAGCGCGGGCGGCCGCGGCGTCAGCAGCGCCGCCGCCCACAGCACGAACCGCAGCGTCCCGTCGGAGAGCTCCGCGGCCGTGAGCGGACGCAGCAGGCCCGGCTGGGTCATCGTCACGGTCGCCTGCGCGTCCGTGCCCCCGACGCCGACGACGGCCCCGGGGAACGCGCGGTCGACGACGTCGTCGAGCTCCGCGCCGCCACCGAGGTACCGGATGGTCGCGAGGGCGCCCGCGAGGTCGTGCCCGTCGGCGGCGAGCACCGGCGTGCGGGTCAGCACCGAGCCCCGCCGGGCCGGTGCGTCGGCGTCCGTGCGGACGTGGTCGTAGAACCGCCACGCGCGCAGCCGCTCGCGCACCAGCAGAACCTGCGGCGCGCCGAGCGGGTCGACCAGCTCGGTGAGCAGGCTCTCGGTCGGTCCGGGCTGCAGCGGCACCTGCACCCAGTCGTCGTCGGCGTCGCGCGCCCGGACCGACGGCCCGCGCCGCTCGGCGACGACGTCCCGCGGCCGGGGCGCGTCGCCCACCCAGACCGTCTCGACCTTCACCTCCGGGTCGCGCACGAACGGGGACTGCTGGTCGAGCTGCGGGAGACCGACGTCCACGGCGTACCCGAACGCGACGTCGTCGTCGGGCAGCCGGCCCCGCACGTGCCCGGGCCCGTGCTGCACGCCGAGCCGCAGCCGCACCGGCCCGGTGCGCCACGTGCCCTCGACGGGCGCCCGCCCCTCGCGCACGGCCCGGCCGATCCGCTCCGGGCCGGCCCACAGCGTCGAGGAGAGCCCGCCCTCCTGCGCGAGCGTCGCCGCGAACGCACCCGTCGCGCACGCCTGCAGCAGCCGCAGGGAGCGGTACAGCGACGACTTCCCGGACCCGTTGCCGCCGGTGACGACGGTCAGCGCGCCCGGTTCGAGCACGAGGCTGCGCAGCGAGCGGTAGCCCTCGACGGCGACGGTCCGGATCACGCCGCCACCGTAGGGGCGACCACCGACGTCCAGGCGTCACCGATGAGTCCGCACGCCGTCCGGGGTCTGCACGGACGACCACGACAGCGCAGGAGGCACGCATGGCCGCGACCTACACCTTCGACGTCTTCACCAGCCTCGACGGCTACGGCTCGTACGCGCCGCCGGGCGACTGGGGCGGCTACTGGGGCAAGCAGGGGCCCGAGCTGCTCGAGCACCGCCTCGCCCAGTACGACGGCGAGCAGCGGCTGGTCCTCGGCGCGACGACGTTCCGGGACTTCGTCGCGATGCTCGCGGACGGCACGGACGACTCCGAGGTGCACGACCCGTGGGTGACCCGCATGTGCCACCTGCCGACGACCGTGGTGTCGTCGACGCTGTCCGGCCCGCTCGACTGGCCCGACGCCACCGTCGCGCGCGGGGACGCGGTCGAGGTCGTCGCACGGCTCACGGAGGAGTCGGACGTGCCGCTGCGCTCGCACGGCTCGCTGTCGCTCAACCGATCCCTCATGAGTGCGGGCCTGGTGGACCGGGTGCAGGTCACGATCTTCCCGGTCCTCACGGGCCGGACGGGGACGGCGCCGGTGTTCGCCGGCGCGGACGACTTCGACCTGGAGCTGCTGGAGAGCCGCGTGCTCGACGGCCGCACGCAGGAGCTCGTCTACCGGCCCACGCGGCGCTGATCCGGCGTGCCGTGCGCCCCGCGGGGGCGTTGTCGTGGCCGCGCGGGCGGGTCTAGCGTCGCTCCCACGACGGCGGAGGGGCCTCATGGTGCACGCGGACGACGACCGGGTCATCGAGGAGTTCCGCGGGGGCCACGGTCGCGTCCGCGGGTACGAGCGCACGCGCCTGCTGCTGCTCACGACGCGGGGGCCGGACGGCCCGCGCACGACCCCGCTCACCTATCTGCCCGACGGCGACCGGGTGCTCGTCGTGGCCTCGTCACCCGCGGCGTCCACGCCGCCGGCGTGGCTCGACGACGTCCTCGCCGACCCCGCCGTGACCGTCGAGGACGGGCCCTTCACGTTCGAGACGCGGGCGCAGGTGCTCGAGGACGACGTGCGCGACGGGGTGCTCGCCCGCGTCGTCGAGGCCGGTGCCGCGGGGAGCGAGGACGAGGCCCGTGCCGTCCCCGTCGTCGCCCTGCCCCGGGCCCGCGGCGCGCTGCCCCCGGGCGTGCCCTGGGGGCAGGCGCTCGTCCTCCTGCACGACACGTTCCGGCGCGAGCTCGCGCTGATCCGGGACGAGGTGGCCCGCGGCGGCCCCGCCCCCGGCGCGCAGCTGCGCGCCTCCTGCCTGACGGTGTGCGCGGGCCTGCACCAGCACCACCACGGCGAGGACGTCGGGATGTTCCCGATGCTCGCGCAGGACGCCGCGCGGGCCCCTCGGCTCGGGCCGGTGCTCGACCGGCTCCGCGCGGAGCACGCGGTGATCGCGGCACTGCTCGACGAGCTGCAGGCGGTCGTGCGGGCCGACGGGTCCGGCGGCGACGACGTGCTCCGCGAGGTGGACCGGCTCGTGGAGGAGCTCGAGCGGCACCTGGCGTACGAGGAGGAGCAGCTCGTCCCGGTGCTCGACGCGGCACGGGCCTGACGGCCGGGGCCGGCGCCGGTCAGGCGGGCTGCCGCCCCCGACCCGCCGGCGCCACCGCGTACGTGATCCGCACGAGACCGTCCTCCGCGGTCGCGTGCGTCCCCCGCAGCGTCAGCAGCACGTCCCGGTCGAGGTCCCCGAAGAGGCGGTGCCCGCGGCCGAGCAGCACCGGGGCGATCGCCACGGTGATCTCGTCGACGAGCCCGGCGGCGAGGAACGACTGGATCGTGCGCCCGCCGTCCACGTACACGCGCCGGGCACCCAGCGCGTCGAGCCGTGCGCGGACGTCGTCGAGGGACCGCGCGACGCGCACCCGGTCGTCGGGCTCCAGCGTGGTGCTGAGGACGATCACGTCCTTCCCGGCGTAGGGCCACTCGTCGAAGCCCAGCGCCGTCTCGTACGTCGCGCGGCCCATCACCAGCGCGTCCACGGTCGGGTAGAAGGTCTCCCACTCCAGCGCCGGCCGGTCGGCGGTGCCGACGACGTGGTCGCGGGGTGCGGGGTCGGTCAGCCACGCGAGGTCGCCGTCCGGCTTCGCGATGTAGCCGTCCAGGCTCACGCCGATGAAGACGCAGCCGGTCCAGGTGCGGTCCGCGGTCATGTCCAGGCCTCCAGCAGGGTGTCGAGGATGCGGTCGGGCGGTGTGGGCTCGAGGTCGACGGCGCGGCGGTACAGCGCGCCGTGCAGGGCGTCGAGGACGGTGAGGGCGGCGACGTGCGCGTCGACGTGCGCGGCGAGCGGGACGTGGCGCAGGAGCGTCTCGACGTAGGCGACCTGCTTGCGCCACCCCTGGCGCAGCAGGTCGGCCGACGCCGGTGACCACAGGTCGCCCATGAGCTCGCCGAGCGCGAAGACGGCAGCGGCGGAGGTCGGCGCGTCGAAGTTCTCGCGCACGTAGCGGCGCAGCTCGTCGGCGGGGGCGTCGTCGCTCGTGCGGCCGGTGGGCACGAGCGCGACCCACCGCCGGGCCAGCGCGAGGAGCAGCCCCTGCTTGGAGCCGAACCGCTTGACCAGGCCGGCCGCGCTCATGCCGGCGAACGGGACGACGTCCTGCAGGCTCCACGGGGCGGGGTCGGTGCGCCCGGAGAGCCCCGCGTCGATGCGCGCGAGCAGGTCGTCGTCGGAGACGGAGCGGGGGCGGGCCACGCAGTTAGTGAATCACCGTTGACTAACGGCGCGCCAGTCCCGCGCGAGCGTCAGCCGAAGGCCCACACCACCAGGCCGCCGTCCCGCACCACCGCACGCGGACGGTCGGTCACGTCGAGCTCGACCTGCAGGCGGTGCGTCCCGTCGGGCGACGTCGCCGTGTACCGGTACCGCTCGTTCGTCAGCTCGTCGGCCCGGGTGCGGGCGTGCACCAGCCACGGGTGCTGCCGGCGCAGCGCGATGAGCGCCTGGTGCGCGTGCAGCACGTCCTGCCCGGGTGCGGACGGGTCCGGCGGCGCCTCCGGCAGGGCGGGCCGGATCGCGTCGTCCCCGCCCTCGCGCTCCTCCTTCAGGCCCGTCCACCCCAGCTCGTCGCCGTAGTAGACGGACGGCACCCCGCCGACGGTCATGAGGACGACCAGCGCGAGCACCGCCGCGTCCGCCCCGACCTGGGTCGCGATGCGCGTGACGTCGTGGTTGCCGACGAACGTCTGCGGCAGGAGCTCCTCCAGCAGCTCGGCGTGCCGCTGCAGGGCCCAGTCGAGCTCGAAGAAGTTGCGGTCGCGCAGGCTGCTCCAGGTGGCCTTCCACAGCGGGTACTGCGTGACCGAGTCCATGCCGGACTCCCGCACCACCGCCGCGTAGTCGCCGTGGATGACCTCGCCCACCACCCACGCGCCGGGGTGCCTCTCGCGCACCCGCGGCAGCACGCGCGCCCAGAACGCCGGCGGCACCGCGTACGCGGCATCGAGCCGCCACCCGTCGATCCCGCGGTCGAGCCAGTGCGTCATGACGTGGGCGACGAGGTCCGCGACCGCCGGCTCGTCGTGGTTCAGCTTCACGAGCGCGCGGTGACCCTCGAAGTCCGCCGTGCGCGGGCCGCCCGGGGCGTCCCAGTCGACCGCGAGCCACGACGCGCGCGGCCCGTCGCGCCCCTCCGCGAGCACCTGCGCGACCAGCGGGTGCTCGGCGCCGACGTGGTGGAAGACGCCGTCCATGAGCACGCGGATGCCGCGCTCGCGGGCGGCGGCGAGCAGCGCGTCGAGGTCCTCCTCCGTGCCGAGACGCGGGTCGACGCGGCCGTGGTCGGTGGTGTCGTACCCGTGGGTCGAGGACGCGAACACCGGGCCGAGCAGCAGGCCGTTGGCCCCGAGCGCGACGACGTGGTCGAGCCAGGGCAGCAGGCGGCGCAGGCGGTGCGGCTCGGGGTCGGTGTCGGGCTCGCGGACCGGCGCGCCCACCGCGCCGAGCGCGTACACGTGCCACCAGATCGCGTGCTCGACCCAGGCCTGCGGGGAGGGGACGTCGGTGCTGGTCACGGAGCTACCCTGCCCCGCCGCCCGGCAGGCCCGCGACCGCAGCCGGCGGGCCTCAGAACACGAAGCCGGTCGAGAACAGGACGGCGACGACGGCGACCGCGGCGCAGACCGCCAGCGCCGTCACGGCGGCGACGGCCACCGCTCGCCTCCGACGTCCGACCGTGAGGACGACCGCGAGCACCCCCGCGTACGCGAGGGCGAGCACGACGGTCCAGACGATCCCGGCGCGCTCGCGGGACTCCGGGGTGCAGCCGGGCGGCGGGGGGTGCACGAGTGGGCAGGCCACCTCGCGGGGGACCGCGTAGGCCCAGACGGCCGCTGCGGCCACGAGCACCGTGACGGTCGCGGCCGTCACCAGCGGGCGCACCGGGGACGGCGGCGCGGACGTCGTCATGGTCGGCCTCGTGCTCGTGCTCGTGCTCGTGCTCGTGCTCGTGGGCGGGGACTGGCCGTGCTCAGGACCCGGGCAGCAGGGGCCGTCCCGCGGCGGCGACGTCCTGCAGGCGCGGGCGCGCCCCGTGGTCGGGCGGCAGCACCGCCAGCACGCAGGTCGCCGCCGCGGACAGCAGCAGCGTCGTTTGGTCGGCGCGCGGCAGCGCCGCGACCTCGTCACCGGGGAGCTCGACCTGGACCCGGGTGACGGTGCCCTCGCCCCACTCCTGGGCGGCGCCCGGCTCGACGCGCGGCGTGAGGTCCCAGCGCGTGCCGAGGCCCAGTCGCACCTCGAGCCACGCGTCCGCGGAGTCCTCCGGGAGGACGGCGACGTCGCCGACCGCCTCGCCCAGGCCCGTCTGCACCGCGGCCTCGGTGCGGCGGTGCAGCCAGTCCGGCGGGAGGTACGTCACCTCCTGCCGGTGGCTCCCGTCCGCGCCGTGGGTCTCGACCTCGACCGGCTGGGAGAGGTCCGCGACGGACAGCGCGACCACGGGCGGGACGAACGGGACGTCGTCGGCCTCGTACCGCGCGGACCAGTGCGCCGCGTTCGAGCCGGTCTCGTAGGACACCCGCGTCTCGATCTCCCGGCCCGCCGCCTCGTCGGCCGCGTACAGGAGGGCCTCGCCGTCGTCCCACCGGTGCTCGAGCAGGACGTCGGGGTCCGCGAGCACGGCCGCGACCATCTCGCGGCCGTGCGCGACGACGTCGGCACGCAGGTAGAGGAACGAGTCGTCGGACAGGGGGATCGGGTCGTCGTCCTCGTCGTCGTCGGACCACCGCACGGGGCGGGTGGCCAGCACCTCGCGGTCGAGGTCGTGCAGCACGACCGCGAGCCGCTCGGCGAAGGCGACGGCCCGCCGGCGGCCCTGCGCCCGCAGCGCCTCGACGAGCCGGGCCACCGCGTCCTCGTCGGACGACCCCTCCAGCACGTCGACCAGGCGCCAGAACTCGTCCTCGCCCATGGGGCGTCGCAGCAGCAGTCGCACGTGCGACATCCCACCACGCCGCACCTGCGCGGGGGCGGATCACGTCCCCACGTCGCGCACCCTCAGTCGCCCAGCCCCGTCCCGACCTGCCGCGCCGCCGTGATCCACGCGTGGTCCTTCGGCACGAGCTTCACCTTGCCCGCGACGTCCGCGAGCGGGACGGCCTTCGTCCCCTCGCCGCGGGCGGCGACCATGACGCCGAACTGCCCGCGCGACACGAGGTCGGCCGCCGCGGCGCCGAGGCGCGTGGCGAGCAGGCGGTCCGCCGCGCAGGGCGTGCCGCCGCGCTGCACGTACCCGAGGATCGTCACGCGCGACTCGAGCCCCGTCGCGGCCTCGAGCGCGCGGGCGAGGCGGAACGAGTGCTCGCGCTGCTGGTCCTCGACGTTCGCCAGGTGGGTCCGCGCGGCGCGTTGCGCCTCGGGCGTCTTCGCGGTGCGCACCAGCAGCTGGGCGGCCTCGTAGTCGGCGGTGTCGTCGACGTCCCGTGCACCCTCCGCGACGGCGACGACGGAGAACGAGGAGCCGCGGGCCGTGCGCGCGCGGATCGTCTCCGCGACCGACTCGACCGTGTACGGGATCTCGGGGATGAGGATGATGTCCGCCCCGCCGGCGATGCCGGCGGCGAGCGTCAGCCAGCCGGCCCGGTGACCCATGATCTCCGTGAGGATGATCCGGTGGTGGCTGTGCGCCGTCGAGTGCACGCGGTCCACGGCGTCGGTCGCGATCTCGGTGGCGGTCGCGAAGCCGAAGGTCGTGTCGGTCTCCGCGATGTCGTTGTCGATGGTCTTGGGCAGGTGCACCACGTTGAGCCCGGCCTCGACCAGGCGCATCGCGTTCTTCGCCGTGCCGCCGCCGCCGAGCATGATCAGCGCGTCCAGGCCGAGCTCGCGGTAGTTCTCGACGACGGTGGGCACCATGTCCTGCGTCCCGCCGTCGACGGGGAACCGGTGCACCTTGTCGCGGCTCGTGCCGAGGATCGTGCCGCCGACCGTGAGGATGCCGGACAGCGCCTTCGCGTCGAGCTCGACGTACCGGTTCTCGACCAGGCCGGTGACGCCGTCGCGGAAGCCGAACAGCTCCATGCCGTAGTGCCCGATGGCCGTCTTGCCGAAGCCGCGGATGGCCGCGTTGAGCCCCGGGCTGTCGCCACCCGCCGTGAGGATGCCGACCTTCTTGACCTTCGACCGCGCCATCACCGCTCCCGTGCTCGCCCGGCCGGCGGACCGGCCCCGTCGGCGCCCAGCCTGGTGCACGCGCGTGACCAGCGCCAACGCGTGCACCCGGCCGGGTGTCGGCGGCGTCCGCCACACTGGCGCAGACCCGACGACGGAGGACGCCGTGCCCGACGACGCGCCCGTGCCGACCGAGTACCCCGCGGCGATCGGCCGCACCGCCCGCCGCGCGCTCGCTCTCGCGGGGTACACGCGCTGGGACCAGCTGCGGCACGTCCGGGCGGCGGAGCTGCTCGCGATCCACGGCGTCGGCCCCGCGGCGGTGCGGATCCTCGCCGAGGAGCTCGCGGCACGGGGCAGGTCGTTCGCGGACGAGCCGCCCGCACGCCGCGGCTGACACCGCGGTCCCGCGGCCGACGCCGCGCCCGCGCGGCCGCCCCGGCCGCACGCCGGGCGCCCGGACGGCACGCGGACCCTGTCGCGGCGGCGGGTGCTCGGTGGGCCACCGGTCGCACGGGCCCGCAGGACGCTCTGCACCTGACCGGGTCCGCACGGGGGAGGGGCACGTCCTCCGCGCGCGTGCGCACCACGTGCGTACGCGCGCCGCAGGACACCCGCCGCCCCGCCCGGCGAGGTGCCGGGGGGGACGTGCGCCGTCGAACCGGCCTCGACAGGGGGCGGAGGTGCCGCTAGCGTATAAGTCGCCACTTATTACGGAGAGGACGCGACATGTCGATCGACGCTCTGGAGCAGGTCGGGCTGGTCACGCGCGTGGTGCGGACCGGTGAGCGGGCCGGGCGCCCGACCAAGGTCGCCGAGGCGCGGCGGGTCTACCGCGCGCAGGTCGGCGACGTGTGGGACGCCCTCACCAGCGCGGAGCGCCTGCCGCGCTGGTTCCTGCCCGTCAGCGGCGACCTGCGCGTCGGCGGCCGCTACCAGCTCCAGGGCAACGCGGGCGGCACCGTCGAGGCGTGCGACCGCCCGCAGCGGCTCGCCGTGACGTGGGAGTACGGCGGCGACGTCAGCTGGGTTGAGGTGCACCTGGCGCCCGCCGGCGACGACGCCACCGAGCTCCGCCTGGTGCACGAGGCCCACGTCGACCCCGCGTTCTGGGAGCAGTACGGGCCGGGGGCCGTCGGCGTCGGCTGGGACCTCGCGCTCTGGGGCCTCGCGCTGCACCTGGGGACGGGCGCGAGCGTCGACCCGGCCGAGAGCGAGGCGTGGTCGGTGGGACCCGAGGGGCGGGCGTTCGTCACGTCGGCCGCCACCGGCTGGGCCGCCGCAGCGGTCGCCGACGGCGACGACCCGGCGGCCGCGCAGCGTGCGGGGGAGCGGACGATCGCCTTCTACACGGGGCAGCCCGCCCCCGACGGCGAGGACGGCACGGGTGCCGGGGGCGACGGCGGTGCCGAGGCCGGCACCGAGGGCCGGGCGGGGTGAGCGCGCACCCGCTGCCGGGCGACGTCCCGGCGGGGGACGGGCAGGACCCGCTCCGTGCCGGTCCCGCGCCGCACGTCGACGCCGTCCTCGCCGCGCTCGCCGAGCCCGTGCGCCGACGCCTCCTGGAACGCCTGGCGGTCGGCGAGTGCCCCGCCGGCGACCTCGTGGCGCTCGCGCACGCGGAGTTCGGCATCTCCCAGCCCGCGACGTCCCAGCACCTGCGCGTGCTGCGCGAGGCCGGCGTCGTCCGCGTGCGCGCCGAGGGGAGCCGACGGCTCTACGCCCCCGAGCCGGCCGCGCTCGCGGTCGTCGGCGACTGGCTGCGCGCGTTCCAGGACCCCTTCGCGCAGCCGCTCGACGCGCTCGCCACCGAGCTCGCCCGCGGCCGGCGCAGCGCCGCCCGCCGGCGCACGACCGACCCCCTCGGCCGCACAGGCACGGCATGACGCTCTCCTTCCGGCAGCACGAGCGCCGGCGGGGCGCGGCCGCGGTCGTGCCGGCGGCCGTCCTGCTCGTCCTCACGGCGGGCACCGCGTGCGCGCCGAGCACGCACACGTGCGTCGACTGGGCGCCGTTCCCCGACGAGACCGCACGGACGGAGGTCGCCGAGCTCGTCGTCGACGCCACCGTCCTCGAGCGGGTCGGCGCACGCCCGATGCTGAGCACCGAGGCGCCGGTGTGGGAGGTCGAGGTGCTCGCGGTCGTCGCGGGCGACTCCGCCCCGGGGACCGCCTGCACGTCGCTGCCACGCCCGCGACCTGCGGGTCCTCCCCGGCGGCCGACCCCCTCGACGTGGACCACCCGGTCCGCCTGTGGCTCGCGCGGGGCGACCCGCTCGACGGCAGCGGTGACGGGTGGCGCACGATCACGCCGTACGACGGGGTCGGTCCGGTGCCGCCGGCCGTCACCGCGACGGCGTCGCCGGCCTCGTCGTGAAGCGTGCGGCGAACGTGCCCGGCGTCATGCCCGTCACGCGGCGGAAGTCGCGCGAGAGGTGCGACTCGTCGGCGTAGCCCAGGTCCGCGGCGAGGTCGGCCAGCGTGGCACCGCCCTCGCGCAGGCGCCCCGCGGCCTCGTGCAGCCGCCGGCGCTGCACCAGCCACTTCGGGGTCAGGCCGAGCCGGCGGCGGGTGAGCCGCTGCAGCGTCCGCTCCGTCATGGCGAACCGCTCGCACAGCTGGGCGACCCGCAGGATCGCCGGGTCGTCCTCGACGGCCGCGACGACGGCGTCGACCAGCGCACCCTCCTCGTCGACCGGCAGGTACCGGCGCCAGAACGCGTCGAGGTGGGCGGTGGCCGCGCGCTGGCGCGCCTCGTCGGCCGGCGCGGGCTCCATCGTGGCGCGCACGGCCGCGACCAGCGCGTCCACCTCGGCCTGCGGCGTCGTCCGGGCCAGCGCGTCCGCGAGATCGGCGTGCCGGCCGGTCCACGGCGCGACGGACCCCGCCGTGAGCAGGGCACCCGCGGCGGGCTGGAGCATGACCCCGACCGCCCACCCGGTCCCGCGCAGCGTCGTCGTCGAGAGCCCGGGCTGCACGCCGTAGAACCGCGCGTACGTGTCCGACACGACCACGAGGCACACCGGGTACTGCAGGACGCGCTGCACCGCCTCCTGCCCGTCGGGCACCGACCACGTCGGCACCCAGTACCGGCGCACGAGCGGCGCGAGGTCGTCCGGCGGCCCCCAGCGGCCGATCCGGAAGGAGGTGTCCCGCGGGTCGACGAGGTGCGCGCGCTCGACGTCGTCCACGCCCGCCCCGCCCACGCCCGCCCCGCTCACCCTGTCGCGTTCGTCCAATGCCGCCTCCGTGCTCGTCCGTAGCGTGGCGCACATGACCGACAACGCGATCCTCGACGCCTACACCGAGCGCGCCGGCGGCTTCCAGGCCGTCCTCGACGCGACGAGCACCGCCGCGTGGGACGCGCCGTCGCCGTGCGCGGGCTGGGCGGGCCGCGACGTCGTGGCCCACGTGATCGACACGCAGCGGGACTTCCTCGCCCGCCACGACGTCGACCTCGGTCCCCGCCCCGACCTCGCCGACCCCGCCGCGGCGTGGCGACTGCACGCCGACGCCGTCCGACGGGTGCTCGCCGACCCCGGCGTCGGCGGCCGGGAGATCGAGACGGTCACCGGGCGCTCCACGCTCGGCGCGACCTTCGACATGTTCTACGGCTTCGACATGGTCGCGCACCGGTGGGACGTCGCCGCGGCCGACGGGCGCGCGCACCGCTTCACGGACGCCGACCTCGACGTCATCGAGGGCATGGTCGCCGCGATGGGCGACCACCTGTACGGCGAGGGCGTGTGCGCGCCGCCGCTGGACGTGCCGGCCGACGCGGACCGGCAGACGCGGGCCCTCGCCGCGCTCGGCCGGCGCGCCACCGTGCCGGCCTGACCGGCAGGGCCCGGCGCTGCTCGGGCCCGGCACCCGCGGACGCACGGACGACGACCCGACGGCGCGCGTGCGACGATCCGCCCGTGCGCGCCGTCCTCGCCGTCCTCCTCGCCGCCGTGTGCTTCGGCACGACCGGCACGGCCCAGGCGCTCGGCCCCGACGCCGACCCGGTCGCGCTCGGCGCCGCGCGGATCGCCGTCGGCGGGCTGGCGCTCGCGCTCGTCGCGGCGCTCGTGGCCCGGCGCGCGCCCGCGGGTCCGGTGGCCGCCGTCCGCGGCCCCGCACGCACGCGGGCCGGGCGCGCGCTCGCGCTGGTGCTCGGCGCGGCCGGCGTGCTCGCGTACCAGCCCGCGTTCTTCCTCGGCACGGCCCGCAACGGCGTCGCCGTGGGCACCGTGATCGCGCTCGGCTCCGCGCCGGTCGTCACGGGTGTGCTGGCGTGGGCGGTCCGGCGCGAGCGGCCGTCCCCGCCGTGGGCGGTCGCGACCGTCCTCGCGACCGTGGGCGTCGCCGTCCTGGGGTTCGGCACGCCCGGCGGGGCGGACGGGGGCGTCGACGTCGTCGGGGTGCTCGGGTCGCTCGGCGCGGGTACCGCCTACGCGCTGTACACCCTGGCGGGTGCGGCGCTCATCGACGGCGGCTGGTCGTCGACCACGAGCATGGGCGCCGTGTTCGGCCTCGCCGGGGCGCTGAGCGTCCCGGTGCTGCTGCTCGCGGGTGCGGGTCCCTTGTCGACGCCCGCCGGGCTGGTGCAGGTGGCGTGGCTCGGCCTGGTGACGACGACCCTCGCGTACGTGCTGTTCGGGTACGGCCTCGCGCGCCTGGGTGCGGCGACGGTCGCGACGCTCACCCTGGCCGAGCCGCTCACGGCGACCGTGCTGGGCCTGCTGGTGCTGCACGAGCGCCTCGCGCCGACCACGCTGGTCGGCCTCGCCGTCCTGGCGGCCGGCCTCGTCGTCCTGGCCCTCGGCACCCGCCGCCGCACCCGTCCGTTCGCGGCCCCGACCACGCCCGCCACGCCCACCACCCTCGACCCGCGCGTGCGGTAGACGCGCCACGAGTGCGTCCGTCAGGCGCCCAGGGCCGTGCGGACCGCGAGCGCGAGGACGACCAGCGCGCCGACCCGTGCCGTCCACCGTCGACCGCGCTCGCCGGTGAGGGCGCGCCCCGCCCAGGCGCCGGCCGTGCCGAGCAGCAGCTGCCACGCGGCCGACGCGACGAGCGCGCCGAGCACGAACGCCGTCCGCTGCGTGCCCGTCGTCAGCGTCGTCGTGGCGGCGCCCGTCGTGAGCGCCACGAAGTAGACGACCGTCGTCGGGTTGACGACCGTCGCGGCGAGGACCAGCAGGAACGCGCGACCCGGACGCGTCGTGGCGGCGTCGTCGCGCGGGTCCACGTCCGCCGTGCGCGCGGACGTGCGCAGCAGCAGGAGCGCGACGACCAGGAGCACCGCCGCCGAGACCCACCGCACCGGCTCGGCGGCGCGCACGAGCACCGGGGCGAGCGCGGCGCCGGCGACCACCGCCACGGTGGCGTAGACGCCGTCGACGACGGCCGCGCCCAGCCCCGCCGCGCACCCGGTCCGCCACCCGTGCCGCGCGCCGAGCAGCACGATCAGCGCCCCCACCGCTCCCACGGGCACCGCGATGCCGAACCCCGCCAGCACGCCCGACCCCACCGCCGCACCCAGACCGTCCACGGGCGCGAGCATGGCCCCTCCCCGGCCCGCCGCGCACCGGAGATCCGTCCCCGTCCCTCGTACGGCGAGGGACGTGCGCCCCGCCAGCGCGTCGGCCCTAGGGTGTGGCCGAGCCTCCCGGCAGGAGGCGCCGCCCGACCGGGAGGACGCCCGTGAGCAGCACCGACACCCCGCCCCCGCGCCGACCGCGTCCACGACGCCGGAGCCGGTGCTCGGTGCGCCCGAGCGTCCCGGGGACGAGGGGACCCGCGCGATGCAGCACGACGCCCGCCGGCCCCGCGGTGGTGGGGCAAGGCGCTGGCGATGGCGGTCGTCGCGGTGTTCGTCGGCATCTTCGCGTGGAACGCCCTCGGCGCCCTCGGCGGGCTGTTCGTCAACCTGCTCATCGCGTTCTTCCTCGCGCTCGCGCTCGAGCCGATCGTCGTGTGGCTCGTGCGGCACGGGTGGAGGCGGGGCGCGGCGGCGGCGGTCGCGCTGATCGGCGGGCTCGTCCTGGTCGTCGTCGTGCTGGCGCTGTTCGGGAACCTGTTCGTCCAGCAGCTCGTGCAGCTGGTCGAGAACGTGCCGCAGCTCTACGCGGACGCCCGCACCATGGCGGGCGAGCGGTTCGGCGTCGAGGTCCCCGAGACGGACGAGCTGCTGCGGCAGGCGACCGAGGCGTGGGGCGGCGACCTCGCGAGCGGCGCGCTGCTGGTCGGCACGACCATCCTGGGCGGCGTCTTCGCGGCGCTGACGATCCTGCTGGTCACGTACTACCTGCTCGCGGCCGGCCCGCGGTTCCGGGCGTCCATCTGCCGCTGGCTGACGCCGAACCGCCAGCAGGAGGTCCTGCGGCTGTGGGAGATCACGCAGGTCAAGGTCGCGGACTTCATCAACACGCGCATCGTCCTCGCGGCGATCGCCACGGTGGCGACGTTCGCGTTCCTCGCGATCCTCGGCACGCCGTACTCGCTGCCGCTCGCGCTGTTCACCGGCGTCGTGTCGCAGTTCGTCCCGACGATCGGCACGTACATCGGCGGTGCGCTGCCCGTGGTCGTCGCGCTGACCTCGCAGGGGGTGCCGCAGGCGCTCGGCGTGCTGGCGTTCGTCATCGGCTACCAGCAGGTGGAGAACCTGTGGCTCGCGCCGAAGGTGTCCGCGCGTGCGCTGGAGATGAACGCGGCCGTGTCGTTCGTGGTGGTGCTCGCGTTCGGCGCGGTGTTCGGGGCGCTCGGCGCGTTCCTCGCGCTGCCCGTCGCGGCCACCATCCAGGCCGTGGCGAACACGTACGTGCAGCGGCACGAGCTCGTGCAGTCGCACATGCTGCACGACCCGGGGGAGACGCCGGCCCCGGAACCGGACGGGACGAACGCCGAGCGCACGCGCGCCGCCGCGCGCGAGGTCGAGCAGCGGCACGCCGACGGCGTGCAGTGAGCCGCGCGGCGCGTCCCCGCGCGGGCCGGTGGCCTCAGAGGGCGTCGTGCACGAGCGCCAGGACCTCGCGCAGCCGCAGCGCGTCGACCTGACCGGGCGCGCTGGTCGCGCCCACCGCGCCGAACGTCAGCGCGGACCCGAACACCTCGCCGGCGATCCGCGTGACGACGCCGAGCCCGCCCATCGCGATCGCGACGACGGGCCGGTCCGCCTCCCGCGCGAACGCCCGCGTGGCGCGCAGCAGGGTCAGCACGTCGTCCGCGTCGTGCGGCATGACCGCGACCTTGCACACGTCCGCGCCCACGTCCCGCTGCCGGCGCAGCACGTCGACCAGCGCGTCGGCGTCCGGGGTGCCGGCGAAGTCGTGCGTCGAGACGACGACCGGGACCCCCTGCTCCCGCGCGGCGGCGAGCAGGTCGTCGCGCACGGCGGCGGGCGTCGCCAGCTCGACGTCGACGGCGTCGGCGGTCCCCGACGCGAGCGCGGCCCGCACGACCGCCGCGTACGCCGCGTCGTCGGCGGGCTGCGCACCGCCCTCGCGCGCGGAGCGGAACGTCGCGAGCACCGGCACGTGAGCGGGCAGCACGGCGCGCACGGCGTCGAGCGTCGCCGTGACGAGCCCGGGATCCTGGGCGCTGCCGCGCACGTGGTCCAGCCGGACCTCGACGACGTCGGCCGCGCCGGGCGGCAGCGTGCGCGCGTCCTGCGCCGCGGCCTGCGGGGTCGCCGCGACGAGCGGCACGCACACCGCGGGGACGCCGCGCCCGAGGGTCGTCCCGCGCAGCGTGAGCGTGCGCACGCCGGAGGGGTCCCCGGCCGGGCCGGTGGAGGGGGTCGCGCCGTCGCCCGTCATGCCGCCCGTCATGCGCACAGTGTGGGACACGCCCCGCGAGAGGCGCGGCGGCGTCCGCCGGGGGTCACACGCCGCCGGGCTCCGAGGGGCAGAAGGTGGCCCACACGTGCTTGCCGCCGGAGTCGGCGTACCAGCCGACGTCGAGGGACAGGCGCCGCGCGATCTGCAGGCCGAACCCGCCGTCACCCGGGGCGCGGCTGCCGGCGACGAACGGGTGCCGGTCGACGGCGGCGTCGGAGACCTCGAGCAGGAACGTCGTGCCGTCCTGGGCCAGGCGCACCTGCGTGGGCGGCCGCCCGTGCGCGAGCGCGTTGGTCGCGAGCTCGGACGCCACGAGGACGACCTTCTCCGGCACGTCCCCGAGCGGGCCGACCGCCGACGACGACGCGGCGGCGATCTGCTCGCGCAGGTCCCCGCGCAGCGTGCGCAGCTGGGCCGCGCTGTCGAGCACCCAGCGGCGCAGTGCGACGAACGACGACGACGGGTGGGAGGCGGGCAGCTCCTCGCCGTCGACCGGTGCGGGTGCGGTGACCTCGCCCGGCAGTGCGGCGGGCGGCTCGACGCCCGCACCGGGGGCCGCGTGGACGGCGTCCGCGGGGGCTGTCACGGGGGGCACGGCGTACGGGTCGTCGCTCACGCGCACCGCTCCCTCCCCGCCTCCGGACCGCCGGCCGCGCACCCACCCGCGCGACCCACGGGACGACGGTAGGGGCAGAGGCCGTTTCGCACCACCGAAGCCCCGGCGTGGCCGCGGGCGAATCTGGACCCCCGTCCAGCGGTGCAGGTCACGCTGGTCCGACCCGCGGGGGGTGCCGCACGTCGAACACCTGGCGCAGCGCGCGCCGCGCGGCGTACCACCCACCGAGCCCGTGCACGCCCGGCCCGGGGGGCGTCGACGCCGAGCACAGGTACACGCCCTCCGCCATGCGGTAGGGGTCGAGCGAGGCGGTCGGCCGCGCCACGACCTGCACGAGGTCGAGCGCGCCGGCGGAGATGTCGCCGCCCACGTAGTTCTCGTCGTGCTCCACCATGCGCGCCGCCGGGATGCAGCGCGACGCGACGACGAGGTCGCGGAACCCCGGCGCGAACCGCTCGACCTGCGCCGTGACGGCCTCGGTGACGTCGACGTCCGAGCCCGCCGGCACGTGTGCGTACGTCCACAGCGGTCGCAGGCCGCCGACCTCCCGGCCGGGGTCGACGACGGCCGGGTCGCTGAGCAGCACCGTAGGACGCGGCGCGTGCCGGCCGGCCGCCACGTGCGCCTCGGCCTCGGCGACCTGCTGCTGCGAGCCGCCCAGGTGCACCGTGCCGGCGCGCCCGACCTCCGGGTGCGCCCACGGCACGGGCCCGGACAGCACGAAGTCGACCTTGGCCGCGCCGTCGCCGAACCGGAACCGCTCGAGGGCCCGCCGCGTGCGTGCCGGCAGGCGGTCGCCGAGCACCCGGACGAGGGTGTGCGGCGCGGTGTCGAACAGCACGCAGCGCGCGTGCGGCAGGTCGCCCGCGGACGTGACGCGGTGGTCCGGGCGGACGGTCCCGCCGTGCGCCTCGAGGTCGGCGCGCAGCGCCCCGACGATCGCCTGCGACCCGCCGCGCGGCAGCGGCCACCCGCTGCCCGCGTGCGCGAGCGCGGCGAGCAGCAGGCCGGCACCGGCCGCCGGCAGCGCCGGCAGCGGGTGGATGGCGTGGGACATGACGCCGGCGAGGAGGGCGGGCGCGACGTGCCCGCGGAACCGGCGGTTCCACAGGGGTGTGCCCTGCTCGACCAGGCCGAGCGCGTACCGCAGGGCCGTCGGCACCCCGCCGGGCAGCAGGTGCGGCGGGATGCTGCGCTTGTCGCCCAGCGCGAGGCCGACGAGCACGTCGGGCCGCGCGGCGAGCGGCCCCAGCAGCGACCGCCACGCCGGGCCGTCCGGCCCCAGCGCCTCGACCGTGCGCGCGAGGTCGCGGTACGCGATGCCCGCCTCGCCGTCGTCCAGCGGCTGCGCGTAGGACACCTCGGGGGTGATCAGGTCGACGCCGCGTGCGCCGAGGTCGAACTCCTGCAGGAACGGCGAGGCCCACGCCATGGGGTGCACAGCCGAGCAGATGTCGTGCACCAGGCCGTCCGCCAGCCCGAGGTCGAGCGTGCGGGACCCGCCCCCGACGGTCGGCTGCGCCTCGAGGACGACGACCTCGAGCCCCGCGCGTGCGCACGTCACCGCCGCGGCGAGGCCGTTGGGGCCGGAGCCGACCACGACGACGTCGGTGGGCACGAGGGCTCCTTCCTGGGCCGGCGGCACGCCGGGCGGCGCGTGGACGTCCCGGCCAGCGTAGGCCGGGGTGGACGCGTCCGGCGCGGGAGCGGTGTCGGTGGGGCGGCGTAGCGTCCCGCCGTGGGCGGCGCCGGGGCCGTCCAGGGGTGAGGGCACGGGTGAGGGCACGTGTGCGGACACGCGCGGACACGGACGCGGACGGGGGTGCGCGGTGCGGATCGGTTTCGTGGCGAGCTTCGGGACGGCGCAGCAGGTCGTCGAGATGGCGGAGGTGGCCGAGCAGCACGGGTGGGACGGCTGGTTCACGTGGGACGGCGTCGACATCGCCGGCATGCCGTCCTGGGACCCGTGGGCGCTCATGGCCGCCGCCGCGGTGCGCACAGGCCGCATCACGCTGGGTGCGATGGTCCTCGCGCTGCCCCGGCGCCGGCCGTGGGTCGTGGCGAAGCAGGCGGTGACGGTGGACCACCTGTCCGGCGGGCGGCTCGTGCTGCCGGTGGGGCTGGGCGTCGCGGAGGACGGCGCGGTCGCCGCGGTGCCGGCCGAGCGCCGCACGCTGCGCGAGCGCGCCGAGCTGCTCGACGACGACCTCGCGGTGCTCGCGCAGGCGTTCGCCGGCGGTCCCGTGCACCACGAGGGCACGCACCTGCACGTGGACGGCATGCGGTTCGACCCGCGTCCGCTGCCGCGTGCCGACGGGCGCACGCACGTGCCCGTGTGGCCGGTGGCGGCGTTCCCGAGCGAGCGCTCGATGGGCCGCGCCGTCCGCTGGGACGGCGTGGTCCCGCAGCTGCGCGGTGCCCCGCCGGAGCAGGAGATGACCGCGGCCGACGTCGAGGCCGTCGTCGGGTGGGTCCGGGCGCACCGCGCACCCGACGCGGGGCCGTTCGACGTGGTCGTCCAGGGCGTGCTGCCCGACGACCCCGTCGCCGCGCGGGACCGCGTGCAGGAGCTCGCCGGGGCCGGTGCGACGTGGTTCGTCGACTCGCGGTGGGACCCGGCGACGGCGACGCCGGACGCGCTGCTGGCGCGCCTGCGGCAGGGCCCGCCGTCCTCGTGACCGGCGTGCGCACCGCGGCCGGCCGACGGCCGCGGTCCCGGCCCGGGTCAGCCCGGGGCGTCCGCCGTGCGGGCCGCGGGCCGCGTCATCGGGTAGATGAACGGCCCGTCCGGGGCGAGGGCGACCGGCTCGTGCACGTCGGTGTACCCGCGGTGGTGGTAGTACCCGACGTTGTCGGGGTTGGTCGTCTCGAGGTAGGACGGCACGGCGGCGCGGTCGACCTCGTCGAGGAACCGGCGCAGCAGGAGCGACCCGCGCCCCGCGCGCTGCAGGTCGGGCCGGACGCCGAAGGCCTCGACGTACCAGCAGTCGGCGGGGACGCCCTGGGAGGTGAGCTCCCCGAACCGGATGATGCCGCCGCTGTGCTCGCGCGTGAACAGCGCGATGCGGGCGAGCCGTCCGGCCTGGCGCAGCCAGCGCCGCAGGGACATGGGGTACGCGGCGGGCGGGTAGAGCGCGAGCACGCCGGTGACCTCGGTACCGAGCTTCGTCACGAGCACGCGCCCGTACCGCATGCCGTCGGCGAGGGTCATCCGGTACACCTCGCGCAGCTCGCGCTCGCGCCGGGACGCCACCGGGAACAGGTGCGTGTAGCCGGGGTCGTCGGCGAGGGCCGCGGCCAGGACGGCCGCCGCCGCCGTCCGGTCACCGGGCTGGAGCAGCTCGACGACGTCCGGCGGTGGCTCTCGACGTGCCGGGCCTCCCGGCGTCCCCCCTGCGTCCATGAGCGCATCGTCACCTGGACTCGCGTCCAGGTGCAACCGAAGGGGCGAAGTCACTTCCGCGCGCGTGAGGAGGTGCGGTGAAGATCACCCCGACCTCCCACGACGTCGGGGATCCCGGTGCCAGGCTCTGTCGGGCCCGTGCGCACCGGCCGACGACGGCGGTGGGACCGCGAGCCCCTCGGTGGCCCCGCCCCGCCCGCCCACCCGCGGGCGCGAGCGGGCGTGCGCCGGCAGGACGAGGAGGTAGGACGTGACGGCTGCCAGGACGACCCGGGCGGGTCTGCGACGCACGGCGGGTCTGCGACGCACGGCGTGGGCCCTCGCGTGCGCGGTGGTCGCGACGTCCGCCGCGACGGCGTGCACGCCGGACCGGCCCGACCCGCGGCCCGCCGCGGCGGCGCTGGCCGTCGGGCTCGAGACCGGCGACTTCGGCGACGTGCCCTTCGACGCGTCGGCGCCCTCCGCCGAGCAGGTCGCCGCCCGGCGCACCGAGGTCGTCGCAGGGCTGGGCGAGGCCGCCGCGGCGACCGTCGAGGTCGGGGAGGTCGTGCTCGCCGACGACGAGGAGAGCGCCACCGCACCGCTCGAGGTCACGTGGGACCTGCCCACGACCGACGAGGACTGGACGTGGACGGCGCAGGCGCGGCTGTCCCGCGACGACGAGGACGCCTGGCGCGTGGCGTGGTCGTCCGCGCTGCTGGCGCCGGACCTCACCGACACCGAGGTGCTGCAGGTCGAGCGCACGGCCGCCCCGCGTGGTGACGTGATCGGCGCGGGCGACGCGGTGCTGGTCCAGCCGCGCGACGTCGAGCGGTTCGGCATCGACAAGACCCGGCTGCCCGTCGAGCAGCTCGACGCCGCGGCGCGCGCCCTGGCCGCGGCCCTGCAGATCGACCCGGAGGGGTACGCCCAGCGCGTCGCGGCCGCCGGCGAGAAGGCGTTCGTGGAGGCCATCACCCTGCGCGTCGAGGAAACGTCGGTCGACAAGGAGGCGCTGCGGGCGCTGCCCGGCGTCGTCGCCGTGCCGGACCGCCTGCCGCTCGCACCGACGCGCTCGTTCGCCCGCCCGATCCTCGGCACCGTGGGCCAGGCCACCGCGGAGATCGTCGAGGCGTCCGAGGGTGCCGTCGTCGCGGGCGACCTGACCGGGCTCTCGGGGCTGCAGCGTCAGTACGACGCCCACCTGCGGGGGACGCCGGGCGTCGTCGTGCGTGCCGTGCCCGCCGCGGAGGCGGAGGGCGCCGCCGTGCGCGAGCTGTTCCGCACCGAGCCGGTGCCGGGCACGCCGCTGCGCCTCACGCTCGACCTCACGCTGCAGGAGCGCGCCGAGTCCGTGCTCGCCTCCGTGGCGCCCGCCTCGGCGATCGTGGCGATCCGGCCCTCCACCGGGGACGTGCTGGCGGCCGCGAGCGGCGCCGGCGGCGAGGGCGTGTCCACCGCGACGCTGGGGCAGTACGCGCCCGGGTCGACGTTCAAGGTGGTCAGCGCGCTCGCGTACCTGCGCGGCGGCCTCACGCCCACGTCCGGCGTCTCGTGCCCGCCGACGATCGACGTCGATGGGCGCACGTTCCGCAACTTCCCGGGCTACCCGGCCTCCGCGCAGGGCGACGTGCCGTTCCGCACCGCGTTCGCGCACTCGTGCAACACCGCGTTCATCGGCGCGCGCGACCTGGCCGACCAGGGCGCGCTGGGCGACGCCGCGCGCGCGCTCGGCCTCGACCCCGCGGCGGACCTCGGGTTCCCGGCCTTCCTGGGCGCGGTGCCGGACGAGGCGTCGGGCACGGGGCACGCGGCCTCCGTCATCGGCCAGGGGCAGGTGCTCGCCTCCCCGCTCGGCATGGCCACGGTCGCGGCGTCGGTGGCCGCGGGTCACGGTGTGGTCCCGCGGCTCGTCGTCGACCCCGTGCCGGGCGACGACGCGGCCGCCGGCGACGACGAGGGCGCGGACGCGGGCGACGACGCGTCCGCCACGAGCGCCCCCGCCGGCCCGGCGACGCCGCTCACGGCGGACGAGGCGGCCGCGCTGCGCGACATGATGCGGGCGGTCGTCACCGAGGGCGGTGCCACGCTCCTCGCGGACGTGCCGGGCGAGCCGGTCCTCGCCAAGACGGGCACCGCGCAGTTCGGCACCGACGCCGACCTGCGCAACCACGCGTGGATGATCGCCGTGCAGGGCGACCTCGCCGTCGCGGTGTTCGTGGCCGAGGGGGACTACGGTTCGACGACGGCGGGTCCGCTGCTGCGGTCCTTCCTGGCCGGCTGAGCACCGGCCCGCGACCCGACCCGCGGCGCGGCGTCGACGCGGACCCCGCCACGTCCGCACAGCGAGGGAGGACCCATGACGGCAGCGCACGTGCCCGGCGGGGCGGGGTGGATGCGACCCCTGCCCGGCACCGGGCTCACCGTGAGCGCGGTGGCGCTCGGCGGTGGTCCGCTGGGGAGCATGCCGGAGCTGTTCGGCGTGGACGTCTCGCCCGAGCGCGGCATCGACACCGTGCGCGCGGCGCTGCACAGCGACATCCGGTTCATCGACACCTCGAACGGGTACTCGGGCGGGGAGAGCGAGCGGCGCATCGGCGCGGCGCTGACCGCCGCGGGCGGCGTGCCCGCGGACGTCGTGGTCGCGACGAAGGTGGACCCCGAGGGCTCCGACTACTCGGGCGAGCGCGTGCGCCGCTCGGTCGAGGAGTCGCGGGCGCGCCTGGGCATGGACCACCTGCCCCTCGTGCACCTGCACGACCCGGAGTTCCACGAGTTCGACGACCTCACGGCGCCCGGCGGCGCGGTCGAGGCGCTCGTCGAGCTGCGCGAGTCCGGCGCGGTCGGGACGATCGGGCTCGCGGGCGGCCGCGTGCAGGAGATCGCCCGGTACCTCGCGCTCGGCGTGTTCGACGTGCTGCTCGTGCACAACCGCTGGACGCTGCTCGACCGCAGCGCGGGCCCGCTGCTCGAGGAGGCGCAGGCGCGGGGCATGGGGATCCTCAACGCCGCCGTGTACGGCGGCGGCATCCTCGCGCACCAGGGACCGGACGGCCCCACGACCTACGGGTACCGGCCGGCGCCCGAGCCCGTGCTCGCCGCGGCCGACGCGATGCGGCGCGTGTGCGCGGAGCACGGCACGGACATCGGCACGGCGGCGCTGCAGTTCTCCCTGCGGGACGAGCGCTTCGCGTCGACGATCGTCGGGATGTCACGCCCGGAGCGCGTGGCGCAGACGCTGGCCGCGGCCGCCGCGCCGCTCCCGGACGCGCTGTTCGAGGAGCTGGAGACCCTCCTCCCGCCGTCCGCGACGTGGCTCGACGCCCCGTTCGAGAGCTGAGCCGGGCGGAGGCGCCTCGGGTGCCCCGGGCATCGATTAGCGTGTGTGGTGCCCGGGTCCGACCCGCACGGGCACCGAGCCAGGACGGAGCCGCATGACGGACGAGGCCAGTGCGACGCCGCACGCCCCCGGCTCCCCGGCCTCCGTGCCCCTCGACGTCTCCGTGCCCCTCGACCTCGACGCGTGCGCAGCGGAGCCGATCCGCATCCCCGGGTCGGTGCAGCCGCACGGCGTGCTGCTGGCCGTCACGGAGCCGGGGCTCGAGGTGCGGCACGTGTCGCGCAACGTCGAGCAGCTCGTGGGACGCGCTCCCGAGGACGTGGTCGGTGCCGACCTGGGGTCGGTCCTGGGCGCCGACGCGGTGGACGCGGTGCGTCAGCACGTGCGCACGTTCGGCGACCTGCGTGCGCGCAACCCCGTGGGTGTGGACGTGCTCGGCGTCGAGGGGCCCGTGCGGATGGACGCGGTGCTGCACCGCGTGGCGGTCGGCGACGGGACGCTGCTCGTCGTGGAGCTCGAGCCCGCGTACGGGCCGCGCCCGTTCTCGTTCCCGAACACGTACCAGGCGGTGCGCGGCGCGATCGAGGAGCTCAACCGCGCGCGCACGCTCGAGGAGCTGTACGACGTCGCGGCCCGCGAGGTCCGGGCCCTGACGGGGTTCGACCGCGTGATGGTCTACCGGTTCGACCCCGAGTACAACGGCGAGGTCGTCGCCGAGGCCAAGCGGGACGACCTCAACTCGTTCCTCGGGCTGCACTACCCCGCCTCGGACATCCCCCCGCAGGCCCGCCAGCTGTACGAGACCAACTGGGTGCGGCTGATCGCGGACGTCGGGTACACGCCGTCGCCGGTCGAGCCGCCGTTCGACCCCGCGACCGGCGAGCCGCTGGACATGACGCACGCCGTGCTGCGCAGCGTCTCCCCGGTGCACGTCGAGTACCTGGGGAACATGGGCGTGCAGGCGTCGATGTCGATCTCGCTGCTGCGGGACGGCAGGCTCTGGGGCCTCGTCGCGTGCCACCACTACAGCGGCCCGCTCATGCCGTCCTACGGCGCCCGGGCCGCCGCCGAGTTCCTGGGGTCGACGCTGTCCCTGCGGCTGGTCGCGCGGGCCGAGGAGCGCGAGCTGGAGACCGAGCTCGCGGCGCAGTCGGTGGTCGCGCGCATCCTGCACACCGCGCGCGACGCCGACCGTGCGCTCGCGGACGCCCTCGTCGCCGACCCGGGCGTGCTCGCGCTCGTGCCGGCACGGGGGGCCGTGGTGCGTGCCGACGGCCTCGTGACGACGGCCGGGGAGGTGCCGGCGGACGTGGGGCCGCTGCTCGACTGGGCGGCACGCCGTCCGGACCCGGTCACCGCCGTGACGGCGCTGGCGGACGAGGAGCCTGCGCTCGCGGCGACCCTGCCCGGGGTCGCCGGCGTGCTGGCCGTGCACCTGCCCGACGACCAGTGCGTCGTCTGGCTCCGGCACGAGGTCGTCCGCGACGTGTACTGGGGCGGCGACCCGCACAACGCGAAGATCGCCCGTGAGGAGGACGGCAGGGTCCGGCTCAGCCCGCGGCTGTCCTTCGAGCGGTGGCGCGAGGTGGTGCGCGGGCGCAGCGAGCCGTGGGCGGACGCGCACGTGCGTGCCGTGGCGGACCTGCGGACCCGCCTGCTGGAGGTGCTGCTGCTGCGCAACCGGTGGCAGATGGCGGCGGCGCGCACGCTGCAGCAGTCCCTCCTGCCGCAGCGCCTGCCGCGGCCGCCGGGCTGGACGCTGCACGCGCGGTACGAGCCGTCCGCGGGCGGCCGCGTGGGCGGCGACTGGTACGACGCGCTCGAGCTGCCCGACGGTCGCATCGCCGTGGTCGTCGGCGACGTGGCCGGCCACGGCGTGGGCGCGGCGGCGGCGATGGGCCAGCTGCGCAACGCCCTGCGCGCGTACGTGCTGCGCGGGCAGGAGGTGCCCGAGGCGCTCGCGGACCTGGACGCGCTGGCCCGCCGCACGATGCCGGACGACCTCGCGACCCTGGTCGTCGCGGTCGTGGACCCGGCGACGGGGGAGGCGGTCGTGGCGGGTGCCGGGCACCCGCAGCCGCTGCTCGTGGACGGCTTGGGCCGTGCCGCGCTCGCGGAGGTCGCGGTCGACCGGCCGGTGGGCGTGGGCTCCGGGGCGCCGCGCGCGACGCGCGTGCAGGTGGACGCCGGCGGCGCCCTCGTGCTCTACAGCGACGGGCTGGTGGACTCGCGCTCGACCTCGCTGTCGGCCGGCATCGAGCGGCTCGTCGGCGCGTTCGACGCCGGTCGCAGCGGCGGACCGGTCGACATCGACGACGTGGTGGCGGCGTGCCGCGACGACGACTCGACGGACGACCTCACCCTGCTCGTGCTGGCGCGCGAGCCGGAGCCGGCGCACGCCCCGGCGGTCGTGGCGGGCGCCGCGTGAGCCGGGACGCGCCCGGCGTGCGGGCGGCGCTCGCGCGGGCCTTCTGGCGGCTGAGCCGCTGGCGCCTGCGGACGGAGCGCGTCCCGCGGGACGGGGCCGGTGTGCTGATCGGCGCCCCGCACACGTCCAACTGGGACTTCGTGCTGATGCTCGCGATCGCGTGGGAGGCCGGCCTGACGATCCGCTGGCTGGGCAAGCACACGCTGTTCGCCGGTCCCGCCGGTCCGCTCATGCGTGCCCTCGGCGGCATCCCCGTGGACCGGCGCGACCCCGCGGGCCTGGTGGACGAGGTGGTGGGCCGCATCCGTGCGGGTGAGCGGTTCTACCTCGTGGTGACGCCCGAGGGCACGCGGTCGGGTGCGGGCTGGAAGTCCGGCTTCTACCGCATCGCCCGCGCGACGGACCTGCCGGTGACGCTCGGCTACGTCGACCGCACGACGATGACGACGGGCCTCGGCCCCACGCTGCGGCTCACCGGTGACGTCCGTGCCGACATGGACGTCATCCGCGCGTTCTACGCGGACAAGGCGGGGGTGGTGCCGTCGCGTCGCACCGAGCCGCGGCTGCGGGACGAGGGCACCGACGACACGGGGCCCGTGGCCCGCTGACCGGCGCGGCGGCGGACCGACCCGGCCACTGCGGGCCGGGCCGGCTCCCGGGTCCGCTACCCGGTCGGCTCCGGATGCGGGTGCCCGCGTCCCGTCCTACGGTCGAGGGGACCGATCGAGGAGGAGGCTGCGATGGGCCTGGACGACAAGATCGAGAACGCCGCCGAGAAGCTCGGGGGAAGGCCAAGGAGGGCGCCGGCAGGGCGACCGACGACGAGCGCCTCGAGCGCGAGGGCCACGCCGACCAGTCGAAGGCGAACCTCAAGCAGGCGGGCGAGAACGTCAAGGACGCCTTCCGCGGCTGACGCGCGCGGACCGACGCGACGCACGCCCCCGCACCGTCCGACGGTGCGGGGGCGTCGTGCTGCCCGGCCGGCGAGGGGTCGCGCGGCGGGCCCGGCCGTTCGGGTGAATTGGGCCTGCGTCCTGGTCAAGTGACCTGAATCACTTCCCCGTTCCATGAGAACGGGCTAATGTCGGACTTGTCAGCGAAACGGCAAACCCTCCGCAAGGAGGGGACGCAAAGCCACGGGACCCACGCGGTCAGCCGGGCTACCGAACGATGAGAGGTCATCATGGACCAGCGTGGATCTGCCGCGGAGCCCTTCGAGGCGCGCAACCTGAACCCGGTCACCCCCGACGCCCGCGTCGCCTCCTGGGCCGCGACCGCCCGCCGCCTCCAGGTCGTGGCGACGCTGCCGGCCCAGCGGGACCGGATGGCAGCCTGAAAGTTGCGACCCTGACGCCGGCCTCGGCCGGCGTCCACGCGGCCCAGGCCGCACACGCGCCGCGCAGGCGCGGACCGGAGGACCGCCGGCCCGCGACCTGCGCGGTGGCGTGTCCGGGGGTGTGCGCCCGGGGCGCGTCGGCGCCGTGTGGTCCCGCCACGCGGTCCCGCCGGGGACGCCGTCAGAGCTCACCCTGCCGTGACAGGTAGCGCATCGCCGCCCACCCCAGCGGGATGCGCAGCCAGAACGTGAGCAGGCGGAACAGCAGGGCGACGGTGGTGGCGACACCGGCGTTGACGCCGGCGATCGTCGTCAGGCCCACGCTCAGCGCGAGGTCGACCGTGCCGAGGCCGCCGGGGGTCGGCACCACCGATCCCGCGGTGTTGCCCGTGAGGTACACGAGCGCGGTCTGCACGAGCCCGACCTCCTGGCCGAGCGCCGCCAGCGCCGCTTCGAACGCGAGCACGTAGCCCATCGTCATGAGCACGTTGCCGCCGACCGCGAGGGCCAGCCGCCACGGCTGCCCCACCACCTCGATGAGCCGCGGCAGCGTCTGGCGCACCGTCGGCCCGACCGTGCGCTGCGCCCACGCGCGCACGCCCGGGAACAGCAGGGCGACGCCCACGGCCGCCGCGACGACCGCGAGGGCGACGAGCATCGCGGGCGAGACCGACAGCGTCGACGGCGAGCTGACGCCCGAGGTGACGGTGAGCACCAGCAGCACGAGCAGCGTGGTGATGAACTGGCTGACCTGCACGAGCGCGACCGTCGCCGCAGCGAGCGAGCCCGAGACGCCGCGCCGGGTCAGCATCCGCAGGTTGAGCGCGGCGGGCCCGATGCCGGCGGGTGCGGCGAGCGCGACGAACGTGGCCGCCGTCTGCACCAGCGTCGCCCGCCACACCGAGAGGCGGACCGGCGAGAACGCGACGAACGTGAGCGCGGCGCCGAGCAGCGTCAGCAGCCCGAGCGCGAAGGCGAGGATGCTGAAGCGCCAGTCGCTCCGGCCCAGCACCTCGCCGATCTCGGCGACGTTGACGGCCCCGAGGACGACGAAGACGGCGACGACCGTGATGAGGATCGTGAAGATCGTGCGCGCGCCGAACCGGACGAGCTGCTCGGGCTGCACGTCGGCCTCGGGCAGCCGGGCGACGAGCGCCGAGCGCAGGTCGGCGAGCACCTCGCGGTGCGCCCGCATCTCCTCGCGCGTGCGGCGCGGGAGCGTCACGGTCTGCAGCAGCGGCCCGATGGCCTCGATGTCCGCCTCGGGCAGGACCGCGGCGGCGGACTCCACGGCGCGGCGGGCGCCGACGCGCAGCGCCAGGAGCGCGACGAGCTGCGTGGTGTCGAGCCGGCGCGCGAGCTCGGACGAGGCGACGTCGCCCTGGCCCCAGGCGTCGAGCCAGACGCGCGGGCCGTCGGGGGTGCGCTCGAGGAGGATCACGTCGGACGTGAGCGCCCGGTGCGCGAGGCCGCCGCGGTGCGCGAGCGCGAGCTGCGCCCAGATCGCGTGCAGCACGTCGTCGTCGACGTCCTCGGGCTCGAGGTCCGACAGCGGCACCGCGTCGCCCGGGCGCTCCTGGACGAGGAACATCGAGTCCTCGGCCTCGGCGATGCGCAGCAGCCGCGGCACCCGCACGCCCGCCGCCTCCGCCGCGTAGGCGAGCAGCGCCGCCCGCTCCGTCGCCTGGCGCAGGGAGATGGCCGACCGGCCCTCGATGCCGCGCAGGCGCAGGCTGCGCCACAGCCGCGTCAGCATGCCGACGACCTGCCGGTCGCCGTCGAAGGCGAGCAGGTCCAGACGCCGGCCGTCGTCCGTGACGAGCGTGTACAGGCGGTCGCCGGAGGAGCGGGCGAGCGCGCACTGGGCCGGGGTCGCCGGGGGCAGGGCGGCCACGGCCTCGACGACCGCGGGGTCGCGCTCGGCCTGCAGCACCGCGTCGGGCACGCGCAGGACGGCCGTGGGGGAGAAGCCGGCGCGGCGGACCGCGCCGACGAGCGCGGGACCGTACGCGCGCTCGGGCGTGACGCCGAACGCGTACCGCATGGTCAGTCCCGCGACCCGCCCGACCAGCAGCGCGAGCGCGACGCCGGGCAGCGAGACGCCCGCCGTGATGAGGACGACGCCGATCGTGACCCAGAGCAGGTTCCACGACCACGCCACGCTGCGCCGGCGGCTGCGCGGGCCGCTCACCGTGAGCAGCGCGGCGAGCATCGCGACGTACCCGGGCAGCGTGAGCTGCCACTCCCCGGAGAGCCGCACCGACAGGCCCGCGACCACGTGGTCCGAGCCGAAGGTCACGAACGCCCAGTGCAGCGCGGCCGTGACGGCGATCGCGGACGCGGCGGCGGCGAGCCCCTCGATGAGCTGGCGTCCGAGCCGGCGCACCGCGAGCTCGGTGAGCACCGCGATCGGCACGAGGACGGTGGTGACCCCCTCGAGGAACGACACCGGCACGAACAGGATGCGCCGCAGGAGGGTGGCGAAGCCCTGGACGTCCTCGGCGACGCCCGTCGTGGTGTTCTGCGCGTACGTCGCCATGACCACGACGAGCACCGCGAGCACCGAGAAGAGCACGACGCCCAGCAGGTCGCTGGGGTGGTGCACCCGGGCCGCCGGCACGTCGACGACGTCGACCGGCGGACGGACGGCCCGGACCTCGCCCGTGGCCGGGGTCGTCCCGCCGTGACCCGGGCCGCCACCGGGCGCAGCCGTGCCCCCGGCGGGCGCGTCGTGCTGCGTGCCGGGCCCGGGGTCCTGCGGGGAGCCGACGGCGCCGTACGGCGCGGACGTCGGCGGTCGGGACATGCTGGCGAGTCTAGAGAGGGGCCGCCGCGGGCATCGTCCGCCTCGCGGTGCATCTGCGACCGGGGCGCCTCCACCCACGGAGTCAACAGATGTTGACTTCCGTCGTCCTGCACGTCAACATGTGTTGACGATCGACCGAGGAGCGGGACGTGACCGAGGAGGAGACCGACATGGCGGCTCTCGTGCGTGGCGCCGAGGACGACGACCCGCTGGGTGCGCTGCTGGCGCTCTCGCGCCTGCGCCGGGAGGTCGAGCGCCGGGAGGCGGTCGCCGTGCGCCGGGCGCGGACGGCCGGCGTGCCGTGGGTCGCCATCGCGGCGATGCTCGGCGTGAGCAAGCAGGCCGTGCACCGCAAGTACGGCGGGCGGTTCGGCCGCGCCTGACCGCCGGTCGCGGCGTCCGGCACGCGGGTGGCGGAGCTCGTGCCTGCCGGGTGGCTCGCGCCGGACGCGGGGCTCCCGCCGACGCGTCGCTCTCGCGGAGCGCGGGGCTCTCGCCGGGTGCGACGCGCGGGGCGGCGCTAGCGTGCCGGGCAGGGGAGCCGTCGCGGCGGACGCCGGTCCGCCCGGCCCTCGCGGGAGGCCGCCATGGTCGACGACGTCGGTGCGGTGACGCGCACGCTGCGCAGCCTGTGGTGGCTGCCCGTCCTGCGCGGGGTGGTGCTGCTCGTCCTCGGTCTGCTGCTCATGGCGCAGCCCGAGCCGACGCTCGCGGCGATCGTGTGGCTGTTCGGCGTGTTCGCCGTCGTCGACGGCGTGGTGGCGGTCGTCCAGGGGCTGGCCAACCGGGGCGTGCCGGGCTGGGCGTGGTGGCTCGCGCAAGGGCTGGCGGGCGTCGCACTCGGGGCCGTCGTCATCGTCTGGCCCGGGCCCACGGTGCGGGTGCTGTTCTTCCTGCTCGCCGCGTGGCTGCTGCTGCTCGGGGTCATCTGGATCATCGGCGCCGCGACCCTCTCGCGCACGCGCGACCCCGGCTGGTTCTGGATGCTCGCGTCCGGGCTGGTGAGCACGCTGTTCGCGCTGCTGCTCGTCGCGCGCCCGCAGGACACGATCGGCGTGTTCGCGGTGCTGCTCGGGCTGTTCGCGTTCGTCGCGGGGGCGCTCGCGGTGGTCGGCGGGTTCGCGGTCCGGGCGGCCGTCCGGGACCTCGGCCGTGCGTCGGCCCGCTGAGGCTCAGCGGACGCCGAGCGACTCCAGCCACGCGTCCGGCAGCAGGGCGTAGCCGACGAACGCGACGACGTCGAGCGCGGTGTGCGCCACCACGAGCGGCATGACGCGCCGTCGTCGGCGGTAGTACTCGGCGAAGACGAGGCCCATCACGACGTTCCCGACGAACGGCCCCCACCCCTGGTACAGGTGGTACGAGCCGCGCAGCAGCGCGCTCGCCACGACGACCGCCGGCGCGCCCCACCGCAGGTCGCGCAGCCGCTCCATGAGGTAGCCGACCGCGACGACCTCCTCCAGCAGCGCGTTCTGCAGCGCGGCCAGCACGAGCACGGGCACGGTCCACCAGGCCGCGTTGAGCGCCGCCGCCTGCACCTCGACCGTGATCCCGAGCGCGCGTCCCGCGACGTACAGGCCGAGCCCCGGGATCCCGATCACGGCGGCGAGGCCCAGGCCCACCCCGAGGTCCCGGCCGGGCCGGCTGCCGTCGAGGCCGATCCGGCGCACGGCGGAGCGGCCGTGCGCCGAGAGCAGGTACAGCGCGAGCGCGACGGGCAGCAGCGCGAACCCGATGGACAGCAGCTGGTAGGTGAGGTCGAGGTACGGGCGCGGCGAGCGGCTGGGGTTGAGCGTCGTCGTCTGCTCGGCCAGCGGGGTGCCCTCGGTCATCCGCGCCACGATGTCGACCACGGCGTAGACGGCCGACCGGCCGAGCGAGAGGCCGAGGACGATCCAGATCTCCGTCCCGAGCCGGCGCCGGACGGCGCGCTCGCCGGGCGCGGGTGCGCCTGCGGGACGTCCGGCGGGCCGGCGGGGTCGGGCGGGGTGCCGCGGCTGCGGCGTCGCGACGGGTGCCGCCTCGTCCTGCCCGCCCGGCTCCACCTGCCCGCCCGGCTCCACCTGCCCGCCCGGTCCCACCTGCCCGCCGGGCTCCACCTGCGCGCGCTCGTCCACGCCCGCAGGCTACGGCGCCCCGTGACCCGCGACCGCCCGTCCGGGCGGGCCGTGCGCGTGTCCCCGCCGACCGGGCGGCCCGCCCGGGGCTCCCGCCCACCGTCGCCGCTGCTCGAGCGGGAAGGCGACCCCGTGATCGGGCACCGATCCGTGGCCCGGACGCTGCACGATCACGGGTTCGGCGTGGTTCGGGCGGGTGAACGGGTCCGGGGAGGTTGACCGAGCGTGTCCGGGGCAGGCAAAGTGGTTTGCAACGCAAAGTGCTTGGCGACGACGAGGAGTGACTCGATGGGCCGCGACGACGAGGACGACGCACCCCTCGACCCCGCCGAGGGGCTCGCCATCGTGTCCGAGCAGCGCCGGCGGGTGCTGGACAGCGAGGTCGACGACCGCGTCATCTTCGGCACCTGGGGCGTCCTGTGGCTCGTCGGCTACGCCCTGCAGTGGTGGTCGGCCGAGCGGTCGCCCACCGGCACGTCCACCGGTCCCGCGGGCGCCGTCTTCGGGGCCCTCATGGTCCTCGGGCTCGTCGTCACGCTCACGCACATCGCGCGGCGCTCGAGCGGGATGCAGGGAACGAGCCGGGACGTGGGGACGCGGTTCGGGCTCACGTGGTTCGCCGGCTTCATGGCCCAGGCGCTCGTCGTCGCGGGCGTCGTGCGCGCGGGGGCGAGCCCCGAGGTGATCGCGATCGTCGCGAACAGCCTCGCGTGCGTCGTCGTCGGGCTGCTCTACATGGCCTGCGGCGCGATGTGGCAGGTGCGGTCGCTGTACGCGCTGGGCGTGTGGGTCATCGCCACCGCGGGCGTCGCGAGCCTCGTCGGCACCCCGACGGGCTACCTGGTCATGTCGCTCGGCGGCGGCGGGGGCATGCTCGTCGGCGCGGCCGTGACCCACCTGGCCCGGCGGCGCACGTGACCGACGCGGACCTCGACCCCGTCATCCACTCGGCGTCCCGCCTGCGCGTCGTCGCCACCCTCGCCGCGCTGGACCGCGGCGACCGCATCGCCTTCCCGCGGCTGCAGGGCCTGCTCGACATGACCGCGGGCAACCTCTCGACGCACCTGCGCCGGCTCGAGGACGCCGGCTACGTGCAGCAGACCAAGACGCACCAGGGCCGCACGCCGGCCACGTACGTCGAGCTCACCGGCGAGGGCCGGGCGGCCTTCGACCGGTACACCAGGACCCTGACCGAGCTGCTCAAGGGAGCACAGCCATGACCACCACCACCGCCGGCGCACCGCCGGTCGTCGTCGACCACGTGACGCGCCGCTTCGGCGACGTCACCGCGCTGGACGACGTGAGCCTGCGGGTCGAGGCCGGCGAGATCGTCGGCCTGCTCGGCCCCAACGGCGCCGGCAAGACGACCCTCCTGTCGCTGCTGTCGGGCCTGCGCCGCCCGGACGCGGGGACCGTCCGCCTGTTCGGCGGCGACCCCCGCGACCCCGCGGCGCGCACCTGGCTCGGCACGACGCCGCAGGAGACCGGCCTGCCGGAGACCCTCAAGGTCCGCGAGGTCGTCGACTTCGTCGCCGGGCACTACGCGGCGCCCATGCCGCGTGCCGAGGTGCTCGCGCGGTTCGGCCTCGAGGACCTCGCCGACCGGCAGACCGGCGGCCTGTCCGGCGGGCAGCGCCGCCGCCTCGCGGTCGCCCTGTCGCTCGTGGGCCGCCCGCGCCTCGTGCTGCTCGACGAGCCGACCACCGGTCTCGACGTCGAGGCCCGGCACGTGCTGTGGGACGCGCTGCGCGACTACCACCGTGACGGCGCGACGGTCATCGTCACGAGCCACTACCTCGAGGAGATCGAGGCGCTCGCGGAGCGCGTCGTGGTCGTGGGTGGCGGACGCGTGCTCGCGGACGACCGGCTCGAGCGGGTGCTCGACCTCGTCGCCCTCCGACGCGTGTCGCTGACGCTGCCCGACGCCGGTGCACGTGCCGCGCTCGCGGCCCTGCCCGGCGTGCAGGACGTCGTCGACGGCACGCCCGTCGCGACCGGTCACCGCTGGACGCTGCTCGCCGCGGACGCGGACGTCGCGGTCCGCGGCCTCGTCGCCTCCGGCCTGCCGTTCCACGCCCTCGAGGTGCGCGGCGCCTCGCTCGAGGAGGCCTTCCTCGCCCTCACGACGCGCGACCCCGCGCGCGTCGCGACCGCCGACGTCCGCACCCCGGAGGTGTCCCGATGACCGCCACGACCGCCCCGCTGCCGGGCGCGACGCCGCGCGCCGCCCTGCGCCCGGCCTCCGCGCTCGCGCTGCTGCACGCGCGCTACCAGTTCGTCGAGACGGTGCGCGTGCCCATCGCGGTGCTGGGCAACATGCTCTTCCCCGGCCTGGCGCTCCTGTTCTTCGTCATCCCGCAGCGCGCGCTCGCGGACGACCCGGTCGCGGCGACGGCCGCCGTCGGCCAGCTCGCCGTGTTCGCGATCATGTCGGCCTGCCTGTTCACGCACGGCGCGGGCGTCGCCGAGGACCGCGCGCTGCCGTTCGACGGCTTCGTGCGCACGCTGCCCGCACGGCCGGGGCCGCGGCTCGCCGGACGGGTGCTCAACGGCCTGGTGTGGGCGTACCTCGCGCTCGTGCCGCTGGTCGTGCTGGGCGTCGTCCTGACGAGCGCGGCGCTGAGCTGGGCGCAGGCGCTGGGTGCGGTCGTCATGGTCGTCGCGGTCGCGGTGCCGTTCACGCTGCTGGGCCTGGCGATCGGGTACTCGATGTCGACCAAGGCCGCGCTCGCGGTCACGCAGTGCACGCTGTTCCCGCTCGGCTTCGCCGGTGGGCTGTTCCTGCCGCCGCAGATGTTCCCGTCGTGGCTCGACTCGCTGTCGCTGGCGCTGCCGTCGCGGGCCGCGCGGGACCTGGTGGTGCAGGTGACGACGGGCGCCGACGCGCCGGCCCTGGCGGTCCCGGTGCTGCTCGCGTGGACGGTGGCGTTCGCCGCGCTCGCGGTGTGGGCGGTCCGCCGCGACGAGGGTCGTCGCTTCCACTGACCCCACCACCGCCGAGCGCACCACTCCCGGGGCGAGCGCACCAGCGACGTCGGGTGCGCTCGGCCGACGAGTGGCGCGCTCGGCGGGTCAGGGGGCAGCCGGGGGGCGGCCCCGGCGCGGTGGCGGGGCCGCGTCGCCGGGCAGCCGGCCGGCGTCCGCGAGGGCCCGGCGGACGATCAGGTCGACCTGCGCGTTGACGCTGCGCAGCTCGTCCGCCGCCCACCGGGCGAGCGCGTCGTGCACGGCCGGGTCGAGGCGCAGGAGCACCTGACGGCGCTCGCGCCCCCGGCCAGGCCGTGCCGGCTGCTCGTCGCTCATCCCGGGGCCCCGCGTGAGCGTGGACGCGGTTCACGCGTACAGCGTCCCCGTGTTCACGACGGGTGTCGCGCGGCTCTCGCCGCACAGGACGACGAGCAGGTTCGACACCATCGCGGCGCGGCGCTCGTCGTCGAGCGTGACGACGCCGTCGGCCTCGAGCCGCCCGAGCGCGCCCTCGACCATGGAGACGGCGCCCTCGACGATCCGCTCGCGGGCGGCGATGATCGCGCCCGCCTGCTGGCGCTGGAGCATCGCCTGCGCGATCTCCGGCGCGTACGCCAGGTTGGAGATGCGCGCCTCGATGACCTCGACACCGGCGATGACGACGCGCGCGGCGACCTCGGCGGCGATCTCGGCCGACACGACGTCCGTGGCGCCGCGCAGGGAGTTCTCGCCGTCGTCGGCGTGGTCGTAGGGGTGCGACATCGCGACGTGCCGCAGCGCCGACTCCGACTGCACGTGCACGAAGTCCTCGTAGTCCTCGACGGCGAAGGTGGCCTTCGCGGTGTCGGCGACCTGCCAGACGACGATCGCGGCGATGTTGACGGGGTTGCCGTCGGCGTCGTTGACCTTGAGCTCGTTGGTCTCGAAGTTGCGCACGCGCACCGACACCTTCTGCCGGGTCGTGAGCGGGACCGTCAGCACGAGCCCCGTGCGCCGCACGGTGCCGACGTAGCGGCCGAAGAGCTGCACGACGCGCGTCTGCCCGGGGCTGATGACGGCGATGCCGGTCGGCAGGAGCACACCGACGACGAGCACGACGACGCCCAGCACCCCGAGCGCCCCCGTGTCGGTGTCGTCCGCGACGCCGAAGAGGACGAAGGCGGTGACGACGCAGACGACGGCGAGGAGGATCGCGAGCAGCGCGCCGCCCGTGCCGAGGGACCACGCCGGCCGCTCGGCGACGTCGACGCGCGCCCCGGCGTGGCCGACGGGCCGGCCGCTGGGGTCACCGCCCACGGACTCCTGCGGGGGGCGGACGTGTCGGGCATGGGGCCTCCTCGGTGCTGTGCTGATGCGATAGCAAAGTGATATCACATTCGCGTCCCTGCCGTCGTCCGCGCCGTCGACCCCGGGATTCCGCAGCGATCCGGGGAGTGGGTGCTGCGCAACCACGGGTTCGTCGGCGAGGAGCCGGTGGACGGGGCGGCGGGCGAGGCAGGGGAGGGCGGCGGCGCCGGTGGGCGGACGGCTGGGGTCCGCAGCGGTCGGCGGCGGCCGGACGGCCCCGGACGGCAGCGGTCCCCGCCCGGCACGGAGCCGGACGGGGACCGGGGCCGCACGGGGCGGCGGGGGACGCGTCAGGCGAACCGGCGCAGGCGGAGGCTGTTGGCCACCACGAGCACCGACGAGAACGCCATCGCCGCGCCCGCGATCATCGGGTTGAGCAGCCCGAGCGCCGCGAGCGGGATCGCCGCGACGTTGTACGCGAACGCCCAGAACAGGTTCTGCCGAATCACCCGCAGCGTGCGCCGCGAGAGCCGGACCGCCTGCGGGGCGGCCGCGAGGTCGCCCCGGACGAGGGTCAGGTCGGCCGCCTCGATCGCGACGTCCGTGCCCGTGCCCATCGCGAGGCCCAGGTCGGCGGTCGCGAGCGCCGCGGCGTCGTTCACGCCGTCGCCCACCATCGCCACCCGGGCGCCGCCGGCCTGCAGCCGCTCGACGACCGCGACCTTCTGGTCGGGCAGCACCTGGGCGATCACGTCGTCCTCGGCGATGCCGACCTCGCGGGCGGCTGCGAGCGCCGCACCCCGGTTGTCGCCGGTGAGCAGCACGGGCCGCAGGCCGAGGGCGCGCAGCTCCCGCACGGCGTCCGCGGACGTCGGCCGGACGGGGTCGCGCAGCACGAGGACGCCCCGCGCGGCACCGTCCCAGGCCGCGACGACGGCGGTCGCACCGTCCGCCTCGGCAGCCGCGACCGCCTCGGCGGCGGCCGTCGTGTCCACGCCCTGCTCGCCGAGCCAGCCGAGCCGGCCGACGAGCACGCGCCGGGCCAGCCCGACGCCCGCGTGCGCGGCCCGCACGACGCCCACGACGCCACCACCGGCGGCCGCGTGGAACTCACGGACCTCGTCGGAGCCGATCGCGACGCCGTCCGCGCCGACCCCCGCGGGGACCGGGGCGAGCGCCTCGGCCGCCTCGGCGACGGCCCGCGCGATCGGGTGCTCGGCGCGTGCCTCGACCGCGCCGGCCAGCCGCAGGACCTCGTCCCGCTCGGTGCCGGTCAGGGGCACGACGTCGACGAGACCCATGCGCCCGGCGGTCACCGTGCCGGTCTTGTCGAGCACGACGGTGTCGACGGCGCGGGTCTCCTCGAGGATCTCCGGACCCTTGATGAGGATGCCGAGCTGCGCGCCGCGGCCCGTGCCGACCAGCAGCGCGGTCGGCGTCGCCAGCCCGAGGGCGCAGGGGCACGCGATGATGAGCACGGCCACGGCCGCGGTGAACGCCGCCTGCAGGCCACCGCCGGTCGCCAGCCACACCGCGAAGGTGCCCAGCGCGATGACGATCACCACGGGCACGAACACCGCCGACACGCGGTCCGCGAGCCGCTGCACGGGTGCCTTGCCGGTCTGGGCGCGGGCGACGAGCCGGCCGATCTGCGCCAGCCGCGTCTGCTCGCCGACGCGCGCGGCGCGCACCACGAGGTGACCCGACGTGTTGACGGTCGCGCCGGTGACCTCGTCGCCCGGGCCGACGTCCACCGGCACGGGCTCGCCGGTCAGGAGCGAGGTGTCGACGGCGCTCGTGCCCTCGACCACGACGCCGTCCGTCGCGACCTTCTCGCCGGGGCGCACCGCGAACAGGTCGCCGACCGCCAGGCGCGCGACGGGGACGCGCTCCTCGCGCCGGCGCCCGTCGGGCCCGGTGACGAGCAGGGCCACGTCCTTCGCGCCCAGGTCGAGCAGCGAGCGCAGCGCGTCACCCGCACGGCGGCGCGAGCGGTGCTCGGCGTAGCGGCCCGCCAGCAGGAACGTCGTGACGACGGCCGCGACCTCGAAGTACAGCTCGGGCATCGCCGGGCCGTGGCCCGCCGACGCGGCCGGGAGCAGCGTCGGCTGCATGCGCATGCCGAGCTCGCCGGCGCCACCGAGCAGCAGCGCCCACAGCGACCAGGCGCTGGCGGCGACCACGCCGATCGACACGAGCGTGTCCATCGTCGACGCGCGGTGGCGGGCCGCGCGGGCGGCGGCCTTGTGGAACGGCCAGGCCGCCCACGTGACCACGGGCAGCGCGAGCGCCGCCACCACCCACTGCCAGCCGGTGAACTGCGTGGCCGGCACCATGCTCAGGACGAGCACGGGGACGGTCAGCACCGCGGCGACGCGCAGGCGCCGGCGCAGGTCCGTGCCGCGGGCGTCGACGGGCGCCGACGTGTCGTCCTCGGAGAACCCGTCGATGCCGCCGTGGTCGTGCGGGCCGCGGCGGTGCTCGCCCGGGTCGGGGTGCCTGCCGTGGTGCACGGGCGCGGCACCGGGACCGGCCGGGGCGCCCTGGGCGACGGCCGGTGCCTGGGCCGTGCCGGCGGGCGCGGCGTGACCCGCGTCGGCGTGCGTCCCGGCGTGGGTGCCGGCGTGCGTCCCCGCGTCGTCGTGGCCGTCGGCCGCGGGTGCCTCACCCGGGACCGTGCCCGTGCCGCCCGTCCGCCGTGCGTCGTACCCCGCGGAGCGGACCGCGGCGACGAGCGCGTCGACCGTCGGGGCCGGTGCGTCCGGGCCGGGGTCGGACAGCTCGACGTGCGCGGTCTCGAGGGCGAGGTTCACGGTGGCGCGGGCGCCGGGGACGCGGTTGAGCTTCTTCTCGACGCGTGCGACGCAGGACGCGCAGGTCATGCCCTCGACGGCCAGGTCGACGGTCGCGACGGGGGCCCCGAGGGCCTGCCCGACCGCGGCGTCGTGCGGGCCGCCGGTCCGTGCGGCGCTCACAGCAGCGACCGGGTCGGCGTCACCGCGTACCCGGCCTCCTCGACGGCGGCGGACACCGCGGCGGCGTCCAGCGGCGCGTCGGACGTGACGGTGACGGGGGACGAGCCGCCGGTTACGAGCTCCACCTGCACGTCGGTGACGCCGGGCAGCGCGGTGAGCTCGGAGGTGACGGACTGCACGCAGTGCCCGCAGGTCATGCCGTCGACGCGGAACGTGGTGGTCTGGCTCATGGGTCTCTCCTTCGACGGGGCGCGGCGGGTGCCGCCGCGCGGGGACTGTGGGGTCAGCTGCGGACGAGCCGCGCGATGGCGTCGGCAGCCTCGCGGACCTTGGCGGCGCCGGCGTCGGGGGACTGCCGGGCGGCGTCGACGACGCAGTGCGCGAGGTGGTCCTCGACGAGGCCGATGCTCACGGCCTGCAGGGCCTTGGTGACGGCGGAGATCTGCGTGAGGACGTCGATGCAGTACGTGTCCTCGTCGACCATCCGCGCGATGCCGCGCACCTGGCCCTCGATGCGGCGCAGCCGCTTGAGGTAGTCGTCCTTGGCGGGCGTGTAGCCGTGCGGCGCCTGCGGGTGCTCGTGCACGCCGGGCGCCGACGCGGTCGCCGGGGTCGTCGTCTCGCTCATGTCCACGCCAACAAGGTACCCCCGGGGGTATTCCCTCCGGCCGCGACTCCGTCCCGCCGGAGCGCCGCCGTCCCGGATCGTGGGACGGATCCGGGATGATGGACGCCATGCGGGTCTCGGCGAAGGCGGACTATGCGGTGCGGGCGTGCGCGGAGCTCGCGACCCGCCCGGCCGGGGACTCCGTCCCCGCGGACGCACTGGCCGCGGGGCAGGACATCCCGACGAGCTTCCTCGAGCGCATCCTCGGTGACCTGCGGCGCGGCGGCGTCGTGACGAGCGTGCGCGGCCGCTCGGGCGGCTACCAGCTGGCGCGGCCGGCCGCGGAGATCACGCTCGCCGACGTCATCCGCGCCGTCGACGGCCCGCTCGTCACGGTGCGCGACGTCCGCCCGCCGGCGCTCACGTACGAGGGGTCGGCCCGCTCGCTGCTCGAGGTCTGGGTGGCGCTGCGGGCGTCGGTGCGCGACGTCCTCGACGTCGTGACGCTCGCCGACCTCGTCGCCGGCGACCTGCCGGACGCGGTGCACGCGCTCGCGGCGCGCGAGGACGCCTGGCACAACCCCTGATCCGCGGTCCGCGTCCTGGGACGCGTGTCCACCATGTGACCGCCTCTTGAAAGACGAGCAAGCGGGTCGGAATTATCGGGAGTGCTCCGGGGGCGCCCGCGTCCCGCCGACTCCTCGACCGACGCCACGGCGCCGGCCGCCTGCCCGAGGTGGTTGTCCGTGCCCTCCTCCTTCATCCTCCTGGCCCTCGTCGGCCTCGCCGCGCAGCTCGTCGACGGTGCGCTCGGCATGGCGTACGGCGTCACGTCCACGACGCTGCTGCTCGCGGTCGGCACGAACCCGGCGGCCGCGTCGGCCACGGTGCACCTCGCGGAGATCGGCACGACGCTCGCCTCCGGCGTCTCGCACTGGAAGTTCGGCAACGTCGACTGGAAGGTCGTCCTGCGGGTCGGCGTGCCCGGTGCCGTCGGCGCGTTCGCCGGGGCGACGTTCCTGTCGAACCTCTCGACGGAGTCGGCCGGGCCGGTCATGTCGACGGTCCTGCTGGCCCTCGGGGTCTACCTGCTGGTGCGCTTCACGCTCAAGGGCCTGCGCACCGACCGACGGCACCTGCCGCTGCGCAAGCGGTTCCTCGCGCCGCTCGGCCTGTTCGCGGGGTTCGTCGACGCGACCGGGGGTGGCGGCTGGGGCCCGGTCGGCACCCCCGCGCTGCTCGCGTCCGGGCGGCTCGAGCCCCGCAAGGTCGTGGGCTCCATCGACACGTCGGAGTTCCTCGTCGCGCTCGCCGCCAGCCTCGGCTTCCTCATCGCCCTCGGCTCGCAGGGCATCGACTTCTGGATGGTCGCGGCGCTGCTCGTGGGCGGGCTCGTCGCGGCACCCCTCGCGGCGTGGCTGGTCCGGCACGTCCCCGGACGCGTGCTCGGGTCGGCCGTCGGCGGCGTCATCGTCCTGACGAACACCCGCACGATCATCCGGTCCGACTGGGTCGGCTGGAAGGGCACCCCGGCCGAGGGCCTCACGCTCGCCGCGATCGCGCTGGTGTGGGTCGCCGCGGTCGTGTGGTCGGTGCGGGCCTACCGCAACGACCTCGCCGCCCAGCGCGCCGACGCCGTGGACGTCCCCGTGCCGACCCCGGTCGCCGGTCCCGCCGCCTGACCCGCTCGCAGCGACGCCCAGCCGCCCGACCCGATCGCAGCGACGCCCCCGCCGGTCACCGGCGGGGGCGTCGTCGTGCACAGGGGGACGTCAGGCCGGGGGAGTCGCCTCCGCCGCCGCACGAGCCGCACCGGGGAGCGCCTCGACGACGCGGTCGAGCGCCGCCTCGTCGTGGGCGGACGAGACGAACCACGCCTCGAAGGCGGACGGCGGTGCGTAGACGCCGGCGTCGAGCAGCGCGTGGAAGAACGGCGCGTACCGCCAGTGCTCGCTCGCCTGCACGGCGGCGTAGTCGCGCGCGCCCTCGGTGGCGGCGCGCTCGCCGAACACGACGCTGAACAGGTTGCCCGCCCACTGCAGCGCGTGCGGCACGCCGGCCTCCGCGAGCGCGGCCGTCACCGCGCGTCGCAGGTAGGCGGAGGCGGCGTCGACGCGCGCGTACGCCTCGGCGTCCGCGAGCCGCAGCGTGGCCAGGCCCGCCGCGGTCGCCACCGGGTTACCCGAGAGCGTGCCCGCCTGGTAGACGGGGCCGAGCGGCGCGAGCAGGTCCATGACCTCGGCCCGGCCGGCGACGGCGGCGACCGGCAGGCCCCCGCCCACGACCTTGCCGAACATGAGCAGGTCGGGCTCCCAGCCCTCGGCGCGGCCCTCGAGGCCCCACCACCCGCCGGGGCCGACGCGGAACCCGGTCAGCACCTCGTCCTGGACGAGCAGCGCCCCGTGCTCGCGCGTGATCCGGCGCAGCCCGGCGTTGAACCCCGGCAGCGGCGGGACGACGCCCATGTTCGCCGGCGCCGCCTCGGTGAGCACCGCGGCGATGGAGTCGCCGTGCTCGGCGAACGCCGCCTCGACCGCGTCGAGGTCGTTGTACGGCAGGACGATCGTCTCCGCGGCCGTCGCGGCGGTGACGCCCGCGGACCCCGGCAGCGCCAGCGTGGCGACGCCGGAGCCGGCCGACGCCAGCAGCCCGTCGACGTGCCCGTGGTAGCAGCCGGCGAACTTGACGACCTTGTCGCGGCCCGTGACGCCGCGCGCGAGCCGCACGGCCGTCATCGCGGCCTCGGTGCCGGTCGAGACGAGCCGCACGCGCTCGGCGGCGGGCACGCGGCGGCGGATCTCGTCGACGAGCTCGACCTCGGTCGCCGTCGGGGCCCCGAACCCGAGACCCCGCCCGGCGGCCTCCTGGACGGCGGCGACGACCTCGGGGTGCGCGTGGCCCAGCAGCGCCGGACCCCACGACATCACGAGGTCGACGTACTCGCGCCCGTCGACGTCCCTCAGGTAGGGGCCCGACGCGGAGGCGACGAACCGCGGCGTGCCGCCGACCGACCCGAACGCGCGGACCGGGGAGTTCACGCCGCCGGGGATGACCGCCTGCGCGTGCGCGAACGCGTCGTCGCTGCGGGTCTCCCAGCCGTCGGCGGGGGCGTCCGTGGGCGCCGCCGCGTCGTGCGGGGCGGGGTAGTCGTTCGGCTCGTCCGTGCCGGGCTCGTGCTCGAGCTGGGTCATCACCGCTCCTCCGCCAGCCAGCCGGCCAGCTCCGTCGCCCAGTACGTCAGGACCGCATCGGCACCGGCCCGCTTGATGCTGAGCACGGACTCCGTGATCGCACCCCGACGGGTGATCCACCCGTGCGCCGCGGCGGCCTCGATCATGGCGTACTCACCGGACACCTGGTACGCCCACACGGGCACCGACGACGTCGCCGCGACGTCGGCCAGCACGTCGAGGTACGACATCGCGGGCTTCACCATGACGACGTCCGCGCCCTCGTCGACGTCGATCGCGACCTCGCGCAGCGCCTCCCGGCGGTTCGCGGCGTCCATCTGGTACGTGCGCCGGTCGCCCGAGAGCTGCGACTCGACCGCCTCCCGGAACGGCCCGTAGAACGCCGACGCGTACTTCGCGGCGTAGGCGAGCACCGAGACGTCGGTGTGGCCGGCGGCGTCGAGCGCGTCCCGGACGACGGCCGTCTGGCCGTCCATCATCCCCGAGAGCCCGACGAGGTGGGCGCCGGCGTCGGCCTGCGCGAGGGCCATCGCCGCGTACCGGGACAGGGTCGCGTCGTTGTCGACCGCTCCCGCGGGCGTCAGCACGCCGCAGTGGCCGTGGTCGGTGAACTCGTCGAGGCACAGGTCGGCCTGCACGACGAGCGCGTCCCCCACCTCCGCGACGACGTCCGCGATCGCGACGTTGAGGACACCGTCCGGGTCGGTCGCCTGCGAGCCGGTGGCGTCCCGGTGCTGCGGGATGCCGAACAGCATGACCCCGCCCACGCCGGCCTCGGCGGCGCGGACGACCTCGCGGCGCAGCGAGTCGCGCGTGTGCTGCTGCACACCGGGCATCGACGTGATCTCCCGCGGCGTGTCCAGGCCCTCGCGCACGAACACGGGGAGCACGAGGTCGGCCGGGTGCAGGCGCGTCTGCGCGACGAGCCGGCGCATCGCGGTCGTGCGGCGCAGGCGGCGGGGACGGTGCCGGCCGGCGGTGTAGCCGCCGGCGGCCGTGGGGTCGGCGGTGGCGGGCCCCGCCGGTGCCGGGGTGCCGTCGGTGGTCGGGGTGGTCACGGGGTGTCCTCCCGGGGGTGGGGGTGGTGACGACGCGCGCGAGGGCGTCGACGAGGCCGAAGAGGGTCTGCTGCTCGGCCACCGCGTCGACGTGCACGCCGAGGCGCTCGGCCTCGGCGGCGGTGCTGGGGCCGATCACGGCGACGCGGGTGCCGGGCCGCGGCGGACCGAGGTGGTCGACGAGCGCGCGGACGGTGCTCGCGGACGTGAGCAGCACCGCGTCCACCTCGCCCGACGCCCAGGCCCGCGCGACCTCCGGCTCGGGCGGGCCGGCCGGCACCGTGCGGTAGACGACGGGGTCGTCGACGGACCAGCCGGCGGTCGTCAGGCCGTCGGCGAGCGTGGACGCGGCGAGGTCGCCGCGCGGGAAGAGCACGCGGGCGCCCGCGCCGGCCGGGGAGCCGTCGGGGCCCGCCTCGACCCGGGGCACGGCCGGCCACGCGGCGACCAGGTCGGCCGCGGTCGAGCGGACCGGCGGGACGACGTCGACCGGCACGCCCACCGCCTCCAGGGCACGGCGCGTGCCGGGGCCGACGGCCGCGACGCGGGCGCCGCCACGGGCGACGAGCGCGGCCAGGCCCTCGTCGGTCGCCGCCGCCCGGTCCGCGAGCACCGCCACGGCGGCCTGGCTCGTGACGGCCAGCCAGCCGTACCAGCCGGCGCCGAGGGCGAGCAGCGCGTCGTCGAGCACCGTGAGGTCGTCGACCGGGACCGTGCGCACCAGGGGGACGACGACCGGCTCGGCTCCCGCGGCGCGCAGCGCGATCACGGCGGGGCTCGGCGCGCCGTCGCCCGGGCCGTCGAGGGGCGGGCGCGGGACGAGGACGCGCAGGCCCGCGAGCGGGTGCGCTGCCGAGGTGCCGCCGTCCGCTGCACCCGCGTCGGCGGGCGGGTGCGTCACGACGACGTCCCGAGCGGGGCGAGGTCGGCCGCGCCGGCGTCGAGGAGCTCGTCCGCGAGCGCCCGGCCGAGCGCGCGTGCGTCGTCGTCGCCGGCCACCGGGCCGCTCGTCCGGCGGCGCAGGGAGCGCGCGCCGTCCACGGCGACGACGGTGGCGTCGAGCGTGAGCGTGCCGTCCGCGTCGAGGACGCCCCACGCCCCGATCGGGGCCGCGCAGCCCGCCTCCAGCCGCGCGAGCACGGCGCGCTCCGCGACGACCGCCCGCCGGGTGGGCACGTCGTCGAGGGCCCGCAGGGCCTGCGCGAGCGGCGCGTCCCCGGCGGCGTCGGTGGTGCGGACCTCGACGGCCAGCGCACCCTGGCCGGGCGCCGGCAGCAGGACGTCGGGACCGAACAGCTCGGTCGCGGCGTCGAGCCGGCCCAGCCGCGCCAGGCCCGCCGCGGCGAGCACGACGGCGTCGAGGTCGCCGACGGGCGAGCCGCTCGCCGTCGGCACGACGGGGGTGGCGGTCGGCGCCGGCGCCGCGCCCTCGACGGGCACCGCGCCCCGCACCCGACGCAGGCGCGTGTCGACGTTGCCGCGGATGTCGACCACCTCGAGGTCGGGCCGGGCGGCCCGCAGCTGCGCGGCGCGCCGGGGCGAGCCCGTGCCCACCTTCGCACCCGGCGGGAGGGTGGCGAGCGTCAGGCCGTCGCGTGCGCACAGGGCGTCGCGCGGGTCCTGCCGGACGGGGACGGCGGCCACCGCGAGGCCGTCGGCGTCGGCCGTCGGCAGGTCCTTGAGGGAGTGCACGGCCACGTCGCAGCGGCCGTCGAGGAGCGCGTCGCGCAGCGCGGTGACGAAGACGCCGGTGCCGCCCAGGGACGCGAGGGGTGCGGAGACCCGGTCGCCCTCCGTGCGCACGCGCACGGTCTCGACCGTGAGGTCGGCGAGGTCGGCGAGCGCGTCGGCGACGTGCCCGGTCTGGGTGAGCGCGAGCACGCTCGCACGGGTACCGACACGGACGTGCTGGGGCATGCCTCCAGTCTCGTCCCGGCCGGGGGCGATGTCGAAGCCGGAGGGCCCCGCGGTGCCCCTTCTCACAATTCCCGGCCCGTCGTCCTGACAATGCGTCAGGACCGCGTCACAGCCGACGAGGAATTGTGCTGACAATGCGTCAGGACGGCGTCACACGACGCCGCGCCCGACGAGAAAAAGGGTAAGGCTCCCCTTTCCTCGCATCAATTCCCCCGCCGGTGCGACCCGGTCGCAGCGGCGACGGGGCGACGTCAGCCCGGCGCCTCGTCGGGCGCCGGGGCCTGCGCGAGCAGCGCCGCGGCGGCCGCACGGGCGTCCGGCACCACCGACGCCAGGCCCGTCCCGGACGCCCACGCCCCGCACACCGCGACCCCGGGGACGTCGGCCACCGCGGTGCGCACCGCGTCCACCGCCGCGCGGTGCGCCGCGCTGGGACGCGGCAGCGACTGCGTCCAGCGGACGACCGCGTGGCCCACGAGCGCGCTCGCGGGCAGCGGGACGCCGAGCAGCGTCGACGCGTCGGCCAGCGCGACGTCGAGGAGGACGTCCGCGGGCGGGGTCCCGTCGGCCGCGTGCGCCGCCGACGCCCGCCCGAACGACAGCCGCACCACGTGCCGGCCCGGCCGCGCGGTCCGGGCGAGCCAGCCCCACTTGGCCGTCGCGTGCGTGAGCGCCTTCGCCGTCACGTCGGTGACCCCGGGGCCGACCAGGACCCCCGTGCCGCGCGGGGCCGCGTCGAGGACGGGTGCGTCGAGCACGAGCGTCACGAGCGTGACCGGGACGCCGGCGTCGGTCGCGACGTCGCCGAGCTCCACCCCGTCGAGGCCACGCAGCAGGTCCGGCGCCTGCGGCGTCGCGAGGAGCACGCGGGCGGCGCGCAGCGTGCGTCCGCCCGCGGCGGGTGCGTCCGTGGCCGGCCCGGCCTGCCCCGCGGCACCCGACCCGCGGGCGGTCGCCGGCTCGGTGCCGACCGCCAGCCGGCCGTCGTCCTCGCGGACCAGGCCCGTCGCCCGCGTGCGGGTCAGCACGACCCCGCCGTGCGCCGTCACGTCGGCGACCAGCGCGTCCACGAGCCGGTGGATGCCGCCGGCGAGCCCCTGCACGGCGCTGCCCGCGGGAGCGGCCGCGCGCAGCGCCCGGACGCCTCGGGCCAGGGACCCCGCGCGGCCGCCCGGGCCGCGGTCAGCCCCGGGGCGACGGTGTCGGTCGCGAGGTCGTCGGGGTCGGCCGCGTGGACGCCGCCGACCACGGGGTGCACGAGCCGGTCCGCGACGGCGTCGCCCATCCGGGCCCGCACGAGCGCGCCGAAGGTGGTGGCGCGCGCGCCGACGCCCGCCGGCAGCACCAGGTCGAGCGCGGCACGCGCCGCGCCGGCCGCACCGAGCGTGCGGCGCACGTCCGCGGCCAGGGGGTGCGCCGGGACGCCGAGCAGCCCGGTGTGGGGCAGCGGGCCGTCGCCGCTGGTCAGGTGCACCCACGCACCGCGCGGCTCCGGCGTCACGACGTCGTCGCCCAGCCCCAGCTCGCCCAGCAGCGCCGCGACCGCGCCGCCGCGCGTGGCGAACGACTCCGCTCCCGCGTCGAGCCGCAGGCCCGCGACGTCGTGGCCGCGCACGGCCCCGCCCGGCGCGTCCCGCCCGTCGACGAGGACGACACGCAGGCCGGCCCGGACGAGGTCGCGCGCCGCGACCAGACCCGCGACGCCGGCGCCGACCACGACGACGTCCCAGGCGGGCGCCAGGTCGGAGGCGTCCGGGGCCGGCACGGGCGCGTCGGTCACAGCGAGTGGACGAGCTCGACGACGCGGGTCAGCACGGCCGGGTCCGTCTCCGGCGGCACGCCGTGGCCGAGGTTGACGACGTGCCCCGGGGCCGAGCGCCCCCGCCGGACGACGTCGCGCACGTGCGCCTCCAGCACGTCCCACGGCGCGCCGAGCAGCGCCGGGTCGACGTTGCCCTGCAGCGGCGTCGTGCCGCCGAGCCGCCGGGACGCCTCGTCCAGCGGGACGCGGTAGTCGACGCCCACGACGTCCGCACCGGCGTCCCGCATGGCCACGAGCAGCTCACCGGTCGCGACGCCGAAGTGCACGGCCGGCACGCCGAGCGCACGGGCCCGCGCGAGGACCGTCCCGGACGCCGGTGCGCAGTGCGCCGTGTAGTCCGCCAGGGACAGGGCGCCCGCCCACGAGTCGAAGAGCTGGGCCGCGCTCGCGCCCGCCAGCACCTGCGCCTCGAGGAACGCGCCCGTCACCTCGGCGGTCCAGTCCATGAGCGCCGCCCACGTGGCGGGGTCGGCGTGCATGAGCCGGCGCGCGGCGAGGTGGTCGCGGGACGGCCCGCCCTCGACGAGGTACGCGGCCAGCGTGAACGGCGCGCCGGCGAAGCCGACCAGCGGCGTCGTGCCGAGGCCGGCGACGGTGCGCTCCACGCCGGCGGTGACCGGCGCGAGGCGCTCGGGCGTCAGCGGGCCGAGGTCGCGCAGGCGGGCGACGTCGTCCGCCGTCCGCACCGGCGCGCCCATGACGGGGCCCACGCCGGAGCGGATCTCGACGTCGACGCCGACGAGCTTGAGCGGCACCACGATGTCGGAGAAGAAGACGGCCGCGTCGACGCCGTGCCGGCGCACCGGCTGCAGCGTGATCTCGGCCGCGAGGTCCGGGTCCAGGCACGAGTCGAGCATCGGGATGCCCGCGCGCACCTCGCGGTACTCGGGCAGCGAACGGCCGGCCTGACGCATGAACCACACCGGCAGCCGCTCGGGGCGTCGGCCGGAATACGCCGTCAGGAGCGGCGAATCGGTGGTGCGCCCGTCGACGAGCGGATGGTGTGCTGAAAGACTCACACGATCGATTGTGCCGGACAATTCCCGGGATGATTGAATCGAGCACGTGGTGCTGCTGTCCCTCGTCGCGAGCCACCACGACCTCGACCTGACCGTCCTGGAGCGTCTGCAGTCCGACGTGCACGCCGTCGGCAAGGAGCTCGTGGCCGCGACCCCCGCCGTCACCGGTGCCGTCGTCCTCGCGACGTGCAACCGGTTCGAGCTGTACCTGGACGTCGACGACGTCGCGCACACCCCCGACGCCCGCCGCGTCGTCGCGGAGGCCGTCGCCGTGCGCTCGGGGTACCAGGCCGAGCAGGTCGCGGAGCACCTGCGCCCGCTCACCGGCACCGACGCGAGCGAGCACCTGTTCGCGGTCGCCTCCGGGCTGGAGTCGATGGTCGTGGGGGAGCGGGAGATCGCGGGCCAGGTGCGCCGTGCGCTCACCAGCGCCCGGCAGGACGGCACCACGACGTCGACCCTCGAGGCGCTGTTCCAGGCCGCGTCCCGCGCGTCGCGCGCCGTCGAGTCGGCGACGGGCCTGGGCGCCACCGGCCGCTCGGTCGTGGGTGTCGCGCTCGACCTCGCCGAGCGCACCCTGCCGCAGCGCGACGGCACCGCCGACTGGGCGGGGCTGCGCTGCGTCCTCGTGGGCACCGGGTCCTACGCCGGCGCCAGCCTCGCCGCCCTCAAGGCGCGCGGCGTGCGGGACGTGCGCGTGTACTCGGCCAGCGGCCGGGCGGGGTCGTTCGCGGCCGCCCGCGGCGTGCGCGCGCTGCCGGCCGGCGCGGACCTGCTCGCGGAGGTGCGCGACGTCGACCTCGTGGTCGCGTGCAGCGGTGCCGCCGGAGCGGTGCTCGGGGCCGACGCCCTCGCGTCCGCCCGCCGCGGGGAGGCGCGTCCGCTGACCCTCGTGGACCTCGCGCTGCGGCACGACGTCGACCCGGACGTGCGCACGCTGCCCGGCGTCGAGCTGGTGTCGCTGCAGTCGGTCGCGGAGCACGCCCCCGCCGAGCACGCGGCGCTCGGGCGGGCCCGGGCGCTCGTCGAGCAGGCGGCCGCCGAGTTCGAGGCGGACCGTCGCGTGCGCGACTGGGAGCCCGCGGTCGTCGCCGAGCGCACGCGCGTGCTCGGGGCGCTCGAGGCCGCGCTCGACCTGGTGCCGGAGGACGTCCGCGACGAGCGGCGGGCCCGGTCGCTGCGGCGCAAGGTCCGTGCGCAGCTGCACGGCCCGACCGTCGCCGCCCGGGCCGCGGCCCGCGCCGGTGACACCGCCGCGTACGCCGCCGCGCTGGCGGAGCTCGCCGCCGTCGAGGCCCCGGACGTCGGCACGGTGACGTCACCCCGCTGACCGCCCTCGGGGCCGACGGCCTCCCGCTCGCCCGTCGAGCCCGTGGTCGTGCAGCGGTCGTGCGGCGGATCGGTGCAGGAGGACGGGTTCGTCGGCGGGGGCCGGTGCGTCGTCGTCGCCCGTCCTCGTCGTCGCCCGTCGTCGCGGCGGTGCGGGCGCGAAAAAGCGCACCGGGCCTGGTCGGGGGGGAGGACCAGGCCCGGTGCGGTTCCGGGGTCAGCCGCTCAGGGGGCTGACGTCGGCGCGGAGGCTGGTGAAGCGCTGTCCGTGCCGGTGCACCTCGATCGTAGAGGATCCAGGCGCGAGATGGGAGAGTTTCCGTCCATTCGTCCAGATCAGGAGTGCGCCCAGTGCCGCTGCTGCGCGGCGGGGCCGGGTGCCCACGTGTGCGGGACCACCTGGTTGGTCTGGATGTCGGTGAGCTCGGCCGCGTAGACGATCGCCTCGTACACGCCGGCCTCCACGCGCTCGAGGTGCAGCCGCTCGGCGCGCTCGATGTCGTCGCCCAGGTGGGAGATTCGGGCGACGACGTACCGCTGCGCGTCCTGCCACTGGTCGACGACGCGCACGGAGAGCCCGTTCCAGCGGGCCGTCAGGTCGAGCTCGAACAGCTCGGTGACGTCCTCGCGCGCGACGCGGCGGTACCAGCGGCCGGACGGCGACTGGTGGAAGCCGGTCTCGGCGAGCGGCGGGTTCGCCAGGGCTAGCACGACCGTGTGCCCGCCGTCGACGACGTCCGCCTCGAGGTAGGCGCCGTGCCACTTGGCGACCGGGCCGACGCAGCGCGACAGCGACGCGAGGGCCGGGCGGGGGGCGCCGAGCTGCGTGACCGTCCAGCCCGTGCCGACGTCGCCGTAGCGCGCGAGCAGCGTCGACGAGCCGTCGTCGTGCACGCGGATGAGCTCGGCGCCCGGGGGGATGCGGGAATGGCGCAGCCACCACAGCGGGACGATGTAGCCGGGCACGTCGCGGTACTGCAGCTGCGGCGACGACTCGAACCGCAGGATGTCGATGTACCGGTCGTACGGGCTGAAGGGGGACCCGGGGTACCCCAGGCCGTGGACCTCGAACAGCTGCGCGGGGGTCGTCGCGAACGCGACGTCCTCGGCGCGGACCACGTACCCGGCGATGCGGTCATGGCCCTGCGTGAGGTGCGCCTGGGTGAGCGCGGGCGTGATCGCCTTCTGCATCAGAGTCACGGGCGGGCTTCCTTGCCGGATCGGAGGAGGGGAGGGTTCCGACGGACGCGTCCGATTCTGACCGGCAACAGGGCACATGTCCAGGTTTGGGCGGTCCCCGGTGCTCGCGCTCCCACCCCCGTGCGCCCCGCTGGGCCGTCCGGGTGGCGCGAACGGGGGACCAAAGGGACGAGCGTGACGAACCGGGCGGGTCAGTGCTCCAGGTGGGCGACGAGCTGGGTCGCCAGTCCGGTGTACGTCGCCGGGGTCAGCGCGCCGAGCCGCTCGGCGACGTCGGCGGGCAGCCCGAGGCCCGCGACGAACGTCCGCATGTCCTCGGCCGTGAGGCGACGGCCGCGGGTCAGCTCCTTGAGCCGCTCGTACGGGTTCTCCATGCCCTCCACGCCGGCGACGGACGCCGCGCGCATGGCCGACTGCACCGCCTCGCCGAGGACCTCCCAGTTCTCGTCGAGCTCGCGGGCCAGCAGCGCCTCGTCGACGGCGAGCGCGCGCAGGCCACGGCGCACGTTGTCGATCGCGAGCAGCGAGTGCCCGAAGGCCGGGCCGATGTTGCGCTGCGTGGTGGAGTCGGTGAGGTCGCGCTGCAGGCGGCTCGTGACGAGCGTCGAGGCGAGCGTGTCGAGCAGCGCGGACGAGATCTCGAGGTTCGCCTCGGCGTTCTCGAAGCGGATCGGGTTGACCTTGTGCGGCATCGTCGAGCTGCCCGTGGCGCCCGCGACCGGGATCTGCGTGAACACGCCCCTGCTGATGTACGTCCACACGTCGGTGGCGAGGTTGTGCAGCACGCGGTTGAAGCGCGCGACGTCGGCGTAGAGCTCGGCCTGCCAGTCGTGCGACTCGATCTGCGTGGTGAGCGGGTTCCACGTCAGGCCGAGGTGCTCGACGAACGTGCGGGAGACGAGCTGCCAGTCGGCGTCCGGGACGGCGGCCAGGTGCGCCCCGTACGTGCCGGTCGCGCCGTTGAGCTTGCCGAGGAACTCGTCGCCCTCGATGCGGCGCAGCTGGCGGCGCAGGCGGTGGGCCAGGACCGCGAGCTCCTTGCCGAGCGTCGTCGGCGTGGCCGGCTGGCCGTGCGTGAGCGCGAGCATCGGGCGGGCGGCGTGCTCGGCGGCCATCGCCGCGACCTCGTCGACGAGCGCGACCGCGGCCGGGAACCACACCTCGCGGACGGCGCCGCGCACCATGAGCGCGTACGAGAGGTTGTTGACGTCCTCGCTGGTGAGCGCGAAGTGAACGAGCTCGTTGACCTGCGGCAGCACCGTGTCGGCGCGCAGCGCGTCGGGCGCGGCGGCGATGCGGCGCTTGAGGAAGTACTCGACGGCCTTCACGTCGTGCACCGTCGTGCGCTCGATCTCCGCGAGCTCGGCGATCTCGTCCGCGCCGAACGTCGCCACGACGTCGCGGAGGTACTCCTGCTCGTCCGGCGCCAGCTCCGGGGCGCCGGGCACGACGCCGTGGTCCGTCAGGTGGATGACCCACTCGACCTCGACCTCGATGCGTGCCCGGTTCAGCGCCGCCTCCGACAGGTGGTCCACCAGCGGCGCGACGGCCGGGCGGTAGCGCCCGTCGAGCGGCCCGAGGGCGACGGACGGCGTGACGTCGGCGAGGCGGACGCGCGCGGAGGCGTCGACGGGCGAGGTCATGGAGGAAGTGTCCCAGAGGTGGGACGTGCGGTGGCACGGCCGTCCACGGGCCACGGCCGGCCGCACGTGCCAGCATGCGACGCAGGGCACGCGATGCAGGGCACGCGATGCAGGGGGGACGCATGGACGCACCGCGGCGGCACCGCGTGCGGGTGGTCGGGCTGCTCGCCGTCGGGCTCGTCGTGGCCGTCGGGGTCCCGGTGCTCCTCGGGACGCGTGACCTCGGCGACGCCCTCGTGCGGGCGGCCGTGCTGGTGGTGGTGATGGTCCTCCTCGGCGTCGGCCTGAGCCGGTACGCGCGCCGGCGCGCGGCCGACGGCGTGCTGGAGGGCGGCGCGCGCGCCGACCCGGGCGTGCACCCCGAGGTCGACGACCGCTGGCACCGCGTGGAGATCCGGCCCACCGCCGGCGCCGTCGACCTGCGGCCCCTGGCGGGCGGCAGGCGCTCCTGGCGGGTGGGACGGCTCGTCCTGGACGTGCGCGGGGAGCCGGAGGTCGGCCGCACGATCGGCCTGCGGGAGGGGTGGCGGATCGCCCCCGGCCTCGTCGTGGTCGCGCTCGCCACGCCCGGAGGCACCGTGGAGCTCGCGGTGCGGCGCGACGCCGTGGACCTCCTGCGGGAGCGGCTGCGACCGGCGGGATGACGTCGTGGAGGGTCGACCCGCGGACGAGCAGGCCTGCCGCGGCCTCGCCGCACCTCGCGGAGGTGCCGGCCCTCACCGGCCCGTCGTCGAGAAGTGCTGGTAGTCCTTCGGGCTCGTCCAGTGGCCGCCCCACTGCCACCCGTGCGCGGCGAACGCCTGCACGACGACGTCCCCGTCGAGGACGACGCCGGGCGCGACGGGCCGGCCGACGAACGCCGCCCCGGCGGGCGGCAGGACCGTCGTCCCCCGCACGTACGGGTTCTCCACGGGGTTGACGTCGATCGCGCGCCCGTAGGAGTGCTCGGACCAGCCGGTGCCGCCCGTGACGGCGCGGCAGTTGAAGGCGCTCGTGTTGTCGGCCGCCATGGACGCGTCGTCGTCGGCGCCGAAGTCGTCGACCAGCCGCATCGACGCGATCGGGAAGCCGGCGTCGAAGAGCGTGCGGAAGACCTCGACGAGCCCGGCCGCGACGTCGGCGTGCACGACGAGCTCGCCGGTCACGACGCCGCCCGCCATGTCGTGGTGGGTGACGGTCACGTACCGCAGGTCCTCGAGGGGCACCGGGCAGCCGGGGCGCCAGGACGCGTGCATGCGGGCCGCGAGCTCGGGCGTGATCGGGGTGACCGTGGCCGCGTAGGCGGGTGCGGGTGCGGGGGTCGCGCCCTCGTCGACGACGGCCGCACCCGTCCCGGGGTCGACGACGCGGTAGCGCTCCGTGCCCGGGGACGCGGCGGCGGGACCCACCCCTCGGTGCCGTCGGCCCGCTCGACGGCCGCGACGACCGTCGGCTCGTCCTCGACCGCGCCGGAGGTGCACGCGGCGCACGCCGCGAGCGCCGCCGTCGCCAGCACCGCCACCGCCGCGTGCGGACGCCTGCCCCCGCCCCTGCTCATCCCGTCAGTGTGCGCGCGGACGCCCGCCCGGGCACCACCGGCGACCTCCGGCCGCGGTCCGGACGCCGGCGTGCACCGCGGCGCCACCAGCCGGCGAACAGCGCGACCGCGAGCAGCACCTCCGCGACGTCGCCCCCGTAGTACATCCACTGCGCGGCGGCCTCGCTCTGCGCGACCGGGTGGGCGCCGCCCGGGGGAGGCGGTCCGCGTGCGCGTAGAGGTACTTCGCGAGAGCGCCGTGGACCCCTGCCGCGACGACCAGCACGACCGCGCGCGTCCCGAGGCCCGGGCGGTGCGGTGCGGGATCGGTCCCGGCGACCGCCCACGCGAACAGGGTCCCGGCGAGCAGGAAGTGCACCAGCACCAGCGCGTGCACGGCCGGCTCGCGCCCGGCGAGGCCGTACAGCGGCGTGAGGTACAGGACGACCAGCGCGCCGACGTGCAGCAGCGCCGCGGTCACCGGGTGGGTGAGCACGCGCACGACGCGCGCGGCGAGCACCGCCGCCAGCGCGCGCCGCCCCCGGGTGGACGCCGCCCCCAGCAGCAGCGTCACCGGTGCCGCGAGCACGAGACCGACGGGCGCGAGCATCCCGAGCAGCACGTGCTGGAGCATGTGCCGCACCGCCGGCTCCGGCACGACCGCGAGCGCCGGGGACACCGCGACCCCCACCAGCAGCGCGCCCGCGCACCACGCCGCCGTGCGCGCGGGGCGCCACGGGCGCGGCATGCGGGACCGGTACGCCGCGACGCCCGCCGCGTACGGGAGGGCGAGGGCGGCGGCGACCAGCACGGCGACGAGCCACGCGCCCGGGGCGGGGGCGCCGGGGACGCCGTGGTGGCCGGCCGCGGCGGCGAGCGCGGTGCTCACAGGGCCGGTGCCCACGGGCCCGGTGCCCACAGGGCCGGTGCTCACCGGCCCGCGGCGCGCCGGCCCGACGGCGGGTCGTCGTCCCGGCGGCGCCGACGGCTCCGGTCGGGCACGTCGTCGGGCGCCGGTCCTGCCGCGTCGGGGTCGACCGCGGGCGTCGCCCCGGTGACGGGTCGGGTCGCACGGCGACGGCCCGAGGCGTGGTGGGGAGCGCTGGCGTCGCCGGTCGGGGCGTCGGGTCCGGGGTCGTCCCCGGAGGCCGCGCCCGTGGGCGGCCACGTCTCCGGCGCGGTCCTGCGGGGGGCGGGCAGGACCGGTGCGACGTCACGCGCGGGCCACGCCGGGACGCCGCCCCCGGCGTCGAGCCCACCTTCCGCGTCGCGCCCACCCTCCGCGTCGCGCCCACCTTCCGCGTCGCGCCCACCCTCCGGGTCCGGGCCGCCCCGCGCGTCGGGCCCGCCCCGACGTCCGCCACGGGCTCCGCGTCCTCCCGCCCCGCCCGCCGCCGCCCCCGCTCCGGCGACGCCGCACGTCGTCCGGCCGCCGTGCGGACCAGCCCCGCCCGCCACGCGAGCACCGCGCCCGCGACCAGCAGCAGCACCGCGAACCCGTTCCACGCCAGGTCGTACGGCAGCAGGTCGACGTCGTAGCGCACCTGGTGCAGGCGCAGCACCTTGTGCACCACCAGCCCGTCGAGCAGCTGGAACGCGCCGGCACCGAGCAGCCCGCCCGCCCACGCCGCCGCGGGCTCGAGCGCACGCCGGCGCACGAGGTCCGCGAGCAGGAACGCGCCCGCGACGAGCGCGACCAGCTCCGCGGCGTGCAGCAGCCCGTCGGAGAGCAGCGCGGCGTCCGGGGTCCCGCGGTCGTAGAAGTGGTGCCAGGCGAGCAGCTGGTGGAAGACGATCTCGTCCACCGCGGCCATGAGCCCGGCGCCCACCAGCGCCGCCGCCCCCGCCGAGCGTCCGCGCTCGCCCGTCGTCCTCGTCCCCTCGGTCACGTCGGTCCCCTCCCCTCCCGACCTGGGTACCGCGCCGTGCGGCGGATCGCCCGCCGGGCCGTCGATCCCGCGGGCGCGTCCCACTAGCCTGGCCGCGGCCGCACCGACGACGAGGGGGAGGGCCGTGCCGACGACGCAGCGCACGCCACGACCCCCGCGCCGCGCCTCGCCCCGCCGGCCGCGCCACCCGCCGCGGGACGCGCCGCCGCGCTCACCGCGCTCGCCGCCGCGCTTGTCGTCGTCGCCGTGCTCGCCGCCGCGCTCGCGGGTCCGGTCCGGCTCACCGCCGACCCCGTCGCCCCGCTCGAGCTGCCGACGTTCAGCGCGCCGCCGCAGCTGCCGCCGCCCACCGCCGGGCCCGACCGGACGGTCGAGGACGCGCCCCCGCCGCCCGCGTGGCTCGGGGACGTCGTCGGCGCCCTGCTCACCCTCGTCGCCGTCGCCGCGCTCGCCCTGCTCGCCCGGTGGCTGCTGCGCCGCCGGTGGTGGGTGCGCGACGGCGGCCCCCGCGACGACGACCTCGACGGGGCCGAGGGCGACGTCGACGACACGCACGTGGTCGCGGCGATGCGCGCCGGCGTCGCGTCCGCCGCGCGGGCGCTCGACGACGACGTGCCCCCGGGCGACGCGGTCGTCGCGGCGTGGGTCGCGGTCGAGGACGCCGCCGCCTCGACCGGCGTGGTGCGGGACCGCGCCCAGACGGCGACGGAGTTCACGGTCGACGTCCTCGACGGCACGCGCGCCGACCCGGTCGCGACGCGCGCGCTGCTCGACCTGTACCTGGCGGCGCGCTTCTCGGCGCACGCGGTGACGGCGGCCGACGTCGTGCGAGCGCGCGAGCTGCTCGCCGCCGTGGGTGACGGTCTCGCCCGGCGCGCCGACGACGACGACCGGCGGGACGACGCGCAGGGGGCCGGGTGAGCGGCGGCGCGGTGCACGGTCGGGGGCGGTGCACGGTCGGGGGCGGTGCAGGGTCGGGGCGCGGTGCAGGGCGTGGGCACGACCGCGGTGCAGCTGCTGCGTCGGGTCGCCGCGCGGCTGGTGCGTCCCGCCGTCGCCGCCGCGCTGACCACGGCCGTGCTGCTCGTGCTCGGCCTCGACCTGGTGCCGACCCTCGTGGTCGCGGTCGGGGCGGGCGGGCTGGCGGCGGTGCTGGAGCGCGTCGACCTGCGTCCCGAGCCCGTTCCCGACCCGCCGCCGCTGCACCGGCGCGACGGCGTGCGCGGCGAGGTGCTCGAGCTCGCGTGGACGATGGTCGCGCGGGACGGCCGCGCCGGCGAGCGCGTCCTGCGGCGCCTGCGGGACGTCGCGGCGGGACGGCTGGCCCGGCACGGGGTGGACCTGCGGGACCCCGGCAGCGGCGCGGACGTCGAGCGGCTCCTCGGCGCGCGCGCCCGCACCACGCTCACCCGCACGTCGCACCCGCTGCCCACCCCCGCCGACGTCGCGCACACGATCACGGCGCTCGAACGGCTCGGACCCGACCCGGCACCGCCGGAGGCCGTCCCCGCCCCCTCGTCCCACCCCGCCCCCGCCGCACCCCACGCCCCCGCCGCACCCCACGCCCCCGACCCCCGTCCCGGGAGGACCGACGCATGACCGACGCCCCCACCGCCACCGCGCCGGCCCTCACCGTCGCCGAGGTCCGCGACCGCGGGCTCGCGGTCCTCGACGAGGTCGCCACCGTCGTGGTCGGCATGCGGGAGCCGCTGCGGCTCGCGCTCGCCGCGGTGCTCGCCGGCGGGCACGTGCTGTTCGAGGACGTGCCCGGTCTGGGCAAGACGCTCGCGGCCCGCAGCCTCGCCACCGCGCTCGGCCTGGACTTCCGCCGCGTGCAGTGCACGCCCGACCTGCTGCCGTCCGACGTGACCGGCTCGAGCGTGTTCGACCCCGCGACGGCCGCGTTCGAGTTCCGGCCGGGTCCGGTCTTCGCGGGTCTGCTGCTCGCGGACGAGATCAACCGCACCCCGCCCAAGACGCAGTCCGCGCTGCTGGAGGCGATGGCGGAGCGGCAGGTCAGCGTCGACGGGCGCACGCACCGCCTGCCGGACCCGTTCCACGTGGTCGCGACGTCCAACCCCGTGGAGTACGAGGGCACGTACCCGCTGCCCGAGGCGCAGCTCGACCGCTTCATGGTGCGGCTCGCGGTCGGGTACCCGGCCCGGGACGCGGAGGTGGACGTGCTCGCGCGGCGGCTGGAGCGCCGGCAGGAGCAGGCGTCGGTGCGGCGCGTGGTGGACGCCGCGACGCTCGTCGCGATGCAGGCCGGCGTGGAGGCGGTCACGGTCGACCCCGACGTGCTCGCGTACTGCGTCGACCTCGCCGCGGCGACGCGCGCGCACCGGGCCGTGGAGGTGGGGGCGTCGCCGCGCGGCTCGCAGGCGCTCGTGCTGGTCGCACGGTCGCTCGCGGTGCTCGACGGCCGCGACTTCGTCACCCCGGAGGACGTCAAGGCCGTCGCCGTGCCGGCGCTCGCGCACCGCCTGTCGCTGACCCCGCAGGCGTGGGCGTCCGGGCTCGCCCCCCGGTCCGTCGTCGACGAGGTGCTCGCCCAGGTGCCGGGGCCGACGACCGCGCGCCGGGCATGACGTCCGGCGACGGGGCGAGCGCGCCGCAGGCGCCCGAGCGGTGGGTGGACGTCGCGTCGACCGCCGTCGGGGCGGCCGCCTGCGCGGTGCTGCTGCTCGTCGGCGCGTTCGCGGGGCGTCCCGACGTCGCCGTGCTGGGCGCGGCGCCGCTGGTCGTCACGGCGTGGCACCTGCTGCGCCGCCCGTCCGGGCTGGTGCGGGCGGCCGTCGTCGCCGGCGAGGAGGGCCCGGGCGGCACGCTCTCGGCCGCCGTCGTCCTCGACGCGCCCGCGGGCACCGCGGCGGTGACCGTCGACGTGCTGCGGCACGACCGCCCGGTCGTCCACGCGCTCGTGCGCACGCCCGGCAGCCGCCGGCTGCCCCTGCTCGCGCGCACCGTGCGCACGGGCCCGCAGGAGGTCGCGACGGTGCAGGTGCAGGGGGTCGGCCCGGGCCTCGTGAGCGTCTCGGACCCGGCGCCGCGGGCCACCCGCCGCACCGTGGTCCTGCCGGCCGCCGGCAGCCTGCCCGACGTGCCCCTGCCCCCGCGCCTGCGCGGCCTGACCGGGGCGCACGGCTCGCGCCGGCCGGGGGAGGGCGGCGACCTGCGCGACGTCCACCCGTTCGGCCCGGGGGACCGGCTGCGGCGGATCGACTGGCGCGTCACGGCCCGGCGCGCGCCGGACCTGCGCGAGCTGTGGGTGCGCCGCGAGCACGCGCTCGCCGAGGCCGTCGTCGTGCTCGTCGTCGACAGCCGTGACGAGGTCGGGCCGGACCCGCTGACATGGCGCGGGTCGCAGCCGCCGCGGCCGCAGGACGCCACCTCGCTCGACCGCGCCCGGCAGGCCGCCGCGGCGGTGGCACGCGCGTTCCTGGACCGCGGCGACCGGGTGGGGCTGGACGACCTCGGGGTGCGCCGCCGCCCCCTGCCGCCGGGGGCGGGCGACGCCAGCTCGACCGGGTCCGGCACGCCCTGGCGCTGACGCACCCGGAGGGCGAGCCGGCGACCCGCCTGCGTCCGCCGCGCGTGCCGTCCGGGGCGCTCGTCGTGCTCTTCTCGACGTTCCTCGACGACGAGGCGGTGGTCGTGGCCGAGCAGTGGCGCCGGGCGGGGCACCGCGTCGTCGCGGTCGACGTGCTGCCCCGCGTGCGCACCGCGCACCTGGGGCAGCGTGAGCGGCTGGCGCTGCGCATCGTGCAGATCGCGCGCACGGACCGCCTCGCCGCGCTCGCCGACCACGACGTCGAGCTCGTCACCTGGCGGGACGCGCCCGCGGTGGCGCTGCGGACCCTCGCGCGGCGCTCCCAGCGCCGGCCCGGTGCGGGGGTGCCGGCGTGAGGGCCGCCGCGCGGGCGCGCACGTGGGCGGACGGGGCGCGGCGGACGTGGGCGCGCGTGCGCGGCGCCGACGGCGGGGGCACGGCGACGGTGCCGCACGTCGAGCTCCGCACGGGTCCGGTGGTCGGCGCCCTCCTGCTGCGCGTCGTGCTCGCGCTGGTCGGGGCGGGTGCCGTGGCGGTCGCGCTCGGGTCGCCCGGTCCGCGGCCGACGACCGTGCTGGCCGCCGCGCTGACGGTCGCCGCCGCGGCCCCCGCGTTCTGGCCCCGGTCGGTCGCGGCGGGGTTCGTCGTGCTCGCCGTCGGGGTGCGGCTGCTCGTCGCGGGGCCGCCCGAGGCGTGGCGGCTGGCGCTGCTCGTGCTGCTGGTGCACGTGCTGCTGTGGCTCACCGCGGTCGCCGCGCGCACCCGGTGGGACACGCGCGTCGAGGTCGCGGTGCTGCGCGACGCGGCTCCGCCCGCGCTCGTCGCGCAGGCCGGTGCGCAGGTGCTGGCCCTGGGCGCGACCGCGCTCGCGGGCGGGGTCGCGGCGGGCGACGTGTGGCGCGTGGGCGGTGTGGTGGCGGCCGTGCTCGTCGCGGCCGTGGTGCTCGTGCGCCCCGACGTGCCGTGGTGGCGGCAGGCCCTGCCGGAGGACTGAGGAGCCGGCCGCCGGGCGGACGGGGGCACACGACGTCGATCCGCCCCCAGCCCCGCGGGAGGACGAGGCCCCCCGCAGGCAGGACCTGGGCGGCGACGGCGCGCCGCGGACCGCGCCTAGCGTCCCCGCCCATGCCGACCCCGCGCTTCCATGCCCTCGTGGACGCCGCACGCGCCGACGTCGTCGCCGCGCGCGCGTCCCTCACCGTGCTCGACGACGTCCTGTGGACCGGTGGCGCCGCCGAGGGCGCCGCGCTTCGCGTGCAGGACCTCGAGGTCGCGGTGCGCCTGCAGCTGGCCGCACTCGACGAGGTGGACGGTCGCGCGAGGGCGGCACAGGCCGCCGCCGTGTGCGTGCCGCCCGTCGGCGCGCTGCCGCACGAGGGCGGTGCCCGGTGGTGAGCGGGGACGGCGTCGTCGTGACGGTCGGGTCCGGGGGCACCTCGACCGTGGACCCCGACGGGCTGCAGCAGGCGGCCGCACGCCTGCGCGCGGTCGCGCACCGGCTCGACGGCGCCGGCACGGACCTCGCCGTCGCGTCGCACGAGGTCGCCTCGCTCGCTCCCACGCCGGACGCCGCCGCGCTCGAGGTCGCGCTGCGGGACGCCCGCACGGCGTGGCACGCGCCGCACCGCGTCGCGGACCAGCTGCGCGAGCTCGCCGACCACCTGACGCGCGCCGCGACGGGGTACGCCGGGGCGGAGACGGCCGTCACGCGGCTCTTCCGGTCCGGCCTCGGTGCGGCCGGCGCGTCCACCGCGTGGAGCGGACCGCTGGCGCCCGCGCTGCTGCTCTCGGCGGCCGGCGGCTGGGTGCTGCACCAGGTGCTCGAGGACTGGACGCGGCACGTGCTCGTGTGGACGCGTGGCGGGCCCCACCCGCTGGGCGCGACGCTGCACGGGCTCGGCACGGTGCCGGCGCGCATGCTCGACGCGACGGGCACGGCGCACGCGACCGCCTACCTCGCCGGTGCGGCCGGCGCGTGGCTGCCGCTGTGGATGCGCAGCGGCCACTCCGTCCGCGACGTGGCGCGCGTGGCGGCGGGTGCGCTGCCCGACCGGCCCGCGGTCGTGACCCCGTACCTCGCCGCGCCGCCGCTCGCGCCGATCAGCGACGTCCGCGGCGGGCTGCGCGCCGTCGAGCAGACGTACGGGAAGGGCGAGCCCCACCTCCCGCCCGCGACGATCACCGTCCAGCGGCTCGAGCACCCGGACGGCGTGGTGACCTGGGTCGTCGCGGTCCCCGGCACCCAGACCGGGTCGCTGGGCGGGGACGTGCCGACGAACGCCGCGACCAACCTCGCGCTGATGGGCGGCGTGCCCGACCCCATGACGCAGGCCGTGCTCGACGCGATGGCCGGCGCGGGCGTCGGGCGGGACGACCCGGTGATGCTCGTCGGGCACTCGCAGGGCGGGATGGTCGCGGCGAGCGTCGCGGCGACCGGCGCGTACGCGGTCCGCAGCGTGGTCACCGCCGGCTCGCCGGACATCGGGCGCGTGCTGCCGTCGCACGTGCAGCACGTCGCGCTCGTGAAGGCGGCGGATCCCGTCCACGCCGTCGACGGGAACCCGGACGCCCGTGCCGGCCGGGCGGACATCGTCGTGGTGGACGGGACGACGGCACCGCTCACACCGTTCGGCGCGCACGCCGTGAGCGGCTACGTGGACACGGCCGCCGCGCTCGACGCGGAGATGGCGCGCTGGCCCGCGGACCGGGAGGAGGGACGGGGCGTGCGGGAGGTGCTGCGACCGGGAGCCGAGGGGGCCGTCGCGACGACGACGCGCTGGGTGGCGTCGACGCCGCTCGAGGTGCCCACGCCGGGCCCGGGTCCGGTCCCGGTGCCGTCGCCCGGCGCGGTGCCGGTGCCGACCGGGGTCAGTCGCGGTTCGTGAGGGCGGAGAGCACGAAGCTGACGACGGAGACGATGAGCGCCCCGAGCACGGCCGTGCCGAAGTTGTCGATCCGCAGGCCCCAGTCGGTGCGCTCCGTGATCCACGCCGTGAGCATGAGCATGAGCGCGTTCACCACCAGCGTGAACAGCCCGAGCGTGAGGACGTACAGCGGCAACGAGACCAGCTTGACGATCGGCTTGACGACGGCGTTGACGATCCCGAACACCAGCGCGACCAGCAGGATCACGCCGATCCGCCCGGCGGTGGAGTCCCCGCCGAGCACCTCGAGGCCGGGCAGCACGAGCGTCGCCAGCCAGATCGCCACACCGTTGATGAGGACGCGCACGACGAATCCCATGCCCGGATCCTGCCACCGTCGGGCGGTGGCATGCTGGCGGCGTGAGCCGCGTCCCCCTCCGCAAGGCCCTCGCCGACCTGCCCGCGTACGTCCCGGGGGCCCGTGCGCCCGTCGGCGCGGCCGCGTACAAGCTGTCGTCGAACGAGAACCCGTACCCGCCGCTGCCGTCGGTCGTCGCGGCGATCGTCGACGCCGCCGCCGACGTCAACCGGTACCCGGACATGTTCGCCACGGAGCTGACGGCGGCGATCGGCGAGCGGCTGGGGGTCGCGCAGGAGTCGGTCGTCGCCGGCTGCGGGTCGGTGGCCGTGCTCGGGCACGTGCTGACGGCGGTGTGCGAGGCGGGCGACGAGGTCGTGCTGCCGTGGCGCTCGTTCGAGGCGTACCCGATCGCGGTCGACCTGGCGCACGCGCGCGGCGTCCGCGTGCCCGTGACGGCCGAGGGTCGCCTCGACCTGCCGGCCATGGCGGACGCCGTCACCAAGCGCACGAAGGTCGTCCTCGTGTGCACGCCCAACAACCCGACCGGGCCGGCGGTGCGGGACGGCGAGCTGCGCGACCTCCTCGCGCGGGTGCCGAAGGACGTGCTCGTGGTGCTCGACGAGGCGTACGTGGAGTTCGTGCGGGACCCGCAGGCGCCCGACGCGCTCGCGCTGCTCGCCGAGCACCCCAACGTCGTCGTCCTGCGCACGTTCTCCAAGGCGTACGGCCTGGCCGGGCTGCGGGTGGGCTACGCGGTGGCGCGTCCGCGCCTCGCCGCGGGCATCCGGGCGGCGTCCACGCCGTTCGGGGTCTCGCACGTCGCCCAGCTCGCGGCGCTCGCGTCGCTGCGCGCCGAGGGTGAGCTGCTCACCCGCGTCGACGCCCTCGTCGCCGAGCGCACCCGGGTGCTCGACGCCCTGCGGGGCCAGGGCTGGGCCGTGCCGGACTCGCAGGCCAACTTCGTGTGGCTGCCGCTCGGCGACCGGACGACGGCGTTCGCGGAGCGCTGCACCCGGGCGGGTGTGGTCGTCCGTCCCTTCGCCGGCGACGGCGTGCGCGTGAGCGTGGGCGAGAAGGAGGCGAACGACCTCGTCCTGGAGGTCGCGGCCGAGCACGCGCCGCGCTGAGCCGCCCGCGGCGGCGGGGCGAGCAGGTGTGGGGTTCCGACAAACGGTGCCGACGAGGCTTGTCGGGCCCTCCGCCTCTCAACCTACGGATCCGTAGCCTACGCTGACGTAGGTTCGCAGATCCCGAGGCTGAGGAGGGCGTGTGAGCCCGACCGGACCCCTGACCGACGACGGTCTCGTCCAGCTGCTCACGCCGGCCGGCGAGCGCGTCACCCATCCCGACCTCGAGGTGTGGGCGGCCGACCTGACCCCGGAGCGGCTGCGCGCGATGTACCGCGACATGGTGCTGACGCGCCGCTTCGACACGGAGGCGACGTCCCTGCAGCGGCAGGGCGAGCTCGCGCTGTACGCGCAGTGCCTCGGCCAGGAGGCCGCACAGGTCGGCTCCGGCCACGCGCTGGCCCCGCAGGACCACGTCTTCCCGAGCTACCGCGAGCACGGCGTCGCGCAGGCCCGTGGCCTGGAGATGACCGACCTGCTGCGCCTCTTCCGCGGCGTCGACCACGGCGGCTGGGACCCGGCCGACCACAACTTCCACCTGTTCACCCTGGTCATCGGCTCGCACACGCTGCACGCGACCGGCTACGCCATGGGCGTGCAGCGCGACGGCCTCGTCGGCACCGGCGACCCGGCGCGCGACACCGCGGTCGTCACGTACTTCGGCGACGGGGCCACCGCGCAGGGCGACGTCAGCGAGTCGCTCGTGTTCGCCGCGGTGAACCAGGCGCCCGTCGTCCTGTTCTGCCAGAACAACCAGTGGGCGATCTCGGAGCCGACGACGAAGCAGGCGCGCGTCCCGCTCGCCGACCGCGCCCCCGGCTTCGGCATCCCGTCCGTGCGCGTCGACGGCAACGACGTGATCGCCACGTACGCGGTGACGCGCCAGGCGCTCGAGCGCGCCCGCAGCGGCGGCGGCCCCACGTTCGTCGAGGCGTTCACCTACCGCATGGGCGCGCACACGACGTCGGACGACCCCACGCGCTACCGCTCGCGCGAGCAGGAGGAGCACTGGCGCCGCCGCGACCCCATCGACCGCCTGCGCCGGTACCTGGCGTCCACGGGTGAGCTGCCGGAGGTCTTCCAGGCCGAGCTCGCGGGCGAGGCCGACGCGCTCGGCGAGCACGTGCGCACGACCGTGCGCAGCATGGGTCGTCCGAGCACCGCGAGCATGTTCGAGCACGTGTACGCGACGTCGCACTCCGTGGTCGACGCGGAGCGTGCGTGGTTCGCCGAGTACGAGCAGTCCTACGTCCAGCACGACAGCGGCGAGGCGGGGGGTCACCGATGACGGTCACCAGCGAGCGCAGCACGACGACGAGCAGCCCGGGCGCCCCCGCGGTGGCCCCGTTCCCGACCGGGACGCAGCGGCTGCCGATGGCGAAGGCGATCAACCTCGGCCTGCGCCGTGCGCTGACGAACGACCCGAAGGTCCTGCTCATGGGCGAGGACATCGGCCCGCTCGGCGGCGTCTTCCGGGTCACCGACGGCCTGCACGCCGAGTTCGGCGGCGACCGCGTGGTCGACACCCCGCTCGCGGAGTCCGGCATCGTCGGCACCGCGATCGGCCTGGCGCTGCGCGGCTACCGGCCGGTGTGCGAGATCCAGTTCGACGGGTTCGTCTTCCCCGCGTTCGACCAGATCACGACGCAGCTGGCCAAGATGCACTACCGCTCGCAGGGGCGGCTGCGCCTGCCGGTCGTCATCCGGATCCCGTTCGGCGGCGGCATCGGCGCGGTGGAGCACCACAGCGAGTCGCCCGAGGTGCTCTTCGCGCACACGGCCGGCCTGCGCGTGGTCTCGCCGTCGACGTCCGCCGAGGCCTTCACGATGATCCAGCAGGCCGTCGCCTCGCCGGACCCCGTGATCTTCCTCGAGCCGAAGGGCCGGTACTGGGAGAAGGGCGACGTCGACCTCGACGCGCCGCTGCCGGCACCGCACGGCGCCACCGCGGCCGGCCTCGACCGCGCCCGCGTGGTGCGCCCCGGCACCGACCTCACGGTCGTCGCCTACGGCCCACCGTCGCGACCGCGCTCAAGGCCGCCGAGGCCGCCGCCGCGGAGGGACGCAGCCTCGAGGTGGTCGACCTGCGCACGCTCTCGCCGCTCGACACCGACACCGTCGCGGCGTCGGTGCGGCGCACCGGCCGCTGCGTCGTCGTCCACGAGGCGCCGACGCTGTACGGCACGGGGGCCGAGGTCGCGGCGCGCGTCACCGAGGCGTGCTTCTTCCACCTCGAGGCGCCCGTGCTGCGCGTCGGCGGGTTCCACGCGCCGTACCCGGTGGCCAAGCTCGAGCACGACTACCTGCCGGGCCTCGACCGGCTGCTCGACGCGGTCGACCGCGCGCTCGCGTTCTGAGCCCCCCGCACGCACGGGCCACCACGCCCCAGGCCACCACACGCACAGGAGCACCGGTGCCGACGTACCAGCAGTTCCCCCTGCCCGACGCGGGCGAGGGCCTCACCGAGGCCGAGATCGTCACGTGGCACGTCGCCGTGGGCGACGCCGTCGAGGTCAACCAGACGATCGTCGAGATCGAGACGGCGAAGTCGCTCGTGGACCTGCCGTCGCCGTGGACGGGCGTCGTGACGCGGATCCTCGTGGAGCCCGGGACGACGGTGGAGGTCGGCACGCCGATCATCGAGGTGGACGTCGACCCCTCGGGTGCGGCCCCGCCGCGCCGACCGCGGCCGGTGCCGCCGAGCCGCCGGCCGCCGAGCCCGCGCCGCCCGGTGACCGGAGCGCGCACGGGGCGCAGGCGCACCGCCCGCACCCCAGCCGTGCGTCCGAGGAGCCCGGCGGTGCGGACGAGGTCGAGGCGGCGCGGGACGAGCGCGCCGGCGGCGACGAGGGCTCGGGCGCCGTGCTCGTCGGGTACGGCGTCGCGGAGACCGGCACGCGCCGCCGCACGCGGGCCGCCGCGTCGGCCGCCACGGCCGCCGGCACCGCACCCGCCCGTACCGCACCCGCCGGCACCGCACCGGGCCGCACCGCGCCCGCCCGTACCGCGCCGGTCGCGGCCCCGGCGGGCCGTCCCGCGTCGGCCCCGGAGGGGGACGGCCGCCGGCACGCGCTCGCGAAGCCGCCGGTGCGCAAGCTCGCGCGCGACCTCGGCGTCGACCTGGACTCGGTGCACGGCACCGGGCCCGGTGGCATCGTCACGCGCGAGGACGTGCTCGAGCGCGCCGCGCGCGCGGAGGCCCGGACCCTCGCCACCTACCCGGGCGACGACCAGCCGTGGCTCGCGAGCGGCGCCGTGACGCCCGACGGCCGCCAGACGCGCGTCCCGGTCCGGTCGGTGCGCAAGCGCACGGCCGAGGTCATGGTCGCGAGCGCGTTCACCGCGCCGCACGTCACCGTCTTCCACACGGTCGACGTCACGCGGACCATGAAGCTCGTCGAGCGGCTGCGGGCCGACCGCGAGTTCGCGGACGTGCGCGTCACGCCGCTGCTCGTCGCGGCGAAGGCGCTGCTGCTCGCCGTGAACCGGCACCCCGAGATCAACGCGTCCTGGGACGACGAGGCGCAGGAGATCGTCTACAAGCACTACGTCAACCTCGGCATCGCCGCCGCGACCCCGCGCGGGCTCGTCGTGCCGAACGTCAAGGACGCGCACCGGCTCGACCTGCTGGGCCTGGCACGTGCGCTCGGCGAGCTGACGTCGACGGCACGCGCGGGCCGCACCTCGCCGGCGGACATGGCCGACGGCACCATCACGATCACGAACGTCGGGGTCTTCGGCATCGACACCGGCACGCCGATCCTCAACCCCGGCGAGGCGGCGATCCTCGCCTTCGGCGCGATCCGGCAGCAGCCGTGGGTGCACAAGGGCAAGGTCAAGCCGCGGCACGTCACGCAGCTCGCGCTGAGCTTCGACCACCGGCTCGTCGACGGCGAGCTGGGCGCGCGCGTCCTCGCCGACGTCGCGGCCGTCCTCGCGGACCCGGCCCAGGCCCTGGTCTGGGGCTGACGCGGGACGGTCTGCCGGCCGCGCCCCGGCTGCTCGCACCCCCGCGAGCTCGGTGGTCCTGTGCCGAGATCGATGGTCCCGGGTCGCGAGCTCGCGACGAAGGTGCCGAACTCGGCGGCGGAGGGGCGTCGGCGGGGGCGTCGGCGGGGCGTCGCTCGGGGAGAGGGGGGGTCAGGGGCGTTCGCGGCGCAGGGCCCAGAGGGCGGCGACGACCGCGACGAGCTCGGTGACCGCCGAGACCCACTCCGCCCAGCCCTCCCAGCGGGCGCGCACGCCGAACAGGCCCAGGGGGCTCGTCGCGACGACGAAGCCGCCGAGGGTCGCCGCGCCGTAGGCGACCGCGCCGAGCAGCGGCAGGGGGCTGCGCCAGACCAGCAGCAGGACGCCCAGCACGACGCCGCCGACGCCCTGCGCCAGGAACAGCGGGCGCAGCCACATGCCGGTGAAGTACCCCTGCTGCCACAGCACCAGGTGGACGACGCCGGACGCGACCACCGCGAGGGCCGCCAGCACGCGCGGCGCCCACGCCACGGGCCGCCGGCGCGATGCCGGCGTCGCCGCCCCGACGTCGCGCGCCGTCACGTCACGCCTCCGCGGCGACGATGCCGCCGTCCTCGCGGACCGTCACGGCGAACGTCGGCAGCGGCTCCGTGGCCGGCCCGGAGACGGCCTCGCCGTCGAGGGTGAACACCGAGCCGTGGCAGGGGCAGGACAGCTCGTCGTCGGCGGGGACCACCGTGCAGCCCTGATGGGTGCAGACCGCCGAGAGCCCGAGGATCGTGCCCTCCGTCGGCTGGGTCAGCAGGACGCGGTCCCCGTCGGGCCCGGTCACCGCGAGCGCACCGCCGACCGGCACGTCGTCGACCGACGCCAGCACCCCGCCCGGTCCGGGCGTCGCCCCACCGCCGCCACCCCCGCCCGCACCGCCGTCCGGACCGCCGTCCGACCCGCTGCAGGCGGCGAGGACGCCGACCGCAGCCGTGCCGAGGGCCGCCACCCCCACGCGGCCGAGGACCTCGCGACGCGAGGGGCAGTTGGTGCAGCCGGGGCCGTGCGCCACCGGGTGCGGGGCGAGCGTCGGCGTGGGGGAGGTGGGCGTGGGCATCGGTCCTCCAGGCGGGGTGGGTGCGGGGGCGGGGGCGTCCGCGTGCTCATCGTGACCCGTGCGGCCCGCGACCGGAAGCAGCTCGCCCCCGTGCGTTCCCTAATCGATTCGGGCCGTGGACCGGCGGGACGGGTCCGGGCGACCGTCGTGCCGTGCCCGACGACGCGCACACGCGCCCCCCTGCCCTCCCGCCCGCGCGCGAGCTGCTGCTGCGCGGGGGCGCGGGCGCGCTCGTCGTCCTCGTCGCCGCGGTGGCCGCGCACCTGAGCGCCGGCGGGACGCTGCCCAGCCCTCACGTGCTCGTCGCGGTCGCGTCACTCGTGCTCGCCGTCGCCGTCGCCGGCACGCGGGTCCGCGCGGGGACGGCCGGCGGGGGCCACGGCGTGCGCCGGGCTCTCGTCCCGGCGGCCGCGTGCGCTGCCGCCGTGCTCCTGCTGCAGCCGGTCGTCGCCGTGCTCGCCGGGCCCGCGGCCGCGTCCGCCCCGGTGACCGCCGGGACGGGCGGCGTCGACGTCGAGGACGCGCACGCGCAGCACGCCACGGCTGCCGACGCGCACGCGCAGCACGCGCCGGGTGCGGACGGGCACGCGCAGCACGCGCCGGGTGCGGACGCGCACGCGCACCACGCGCCGGGTGCGGACGCGCACGCGCACCATGCCCCGGGGGCCGACCCGCACGCGCACCACGGCGCCTCCGCCCCCGGGGACGCCCTCGACGCACCCGCGCTCCCCCAACCGGCCCCCGCGCCCGTCGCCGTACCCGTCGCACCCGTCGAGCCGGACCCGCTCGCGTCGGCGGTGCCCGCGTCGGCGCTCCCGGCGACGGGCACGGCGGCGGCCGCCGCGGCCGCCGTGGTCCTGGCCACCGCCGTGCTGCGTCCCCGTCGCGGCACCGCGCCGGGCGGCGGTGACCTGACGCACGTTCCGGCCCCCGGCGCGGCCGGTCCCGCGGGGACGTGATGGGATCGGAGCGTCGGACCACCTCGCACCCCCGGGAGAGCCATGCGCCGGTCGCCCCACCCCTCGTCCGCCCCTGAGCTGCACGCGCGCGCGGCGACGCACCCCGCCCGGGGGACGACGGCGGTCGCGCTGCTGGCCGCGCTCGCCGCGGCGTTCGCGGCGCTGCTGCTGACGGCGGCGCCGGCCGCGGCGCACAACGCGCTGCGCTCCACCGACCCGGCCGACGGTGCGACCGTCGAGACCGCACCCGCGCAGATCACGCTGACGTTCGACCAGTCCGCTCTCGAGCTCGGCACCGAGATCGTCGTGACGGCGGCCGACGGCACGGTCGTGAGCGCGGGGGCCGCGCAGCTGTCCGGCACGTCCGTCGTGCAGCCGCTCGCGGAGCAGCGCCCGGCCGGGGCGTACCGCGTGGACTGGAGGGTGACCAGCGCGGACGGCCACCCGATCACCGGGACGTTCGGCTTCACGGCCGGTGCGGCGGCGGGCACGGCGACGACGACGGAGCCGACGGCGGACCCGACGGCGGCGGCGACCGCGGCGCCGGCGGACGCGACCACGCCCACGCCGGAGGCGTCGGCGAGCGCGTCGCCCAGCGAGTCGGTCGACACGAGCCCCGACATGGGCGGCTCCGGCGAGGCGGCGCGCGACAACTACCCGGGGACGGTCCCGTGGTGGGTGTGGGTGCTGCTGATCGTCGTCGTGATCGGGGCCGTGTTCACGGTCGTCGCGCGCAAGCAGCGCGGCGGCGGGGACGCGCCGGACCGCGGCGGCGTGTCCGACGGCACCACCGGCGGCGGCGGTCCCCGGGCCGGGTGACCGCCCGCGACGCCTAGGCTGATCGGGTGGAGCAGACGTCCGTCGTCGCGGTGCGCCGCGCCGGTGCGCCCGCGGTCCTCGCGGTCACCGGCGCCCTGGCGGCCCTGGTCGGCGTCGCGTTCAGCGGCACCGCCGCGGCGGTCGCGCTCGGCGACCCCGGCGTCGTCGTGCGCTGGGGGCTGCCGGTCGTCGAGACGCTGACCGAGCTCGCGGGCGCGCTGGCGCTCGGTGCGCTGGTGCTCGCCGTGTGCGTGCTGCCGCGGCGCGCGTCCGCCGCCGCCGAGACCCCCGCGGCGACTGTCCCGGCCACGCCCCCCGCCGGGACGGCCCGTGCACGGGCCGACGGCACCGCCTACCCCCGCAGCCTCGTCCTGGCCGGCGTGGCGTCGGGCACCTGGACGGTGCTCTCGGTGGTGCACCTCGTGCTGGCGTACGCGTCGGTCGCCGGGTCCTCGCCCACCGCGCCGGGGTTCGGCGACGAGCTCGCGCTGTTCGTCACGCAGATCGACCTCGGGCGTGCACTGCTCACGCTGACGACGCTCGCCGCCGTCGCGACCGTGCTCGCGCTCGTCGTCGCCACCCCCACCGGCGCGGCGTGGGCGGCCGTGCTCGTCGTCGCGGCGCTGTGGCAGCTCGGGCAGACGGGCCACGCGGCCGGTGCGGCGAGCCACGAGCTGGCGACGTCGTCGCTGTTCCTGCACCTGGTCGGGGCGGCCGTCTGGATCGGCGCGCTGGCGGCCCTCGCGCTGCTGGTCGGGCGCCTGGGCAGCGACGCCGGCCCGGCCGTGGCGCGGTACTCGACCATCGCGGCGTGGTGCTTCGTCGCCGTCGCCGTCTCGGGTCTCGTCAACAGCGTCGTGCGGCTCGGCGGCTGGGAGGGCCTCGGCACCCGGTACGGCGTGCTGCTCGTCGTGAAGGTCGTGCTGTTCGGGGTGCTCGGCCTGCTCGGCCTCGCCCACCGGCGGCGCACCATCCCGCGGCTCGTGGGGGACCGGGTCGCGGGGCCGTTCTGGCGGCTCGTCCTCGTCGAGCTCGCCGTGATGGGCGCCGTCTCGGGCGTCGCGGTCGCGCTCGCGGGCTCGCCGCCGCCCGTGCCGGACGAGCCGGTCGCGGACGCGTCGCCCGCCTACCTGCTCACGGGGCACGCGCTGCCGCCCGAGCCGACCGCCGTGCAGTGGGTCGCGCAGTGGCGCTGGGACCTGCTCATGGCGTCCGCGGCCGTCGCGGGGATCGTCGTCTACGTGCGCTGGGTCGTGCGGCTGCGCCGCCGCGGCGACGCGTGGCCGTGGCTGCGGACGGCGTCCTGGGTGGTGGGCATGCTGACGTTCCTGTGGACGACGTCGGGTGGTCCGGCGATGTACGGGCACGTGCTGTTCAGCGCCCACATGGTGCAGCACATGGTGCTCGCGATGGTCGTGCCGATCTTCGTCGCGCTGTCCGCGCCGGTCACGCTCGCCCTGCGGGCCCTGCCCGCCCGGTCGACCCGCCTGCGGGACGACGTGTCGCGCGGGCCCCGGGAGTGGGTCCTCACGCTCGTGCACTCCCGGGTGGGCACGTTCCTCGCGCACCCGATCGTCGCCGCGGTCAACTTCGCCGGGTCGATGGTCGTCTTCTACTACTCGCCGGTGTTCGAGTGGTCGATGCGCAGCCCGGTCGGGCACCTCGTGATGGTCGTGCACTTCTCCGTCGCCGGGTACCTGTTCGTCAACGCGCTGGTCGGCGTGGACCCCGGCCCGACGCGGCCGCCGTACCCCATGCGGCTGCTGCTGCTGTTCGCGACCATGGCGTTCCACGCGTTCTTCGGGGTCGCGCTCGTGGGCGGGCAGTCGCTGCTCGCGGCGGACTGGTTCGGGCTCATGGGCCGGCCCTGGGGTCCGTCGGCCATCCGCGACCAGCAGCTCGGCGGGTCGGTCGCCTGGGGGATCGGCGAGATCCCGACCGTGCTGGTCGCGATCGTCGTGGCCCTGCAGTGGACCCGGGACGACGAGCGGACGGCCCGCCGCCGCGACCGCCGCGCCGACCGGGACGGCGACAGCGAGCTCGACGAGTACAACGCGATGCTCGCGGGCCTCGCGGACCGGGACTCCGCGCGCCCGTCCTGACCCGCAGCACCGACCCCCGCGCCGGCCCGGCCGCCTCGACCCTCCCGCCCCGACCGTCCCGCCCCGACCCTCCCGCCCCGACCCACCCCCGAACCGGCGGGGGTCGGCGAGAGTTCGTCCTCCCTTCACCCGCCGCTCACCGCACGTGCCGGTGACCGGTTCGTCCGGTTGCCACGCTGTGCCCGCCCCAGCACCGAGCACGACCGGAGAGCCCTGATGACCACGACCGACGACCGTGACGTCGCGGCCGGCGTCCCGCGCCGCACCCTCCTGCCCCTGCTCCCGATGACCGGCCGCACGCACGGCCGCCGCTCCGCCGTCACGTGCCACCTGCGCTGCGGCGACGCGTGCGCGCAGCCCGTGCCGAACGAGAGCGGCAACGACTACTTCCGCGACGTCGCGTCGGCCGCGCTGTCCCGCCGTGCCGTCCTCGCGGGCGGGCTGGTCGCGGGCGCCGCCGTCGTCGTCGGCTCCGTCGTCGCCGACGCCCCGCCGGCCGCCGCCCACGACCGCGGGTGGGGCTGGGGCCGCGGCAACCTGCCGTTCCGCGCGATCCCGCCGGTGCCGGCCGCCACGGACGCGTTCACCGTGCCGCAGGGCTACCGGTGGGCGCCGCTCGTGCGCTGGGGCGACCCGATCCTGTCGCCGCACGACGTCTTCGACCCCGCGACGATGACGCCGGAGCTCGCGGAGCGGCTCTTCGGCTACAACTGCGACTACGTCGACATCCTCGAGGAGCCGCACGGGCGCAGCGCCGTGCTCGTGGCCAACCACGAGTACACGAACGAGAACATCATGTTCCCGCCGGCCGCGACGCCGGAGGACCTGGACCGTCAGCGCCGGGTCGCGATGGCCGCGCACGGCATGTCCGTCGTCGCGCTGCACCGTCGCCGCAAGGGGCAGCCGTGGCAGTACCAGGTGGGTGCCCGGGTCAACCGGCGCATCACCGCCACGACGCCGTTCGTCCTGGACGGGCCGGCGGCCGGCTCGGACCTGCTGAAGACCGTCGCGGACCCCTCGGGCACGACGGTGCTCGGCACGCTGAACAACTGCGCGGGCGGCACCACGCCGTGGGGCACGGTGCTGTCGGGTGAGGAGAACGTCAACCAGTACTTCCGCGCGCGCGGCACGGCGGAGGAGAAGCGCTACGGCTTCGCCGACAAGGAGACGACGCGCGGCTGGGAGCACGTCGACCCGCGCTTCGACGCCCGCACGCCCGGGTACGAGAACGAGCCCAACCGCTTCGGGTGGGTCGTCGAGGTCGACCCGCAGGACCCGACGGCGCCGCCCGTGAAGCACACCGCGCTCGGCCGGTTCAAGCACGAGGGTGCGAACGTCATCGTCGGCAGGTCGGGCCACGTCGCCGCGTACATGGGTGACGACGAGCGGTTCGACTACCTCTACAAGTTCGTCTCGAAGGACCGGTACCGCCCGGGCGCCCGGCACCGCACGCGCAACAAGCAGCTGCTCTCCGCCGGCAACCTGTACGTCGCGCGCTTCCACGGCGACTCGCCGGTCGAGGAGATCACCGGCACCGGTGCGCTGCCGTCCGACGGCGCGTTCGACGGCACGGGGGAGTGGGTGCCGCTGGTGCTCGACGGCGTCAGCCAGGTGCCCGGCTTCACGACGGAGCAGGTGCTCGTGCACACGCGGCTGGCCGCCGACGCGGTGGGCGCGACGAAGATGGACCGCCCCGAGGACGTCGAGCCCAACCCCGTGACGGGCCGCGTGTACGTCGCGTGCACGAACAACACCGACCGCGGCAAGGCCGGCAAGGAGGGCGCCACCGAGCCGAACCCGCGCGTGGAGAACCGGCACGGGCACGTCGTCGAGATCACGGAGGCCGGCAACGACCCGCGGTCGACGACGTTCGGCTGGAGCATCCTGCTGCTCGCGGGCGACCCCGCCACGACGTCCGGCACCTACTTCGCGGGCTTCCCGCCGGAGAAGGTCTCGCCGATCTCCTGCCCGGACAACGTCGCGTTCGACTCCGAGGGCAACCTCTGGATCTCCACGGACGGGCAGCCCGGCACGATCGGCTACGGCGACGGGCTGTTCAAGGTGCCGCTCACCGGGCGCGAGCGGGGCCGCGTGCAGCAGTTCCTCTCCGTGCCCGCGGGCGCGGAGACCTGCGGGCCGGTGATCCGGGACAAGGACGAGATGGTCTACGTCGCGGTGCAGCACCCGGGCGAGGACGGCTCGTGGGAGGCGCAGCAGTCGTTCTTCCCCGACTACGTCGCGCCCGGCACGCTCGACCGCGGCCGCTGGGGCGGTCCGCGCCCGAGCGTCGTGCAGGTCTGGCGCGACTGACGCGGTGACCCGCCGGCCCGTCGCACCGCGCGTGCGGCGGGCCGGCGTCGCCGTACCCGGCCGGGTCAGGGGGCCGGCGACGCGCTGCCCCCGGGGCCGGTGCGCGGCTCTCGACGTGCCGCCGCCACCGGTCGAGCACGTCCTCCAGCTGGACCAGGGTCTCGTCGTCGAGGCCGGCGACGAGCTCGTCGTCCGCCTCGAGGACGGACCGTGCCAGGGTCTCGACGTGCGCGTGACCGGCCGGTGCGAGGACGACCTCGACCGTGCGGCCGGCGCCCGCGTGCCGCTCGACCAGCCCGTCGCGCTCGGCCCGTGCCACGCGCTGCGAGATGGCCCCGGCGGTGACGAGGCACCGGTCCGCGAGCTCGCGCGTCGTGAGCCGGTAGGGCGGACCCGCGCGACGCAGGGTGCTGAGCAGGTCCAGCGTCGCCGCGTCGGTGCCCAGCTCGTGCAGGACCGCCTCGCGGCGCCGCCGCAGCGCGGTGGCGAGGAGCTTGGCGGCCGTCACCACGGGGACCGAGCGGGTGGGCACCCCGGGCAGCTCGCGTGCCCACGCGGCGGCGACCTCGTGCGCGTCGGGGCGGCCCGTCGTGCCCGGGGGAGGGTCTTGCGGGACGTCCGTCGTCACGTTTAGATCTAAACATGGACAGACGCGGACGGCGAGGTCGGGCGGTGCTGGTGACGGGCGGCAGCCGCGGCATCGGCCACGCCGTCGCACGCGCCTTCGTCGACGCCGGCGACCTCGTCACGGTGACGGGGCGCGGTCCGGGACTCGACGCGGCGGCGGCCGCGCTGGGCGCCCGCGCCCTGCGGCTGGACCTGGAGGACGTGTCGTCGGTCGCGGCGCTCGCGGCCGCGTTCGCGGAGGGGGTCGACGTCGTCGTCAACAACGCCGGGGCGTTCGTCGGCACCCCACCCCCTGCCGACGCCCCGCTCGAGGACGTGGCCCGGCACTGGCAGCGCAACCTCCAGGTCAACGTCGTGGGTGCCGCGCTCGTCGTGCGCGTCCTCGAGCCCGTCCTGAGGCCCGGCGGTGCCGTCGTGAGCATCGGGTCCATCGGCGCGGAGTACGCCGCGAACCCGTACTCCGTGGCGAAGGCGGCCCTCGCCGCCTGGAACGTCGGCCTCTCGGAGCGTCTGGGCCCGCGCGACGTCACCGCGAACGTGGTCGCCCCCGGGTACGTGGAGGGGACGGACCTGTTCGGCGGTCCCCTCACCGAGGAGCGCCGCGCGAGCCTGGTGGCGCGCACGCACCTCGGACGCGTGAGCCGTCCGGAGGACGTCGCCGCCCTCGTCGCGTTCCTCGCCTCACCGGCGGCGCGCAACGTCACGGGCCAGACCCTGCACGTCGACGCCGGGGCGCACACGACCCGGTGACGCCACGGCACGAGGGGCGACGGGGCGCGACACCCGCACGGAAAGCCCTCGTCGCCGCGCCGCACGGCCGTGATAGACCGGTCCGGTGAGCGAACCCACCACCCCCGACGTCCCCGCGACGCCGTTCCACGACCTGGACGCGTACATCGCCCTGCCGCGCCTCGGCGGCCTGCGCCTCTCGCCCGACGGCACGCGCCTCGTCACGGCCGTGCAGACCCTCGACCGCAAGCGCACCGCGTGGGTGACCGCGCTGTGGGAGGTCGACCCGGCCGGTGAGAAGCCCGCGCGGCGCCTGACCCGCAGCGCGAAGAGCGAGTCGTCCGCGGCGTTCACGCCGTCCGGCGACCTGCTGTTCACCAGCGCGCGCCCCGACCCCGACGCCGAGGACCCGGACGCGGACCCGAAGGCCGCGCTGTGGCTGCTGCCGGCCGACGGCGCGGAGGCCCGCGTCGTGGCGTCCCGCGCGTCCGGCGTGGGCGGCGTGCAGGTCGCGACGGACGCCCCGACCGTGCTGGTCGTCTCCGACGTGCTGCCGTCCGCCGCCGACGACGAGGCCGACGCGCGCATCGCCAAGGAGCGCAAGGACAAGAAGGTCGCGGCGATCCTGCACGACTCGTACCCGATCCGGTACTGGGACCACGACCTCGGCCCGGCCACGCCGCACGCGTTCGTCGCCACGGTCTCGGACGAGGTCGCCGCGCCGGTCGCCGGCGAGCGGGACCCGCGCCTGGAGCTGCGCGACGTCACGCCCGACGCCGCGGGGGCGCTGCGCGAGCAGCACCCCGTCCTCACGCCCGACGGCCGCACGGTCGTCACGTCCTGGGGCCGCAACGTCGCGCGCGGGAACGTGCGCACCGACCTCGTGACGATCGACGTCGCCACGGGGGAGCGGGCCGTGCTGGTGTCCGACCCCGACGCCGACCTCGGCGACCCGCTCGTCTCGCCCGACGGCCGCTGGGTCGCGTACTCCCGCGAGACGCTGTCCACGCCGCACGACGCCCCGCGTTACGAGCTCTGGGTCGTCGCGCTCACCGGCGGCGAGCCGCGCCGCCTGGGTGCCGACTGGGACCGGTGGCCGGGTGCGAAGGTGTGGCTCCCGACGTCCGACGGCCTGGTCGTCGTGGCGGACGACGACGGCCGCGCGCCGATGTTCCACGTGGAACTGAGCTCGGGCGCCGTGACGCGCCTCACCAGCGACGACGCCGCCTTCGCCGACGTGCAGGTCGCTCCCGACGGCCGCACCGCGTACGCCCTGCGGACGTCCTACGAGGCGCCCGCGCACCCCGTCCGCATCGACCTCGCCGCCGCGCTCGAGGGCGGCGCCCCCGTCGCCGCGACGCCGCTGCCCGCCCCGGCCCCGCTGCCCGCCCTGCCGGGCCGGCTCGAGGAGGTCGAGACGACGGCGGAGGACGGCTCGCGCGTGCGCGCGTGGCTCGCGCTGCCCGAGGGCGCGTCGGCCGACGACCCCGCACCGTTCCTGCTGTGGATCCACGGCGGCCCCCTCGGGTCGTGGAACGCGTGGTCCTGGCGGTGGAACCCGTGGCTGCTGGTCGCGCAGGGCTACGCCGTCCTGCTGCCCGACCCGGCGCTGTCGACCGGGTACGGGCAGGAGTTCATCCAGCGCGGCTGGGGCGCGTGGGGCAAGGCCCCGTACACCGACCTCATGGCGGTCACCGACGCCGCGCTGCAGCGTCCGGACCTCGACGAGACCCGCACCGCCGCGATGGGCGGCTCGTTCGGCGGCTACATGGCCAACTGGGTCGCCGGGCACACCGACCGGTTCCGGGCGATCGTCACGCACGCGAGCCTGTGGGCCCTCGACCAGTTCGGGCCGACGACCGACGCGTCGTACTACTGGCAGCGCGAGATGACGCCCGAGATGGCGCTCGAGAACTCGCCGCACCGGTTCGTGGGCGACATCGTCACGCCGATGCTCGTCATCCACGGCGACAAGGACTACCGCGTGCCGATCGGCGAGGGCCTGCGCCTGTGGTACGAGCTGCTCGCCGACTCCGGCCTGCCCGCGGACGACGAGGGCCGCACCCCCCACCGGTTCCTGTACTTCCCGGACGAGAACCACTGGATCCTGACCCCGCAGCACGCGAAGGTCTGGTACCAGACCGTCGAGGCGTTCCTCGCGACGCACGTGCTCGGACGGACGGGGGACGACGCCGTCGCCTACCCGGAGGTCCTCGGCTGACGCCGTCGGCCGACCCACGACGCCCCGTCGCCCGCCGTGCGCGGACGGCGGGGCGTCGTCGTCCCGCCGCCGGGCCCCGCCGCCGGCGTCAGTGCGCGGCGCCCTCCAGCACCCGCTTCAGCAGCTCGAGGTCGGCCCGGACGAGCCCTGCGTCCCGGGCGAGGTCGGCGTCGGTCATCCCCGGCGCCCGGCGCAGCGTGAACACGACGTCGCACGCGGTGGCGCCGTCGGCGACGGCACGCAGCGGCACGTGGACGGTCTCGCCCGACGGCGTGAGCACCTCGTGGTCCAGCACCCCGAACGGGTTCGGCGGGGCGAAGCGCACCCGCGCGGGCCCCTCCGGCGTGCCGACCCACCAGTCCCCGTCGCGGTGGACGACGGACGAGCCGAGGCCCGGCGCCCAGCGCGGCAGGTTCGCCGGGTCCGCGGCGAACGCACGGACGTCCTCGGCCGACCGCTCGATGCGCACGGACAGGTGCAGCGTCCCGGTGTCCACGCCGACCAGCATGCCCGGCACGTCCGACACGCCGCCACGGCGGAGCGGACGTCCGGCGGGGTCTGGCGGGAACCGGGCGAAAGCGGACAGTATCGACGTGTCCGTCCGTCCAGCAGGGGGAGGAACGACATGCCGTACGTCACCGCGCACGACGGGGCGCAGATCTTCTACAAGGACTGGGGCGACGGGCCGCCGGTGGTGCTGAGCCACGGGTGGCCGCTCAACGCGGACGCGTGGGACGCCGCGGCGCTCTTCCTCGCCGAGCACGGCCACCGCGCGGTCGCGCACGACCGACGCGGCCACGGCCGCTCGACCCAGACCTGGCACGGCAACGAGATGGACACGTACGCCGACGACCTCGCCTGCCTGCTCGACCAGCTCGACCTCACGGACGTCACGCTCGTCGGCCACTCGACCGGCGGCGGCGAGGTCGTCCGCTACGTCGGCCGCCACGGCACCGCCCGGGTCGCCCGCGTCGTGCTGGTCAGCGCCGTGCCACCGCTCATGGTCCGCACCGACGACAACCCCGAGGGCCTGCCCCTCGCCGTGTTCGACGGGCTGCGCGCGGGCGAGCGGGCGAACCGGTCGCAGCTGTACCGCGACCTGGCGGACGGTCCGTTCTTCGGCCACAACCGCACCCACGACGTGCCCCAGGGCTTCCGCGACGCGTTCTGGCTGCAGGGCATGGCGTGCGGCCACCGGGCGGCGTACGAGTGCATCGCGGCGTTCTCCGCGACGGACTTCCGCCCGGACCTCGCCAAGGTCGACGTCCCGACGCTCGTGATCCACGGCGACGACGACCAGATCGTGCCCTTCGAGGTCGGCGGGAAGCGCACCGTCGACCTCGTCGAGGGCGCCACGCTGACTGTCTACGAGGGGAGCGGGCACGCGCTGCCCGACACCGACCGCGACCGCCTGCACGCCGACCTGCTCGCGTTCGTCGACGGCTGAGGGAGCACCGCCATGTCCGACCCGACCGGCACCACGGCACCTGACACGATCGTCCTCGTCCACGGCCTGTGGATGACACCCCGCAGCTGGGAGCACTGGGTCCCGTACTACGAGGCCAAGGGGTTCACCGTCCTCACGCCCGGCTACCCCGGGTTCGAGGTCGAGGTGGAAGGGCTCCGGGAGGACCCCGAGCGCATCGCCCGCCTCACGGTCCCCGAGGTGGTGGACCACCTCGCCCGGGTGGTGGAGTCCACCCCGACACCGCCGGTCGTCATCGGCCACTCGTTCGGCGGGACCCTCACGCAGCTCCTGCTGGCCCGAGGGCTCGGCTCGGTGGGTGTCGCGATCGACTCCGCGCCGACCGAGGGCGTCCGCGTGAGCCCGCTGTCGCAGGCGCGCTCGCTGCTGCCCGCCCTGCGCAACCCCGCCAACCGGCACCGCGCGGTCGCGTTCACCCCGGAGGAGTTCCGCTACGCCTTCACCAACACCCTGTCGGAGGAGGAGTCGCTGCGGGTGTGGGAGCGGTACGCGATCGGCGCCCCCGGGCACTGGATCTTCGAGTACGGCCTGTTCGCGAACGTGAAGCCCGGCCGGCAGGAGACCTGGGTCGACTACGACGCCGACCGCGCGCCGCTGCTGTTCGTGGCGGGGGAGAAGGACCACATCATGCCGCCGTCGGTGAACCGGTCGAACGCCCGGCACTACCACCGGTCACCGGCCGTCACGGACTACGTCGAGCTGCCCGGCCGGGACCACTGGACGTGCGGTGCACCCGGCTGGGAGGAGGTCGCGGACCTCGCGCTCGAGTGGGCCCTGGACCACGCACGCGTCGACCGTCCCTGGGCGACCGTCTGACTCTCGACGTGCGGGCCGCCCCGGTCGCCGCAAGACTTCCCGCACCACGACCGGGGCGCCGTCCCGGTCCGAGCTGAAGGAGCGGACATGGGCATCGGAGGCGGCATCGCACTCCTGGTCATCGGCGCGATCCTCTCGTTCGGTGTCGCCGACCGGATCGACGGCGTCGACCTGACGGTGATCGGGTACATCCTCATGGGCGGCGGCCTGATCTGGCTGATCGCGGCGATCGCCCTGAACGCGCAGCGCAGCAACACGACGCACCGCGAGGTCGTCGAGCGGCACGACAACCCGCCGGCGCCGCGCGCCTGAGCCGACCCGGCACGCCACCCGACGGCGCGCAGCCGTGACACCGACGCCGGTCGGGAGCGCCCGCAGGGGTGCCGTCCCGACCGGCGTCGTCGTGCCGTGGCCGGGCGGCGCGCCCGGTGCGTCCGAGCGGTGGGACGCACCGCGGCAGCGCGCGCGGCTGTCGGTGGGCGCCGCCACACTGACGACCCGACGGGACGGACCCGACGGACCGGACCGGGGCGACGCGACGCGGTGAGCGCGCGGCGGCCGCGGACGGCGTACGACGCAGGGGGCAGCGGATGAGGATGGACCACGGGGAGGCCAGGCAGGCCAAGGCGCACGCGGCGACGGTGGCCCGCGAGCTCGCGGAGCGCCGCGTCCGGGTCTCGGACGCCGGGCCCGCCGAGGCGCCGCTGGCGATCGGCGTCGCCGTCGACGGGCACGGCGGCTACGGCGTCGCCGTCCGCTACCGGCTCGGGCTGCCCGGCATCCGGTCCATCGCCCGCCGGCTGGTGGACGAGATCGGGCCGCCCGTCGACGTCCGGCGGACGGGGCGCATCCGCCCGATCGCGGCGGGCGACCGGCCCGTGCGCCCCCGCCCTCCCGTGGTCACCGCCCAGGCGCTCGGCGAGACGGGCCGCGTGCGGCCCCTGCGGCCCGGGGCCTCCGTCGCGCACGTCGGTGTCAGCGCGGGCACCCTCGGCGCGTTCGTGCTGGTCGACGGGCGCCTGCACGCGCTGTCCAACCACCACGTCCTCGCCGGCGCGCCGGGTGCGCAGGTCGGCGACGTCGTCGTGCAGCCGGGACCGGCCGACGGCGGCGTCGCGTCCCGGGACCGGATCGGCACGCTCGCGGCGAGCGTGCCGCTCAAGCGCGGTGCCACGGCGTACGTCGACGCGGCCGTCGCGCTGCTCGACGAGCAGGAGGTCGACCCGACGTACCCGGTCGGGCGGGTGACGACCACCGCGCGGGCCGTCGGCGGGGAGCAGGTGGGCAAGGTCGGACGGACCACCGCCGTGACGACCGGGCGCGTCACCGCCATCGAGCTCGACGACGTCGTCGTCGGGTACGGGGACGAGCTGGGGGAGCTCGCGTTCGACGACCAGATCGAGGTGGAGAGCACCGGGTCCGCGCCCTTCTCGCGCGGCGGCGACTCCGGCTCGCTCGTCTACCGCGAGGACGGCGTCGCGCTCGGACTTCTCTTTGCCGGGTCGGAGTCCGGGGGTCAGAATGGAGTTGGACTGACGTACGTCAACCCGATCGACGCCGTTCTCGGCGCGCTGGACGCCACGCTGCTCGCCTGACGCGGGTCCGTGCCCGCCGCCGGGGACCGGAAGGTGGACCCGTGGCGGACCTGGGCGAAGCACGCCGCGCGAAGGACGAGCTCAAGGCGGCCCTGGCAGGACGGCAGGACGTGACGGCGGTGGGCATCGCTCCGGACGAGGACGGCTACGGGCTGCTCGTCCGCCTGCGCGGCGACACCGTGGCGGCGCAGGCCGACGGCGTGCCGCGTGAGGTGCGGGGCGTGCACGTCCGGGTCAGTCCGGGCGGCACGGTGCACGCCCAGCGCCGCCAGGGCTGAGCCCGCAGCCGCCGCTGCACCGGGCGCCCACGCGCTCGCGGCGCGGGCGGCGACCCGTGCGCGCACGACGACGCCCGGCACCCCTGGTCGTGGGTGCCGGGCGTCGTCCGGCGGGCCGTGCCGGTGTCGTCAGCGGACGATGCAGGGCGAGCCGTTCAGCGTCACCGCCGTGGCCGCCTTCGGCGTGCCGGAGCCGATGAACCCGAACGACACCGCGTTGTGGTGCCCGATCGTCGCGTTCCAGGCGGCGTTCCGCACCGTCACCGTGTCACCGGTCTGCGTCGCGGTCGAGCTCCACGACTGCGTGACCTTCTCGCCGTTCGTGAAGCGCCACGTGAGCTCCCACCCGTTGACCGGCTCCATCGTCGCGTTGAACACCGTGACGTCGCCCTGGAACCCGCCCTGCCACGCGTTGGTGACGTCGATCTCGACCTCGCAGCGGGCGTCGGCCGGGACGGTCGGGGTCGCGGTGGGCGTGGGCGTGGGCGTGGGCGTGGGCGTCGGGGTGGCGGTGCGCGTGGGCGTGGGGGTCGGCGTGGGGGTGCGCGTCGCCGTCGGGGTCGGCGTGGGCGTCCGCGTCGCCGTCGGCGTCGGGTTCGGCGTGCTGCCGCCGCCGCCGAAGTCCACGTCCGAGCAGTTGTAGAACGACTCGGGGCTGTCGGTGCGCTCCCAGATCGAGAAGATCACGTGCTTGCCGGACTTGTTCGGCAGGGTCGCGTCCCAGGCGTACTCGGGGCCGGTGGGGCCGCCGTTGCGCAGCGGGGGGTTCAGGACGCGGTCGAACGGCACGGGCTCGAGGTCGTCCCAGCCGATCGGCTCGTCCTGGTTCCAGCCGTCCTTGGTGATGTACTGCGTCCACCAGCCCGGGTGCGGCACGGTCGCCGCGTACTGGAACGTGATCCGCTGGCCCGGCTGCACGCGCGTGGTCGGCCACGACGAGCTCGGCGTGTTGAACGCGTCGAAGCGCGAGTCCGGGCCGCAGAGCTTGCCGTCGGGGATCGTCTCGTGCCGGCCGTCGATGGTGCCGAGCAGGTTGCCGAACCAGTTGTAGAAGCCGTAGCTGTTCGACGCGAGGGCGTTCTTGCACGCCGGGTTCGTCGGCAGCATGTTGCCCGCCTGCCCGGCGGCCTGGCCGCCGGCGAGGCCGTCGACGTAGCACTGGTACGTCCGGGTGGCGGGGTAGGTCAGGCCGCCGTGGGCCTGGGCGGCCGTCGGCAGGGCGACGAGCGCCCCCGCCAGCACGGTCGTCGCCGCGAGCCCGGCCAGGGCTCGGCGGGCGAGGCGGTGTCGGGTGGTCATGGGTGTCCCTCTCGCAGGGGCGGCGTCGTCGCCGCGGTCGGGGGTGGGCCACGGCCTCCGGACGGGGGAGACGTGTGCCGACAGGCTCATGAGCGCACCCGTGGCCGACAAGCCTCCGAAACGTTTCCCGCTGCAGGAGCGTCCCGCGTTCGCGCACGAGGGTGATCTCACCGACCTCTCACGGGTCGGTCTCGGCGTCCGGTGCCCGGAGGGTCGATGATGTCCCGGTGACGCGTCGGGGCACGACTGCCAAGGGTGCGCACCGGGGCGGGCTCTCGGCTGCGGACCTCGGTGGCGTGCGCGGGCTGGCGGTCGCCGCGCACCGCTTCGACGCGTGCCGGGACGTCGACTCGGTGCTGGAGGCGGCGGCGACGATCGCCCTCGACGTGCTCGCGGCGGACACCGCGGCGCTGTGCCGCATCTCCCAGGACACGTGCCGCATCGTGCGGGTCGAGCCGCCTCCGGAGGACCCGCGCTCCCTCGCGTTCGTCGCCGCGACGTACCGCGCGGAGGACAGGCCCGCGCTGCGCGGCCTGATCCGCGACCGCGCGAGCTGGGTCGCGCACGCCTTCGACGAGCGCGGCCGCTCGGTCCTGCCCGGCGACGAGTCCGCGGGCGACCGGGTCGAGGTCGAGGCGCTGCGCGAGCTCGGGGCGGCCTCCGCCCTCAGCTCGCCGATCGTCGTCAACGACTCGGTGTGGGGGCAGATCACGGTCGTGCGCTCCGTCGAGGCGCCGCGCTTCGACGTCGACGACGTGGCGACCGCGGAGGTGCTCGCCGCGCTCACGGCCGGCGCGATCGCCCGCGTCGACCTCGAGCACCAGGTCCGGCACATGATCGCCGACGACCCGCTGACGGGGCTCGCCAACCGGCGCGTCGCCGACCAGGCCGCCGACGCCGCGCTCGCCTCGGGCCGCGAGGTCTGCATCGTCATGTGCGACGTCGACGGCCTCAAGCGGGTCAACGACGAGCTGGGCCACGACGCGGGCGACGACCTGCTGCGCGCCGTCGCCGACGTGCTGCGACGGGCGTCCGACGCCCTGCCGGGCACGACCGCCGCCCGCATCGGCGGCGACGAGTTCTGCCTCGTGACGGTCGGGCAGCCGCGCGCCGCCGTCACCGAGACCATGGCGGCGACCGTCGCGAAGTTCCCGCTGCCGCACGGCGCCGCGATCTCCTACGGCATCGCCTCCACGGCCGTCATGGGCGCGGTCGGCGCCCGCTCGCTGTTCCGCCGTGCCGACCAGGCCCAGTACCAGGCGAAGCGCCGCCGTGCCCGCGCCCGCGCCCGCACGCTGCCGGCGGTCGCCGACCCGACCGTCGCCGTGGAGCGCCTGGTCGCCACCGGGGCCGTCGCCATCGGCGCCGCCCAGCCGGGCGTCGTGCCGCGGCTGCTCGCGCTCGCCGGTGCCGCGACCGAGACGCTCGGCGGCGACGAGTGGGCGGTGCTGCGCCGCGCCGGCGAGGGGGAGCCCGCGACGGTCGCGCGCGGCGGCAGCCCCGCCGACGCGGGCGAGACGCAGTCCCTGACCGTCGAGCGCGGCGAGTGGGTCGTCGAGATCGCCGCGTCGAGCGCCGCGTCGGCGGGCCCGCAGGTCCGCACCGCGCTGTCGGTGCTCATGGCGATCGCCGTCGGCGACGCGCACTGACGCAGGCCGGCCCGTCCTCGGGCCGGCCTGCGCGCGTCAGCCCAGCAGCGGCAGCGTGAGCACGTCCGGCGCGCCGTCGACGACGCGCACCGGCACGCCCCAGTCCTGCGCCGCCAGGTGGCAGGCCGGGTGCTCGATCGACTCGTCCGCGTCGCAGCTCGCCGCGCGGGCGGTGACGTGCAGGACGCCCTCGCCGACGGCCGGGTCGATGCGCAGCGTGCGCGTCAGGTCCACGTCGTCGCCCGCGCCGTCGAGCAGCAGCCCCGGCGGGGTCGACGAGACGCGCAGCGACGTCGACGGGCCCCACCGCGTGTCGAGCTTCTGCCCGGGCGCCGGCGTGAACACGACCTCGAGCGTGAGCGCGCCGCCGGGCACCTCCGTCACCGGGCGCTGCGTGCGGTGCGCGCCGCCGTCGACCTGCTCGCCGGCGGCACCCGCGGGCAGCGGGACGCGCGTCAGGCGGTGCGCGGCCGACTCGACGACCAGCACGTGCCCGCCGTCGGCCGGCAGCACCAGGCCGCTCGGCTCGGCGAGGCCGGTCGCGAGCGTGCTGACCTCACCGGGGCCGCCGCCGTCGGCGCCGGGCGTCCAGCGGCGCAGCGCGCCGTTGTAGGTGTCGGCGACGAGCACCGAGCCGTCCGGCAGGGCGGCCACACCCAGCGGGTGCTGGAAGAGCGCCTGGTCGGCCGAGCCGTCGCGGTGGCCGAAGTCGAACAGGCCCGTCCCGGCGGCGCTGTGCACGAACCCGTCCTGCGGGTCGAACCACCGCACTGCCGACGTCTCCGCGTCGGCCAGCCAGAGCCTGCCGTCGGCACCGCGGGACAGGCCGGAGGGCTGGGCGAACCACGCCTCGTCGGGGTGCCCGTCGACGAGGCCCTCGTTCATCGTGCCCGCCATGCGCGCGACGACCGCGAGCTCGGGGTCGAACGACCACAGCGTGTGGTTCCCGGCCATCGCGACCACGAACGCCCGCAGCTCGGGCGACCACGCCACGTCCCACGGGGACGACAGCTTGACGCGGGTCGCCGCGAAGCGGTCGCCGGACTGCGGCTCGGCCGGGTCCGCCGTCGCCCCGTCCTCGGGCGGGAGGACGTTGTCGACCGCGCCGACCATGTACTGCTGGCCCGTGCCCGCGACCGTCGTCACGTGCCCGTCCGTCAGCCGCACCCCGCGCAGCGCGTGGTTGACGGTGTCCGCGACGAGCACGTCGTACCCGAGCCGCTCGCGCAGGTCCTCCGGCACGAGGCACAGCCCGTTCGGCTCGCTGAACCGCGCCTCGTCCGGGCCGCCGTCCACGAGCCCGCGCTCGCCGGACCCGATGCGCCGCACGAGCGTCTCGCCGTCCGCGGCGAGCTCGGTGAGCGCGTGGTGCCCGGCGTCGGCCACGAGGAGGTTCCCGCCCGGCAGCTCGACGGCCTTGGCGGGGAACCGCAGCGTCGAGGGCTGCGGCTGCGGCGGCACGTACGGGCCGGACCCGCGGTGCAGCGTGCCCTTCGCCTCGTGCTCCGCGACGAGCTCCTCGACGAGCGCCTCGACGGCGTGCGCGTGCCCCTCGCCGGCCATCTGCGCGACGACGTAGCCCTCGGGGTCGATCACGACGAGCGTCGGCCACGCGCGCGCGGTGTACGCCTGCCACGTCACGAGCTCGGGGTCGTCGAGCACCGGGTGGTGCACCTCGTACCGCTCGACGGCCGCCGCGAGCGCCACCGGGTCGGCCTCGTGCACGAACTTCGGCGAGTGCACGCCGACGATGACGAGCACGTCGCGGTGCCGCTCCTCGATCTCGCGCAGCTCGTCGAGCACGTGCAGGCAGTTGATGCAGCAGAACGTCCAGAAGTCGAGGACGACGACCTTGCCGCGCAGGTCGGCCAGCGTCACGGTCTCGCCGCCGGTGTTGAGCCAGCCGCGCCCGACGAGCTCGGACGCGCGGACGCGGGGCAGGCGGGTGGTCGTCTCGGTCACGCCCGTAGTCTCCCACCGGTTCACCCCCTGCCGGGTGCCGGGACCACTGCCGGTCGCCCGATATGTCCGGTACGGTGACGGCGCTGCGGCGCAGGTCACGACCCGCGGCGTCCGCACGACCCCGGGGGAGGACGTCGGTCATGGCCGATCCGCGCGCGCTCACGGTCTCCGCGGCCGTCACGTCCACGAACGCGGTCCGCTACCTCGGCGACCAGATCGACTCGATCCTCGCCCAGACCCGCCTGCCCGACCAGGTCGTCGTGGCGGACGCGGGGTCGACGGACGGGTCGCAGGAGCTGGTCCGCGCGTACGTCGAGCGCACGCGGGCCGCGGGCCTGCCCGTCGAGTGGACGATCCTGCCGTCGCAGCCGACGCCGCTCGACGCCAACATGGCGCGGACGTACGCGGCGTGCACCGGGGACGTCGTCGTGGTGTGCGACCACGACGACGTGTGCCTGCCGGACCGGTTCGCCCACGCCGTCGAGATGTTCGCGGCCCGCCCGGAGCTGCTGCTCGTGCACTGCGAGGCGGAGATCGTCGACAGCGACGGCGCGACGGTCTCGACGTCGATGCTGCGCACGGAGGGCGTGACCGCGGACGAGCTCGCGCAGTACCGGGCGGGCGAGGGGTTCCGGGTGCTCGTGCGGCGGTTCCTCGCGCACGGCGCCACCGCCGCGCTGCGCCGGGACCTGCTCGACCTGGTCCCGCCCGTCCCGCACGGCTTCCGCACCGACGCCTGGCTGGCGCTGCTCGCGGCCGCGACCGGTGGCGTGGCGCTCGACGAGCGCCCCGGGCTGCGCTACCGCACGCACCCGACGAACACCTCCGGGGGCGTGCGCCGGCGCGGCGTGGGGGAGAAGCTGCGGATGCTGCGCGAGCCGGGCGGTGAGCGCAACGCGCGGCTGCTGGCACGGGCCGAGGCGCTGGTCGCCGGCCTCGACGCCATCCGCCCGCACGTGCAGGACTGGGCCTACGAGCTCGCGGTCGACAACCTGCGGCACGAGCGGGTGCGCTCGCGGTACCCGCGCAACCGGCTGCTGCGTGCGCCGCACGTGCTGCGCACCGCGTCGGGCGGCGCCTACGACCGGCTCGCCCGCGGGCGCAAGGACGTGCTGCTCGACCTGCTGCAGCCCATCGGCTGAGCGCCCGCCGCCGCGGCGGGACGCGCACGCGACGGGCGGCGGGACGCGCACGCGACGGGGCCCGGGTGCAGCGGAGAGGTGCTGCACCCGGGCCCCGGGTGGTGCGTGACCTGGCGTCCGGCTCGTGCCGCCGGACGGTCAGGCCGTCAGGGTCACGCCGCCGAGCAGGTGGCCGTCAGGCCGGACGGCGAGCCCGAGCCGATGAAGCCGAAGCTCGTCGACGCGTTCGCCGCCAGCGTGCCGTTCCAGCCGACGTTGCTCAGGACGTTCCCGGACGCCGTCGCGTTCCACGACTGCGTGATGGTGGCGCCGTTGACCGTCACCTTCCAGCCGCGGACACCGGACGTGCCGGCCGTCACCCGGACGTCGGCCTGGTAGCCGCCGCCCCACGAGTTGGTCACCGAGACCGTGGCCGTGCAGGCGCCCGTGGGCTGCTGCGTGGGCTGCTGGGTGGGCTGCTGGGTCGGCTGCTGGGTGGGCTGCTGGGTGGGCTGCTGGGTGGGCTGCTGGGTGGGCTGCTGCGTCGGCTGCTGCGTCGGCGCGGTGCCGCCGATGTTGATGTCCGAGCAGATGTAGTACGGCTGGTCGAGGTGGCTGGCCTGCCAGATCGTGAAGAGCACCGCGCGGCCCGAGCGGCCCGCGAGGTTCACGTCGGTCTGGTACAGGCCCGTGGTGCCGTAGCGGCCGGTCTCCTTGACCAGGGTGATGTCGTCCCAGCCGAGCGCCTCGCGGGTCGGGTCGAAGCCCGGCTTGGAGACGTAGATGCGCATGTAGTCGGCACCGTGCTTGGCGCCGTCGGTCAGCGTCAGCTGGAAGCTGGTCGGGACGGTCTTCATCGTCCACGCGCCCGGGGTGTCGAGCGACGCGTACAGGCCGTTCTGCGTCCGGCCGCCGGAGCAGAGCTGGCCGTTCGGGATGACCTGCTCGTGCCGGCCGCCGACGCCCTCACGGAAGAGGCCGTTCCAGTTCCACATCGTGTTCGGGTTGGCCTGGAACGCCTGCCAGCACATCGGGTCCTGGGTGGCCATGGCGGGGTTCAGGTGGTCGTCGCCCCAGCGCTCCCAGCAGCCGTAGTTGCGGCTGGGCGGGTCGGTCACGGAGCCGTGGGCGGCGGCAGGGGTGGCGGCGAGGGTCATGCCGAGGCCGGCCGCCAGCATGGCGGCGGGCAGGGCGAGGGCGATCCGGCGCAGCCGGTCACGCACACGGGTGGACATGCAGGTTCTCCTGTCCGCAGGGGGATCGGGGCCCGTCGTGACGATTCGACATCGATGTCGAAGCCGCGGCGGACGTCCGGGGGTCCGCATTACCGTGCGGGAGCGATCCCGCGTGCGGGAGGGGTCGAACCGTTTCAGGAGCGCGCGACCGTCGAGTCGGTGCCCGGGGGAGCGGCGTGTCGCGGACCTCGGCCCGCCGGACGGGCAGGGGGCGCGGTGTCGACGGGGGGACGGCGCGCCCACAGCGGCACGCGCTCCGGACGCGGCCCCACCCCGATCGCCAGGGCCGGCAGCGCCGTCAGCACCGGCACGCGCCGCACGAGCGCGAGCAGCCACGGCGGCGGCCCGCTCGCCCGGCCCTCGACCGCGGGCACCAGCAGCCGCGCGTGCACGGCCCGCTGCACGGCCTGCACCACGACGGTGGGCAGCAGCCGCCGACGCCGCACCCGGGCGAGCACGCGGTCGCCGGCCGGACCGCGCAGCGTGCCGCGGCGCAGCGGGCCCGCGAGCAGCCGCGCCGCCGCCACCGCGTCCTGCACCGCGAGGTTGATGCCGACCCCGCCGGCCGGGGACATCGCGTGCGCCGCGTCCCCGATGCACAGCACACCCGGCGCGTGCCACCGGCGCAGCACGTCCATCCGCACGTCCAGGTGCTTGACGTCGTCCATCGAGGCGATCGCGCCGACGTCGTCCGTGACCTCGGGCACGAGCGCGGCCACCTCGGCGCGGAACGCGTCGAGGCCGCGGGCCCGCAGCGCGGCGTCGGTGCCCTTGGGGCCGAGGTACGCGAGCTGCAGGTACCCCTCGCGCGGGATCGCCACGGCCGCGCGCCCGCGCGTCAGGCGCGGCAGCAGCGACTCGCCCACGTCGCGGCGGGTCGGCACGCGCACCCACCACACGTCGAAGCCGACCCGGTGGCGCCGCGCGGGCAGCCCGACCGACCGGCGCACCACGGACCAGCGGCCGTCGCACGCGACGACGAGGTCCGCGCGCAGCCGTCGCGGGCCGTCGGGCGTGCGCAGCTCGACACCGGTCACACGGTCGCCCTCGCGCAGCACACCCGTCACCTCGTGGCGCACCCGCAGGTCGAAGGTCGGCTCCTGCGCGGCGGCCTCCGCGAGCAGGGTGAGCAGGTCCCACTGCGGGACCATCGCGACGTACGGGTGCCGCAGCGGCAGCCGGTCGAAGTCGGCGAGGACGGCCTCGCCGCTGCCCGTCGGCACGGTCACGCGCGCCACGCGCGAGTGCGGCAGCGCGGCGAACCGCTCGCCCAGGCCGAGGTCGTCGAGCATCGCCAGCGTCGTCGGGTGCACCGTGTCGCCACGGAAGTCGCGCAGGAAGTCGGCGTGCTTCTCGAGCACGGTCACGTGCACGCCGGCGCGCGCGAGGAGCAGGCCGAGGACCAGCCCGGCGGGCCCCGCGCCGACCACGACGCACGTGGTCCTGCTCGTGTCGTCGCTGGACGTCATCGCGCCGCCTCCCGTCGCCGGACCCCTGGGGGCCAGCCTGCCGCGCCACCGTGCGCGGCGCGAGGGGCGCGGCCGCCACGCCGGTGCGAGGTCGCGGGTCCCGGCCCGTCACGGGTGCCGGACCCGCGACCTGGCGCACGACCCGCGACCTCGCACCGGCGGACGCGGTCAGGCCGGGGTCACGCCCCCGTGCACGTCGCCGTCGGTGTGCCCGCGGAGCCCGACGCGAGGAAGCCCGCCGTCGTCGAGGCCCCTGGGGCGAGCGTGCCGTTCCACGCCGCGTTCGTCAGCGCGCCGCCCGACGCCGACGCGTTCCACGCCTGCGTGACGGTGGCGCCGGCGACGGTGGCCCGCCACCCGGTCGTGCCGGACGCGCCCGCGGTGACGGTCAGCTCGCCCTGCCAGCCGCCCGGCCACGAGTTCACGACGCGCACGGCCGCGGTGCACGCGCCCGTGCCGGGCGTCGGGGTGGGGGTGGGCGTGGCGGTCGGGGTGACGGTCGGCGTGGGAGTCGGCGTCGGCGTGGGGGTCGGCGTGCGGGTCGGCGTGGCCGTCGGCGTCGGGGTCGGCGTCGGCGTGACGGTCGGGGTGGGCGCCGGACCGCCCACGCTGATGTCGCTGCACAGGTAGTAGGGCTGGTCGCTGTGGCTGGCCTGCCAGATCGTGTAGAGGATCGCGCGTCCCGACCGACCGGTGAGGTCGACGTCCGTGCGGTACTCGCCGGCGGGCGCGTAGCGGCCCGTGACCTTCAGCAGCTGCATGTCGTCCCACGCGGGCGCCTCGCGGGTGGGGTCGAAGCCCGGCTTCGTCACGTACACGCGCAGGTAGTCCGCGCCGTGCTTCGCCTGGTCGGTGAGCGTGAGCGTGAAGCGCTGCGGCACGGTGGTCGCGACCCACGGGCCCGGGACGTCCATCGCGTCGTAGCGGCCGCCCTCGGTGCGGCCGCCCGAGCACAGCTGCCCGTCCGGGATGAGCTCCTCGTGCCGGCCGCCGATGCCCTCGTGGTAGAGGCCGTTCCAGTTCCACATCGCGTTGGTGTCCGCCTGCCAGGCCTGCCAGCACATCGGGTCCTGCGTCTGCATGGCGGGGTCCTGGAAGCGGCCGCCCCACACGTCCCAGCAGCGGTAGTTGCGGGTGGGCGGGTCCGTCACCGAGCCGTGCGCCGCCGCCGGGGCGGCGGCGACCACGGTCGTCGCGGCGACGGCCAGCGGCACGGCGAGCGCGAGCGTGCGCAGCCGGTTCCTGCGGTGCATGCGGGTCTCCCGTCGGTCGGGACGCGCGGGGCGGCGCCGGGAGGCCGGGTGCGGCGACGGTGCCGACCCGTCGGCTGCGGGCGCGTCGGGCCCCCACGGTCCCGGTGCGGCCGGGCGGGCGGGAAGGCCCTGAAGCGTTTCGTGCGCAAGCGGTTCGACGGGCGTGACGTGGGGTGACGGCGCGACGCCGCGGTCGCGCGCGCTCGAGCCTCAGACCCGCCGCAGCACGTGCACGCGCGGGTGGTGCCCCTTCGCGAAGACGCGCGTGACGGACACCGGCCGCCACAGGTCCGCCGCGTCGCGCACGACCCGCTCCATGACCTTCACCTCGTGCGTGAGCACCACCAGCCGGGCGCCGGGCGCCGACACGGCGTGCGCCACCCGCAGCAGGTCGGCGTGCAGCGCGGGGCTCGCCGCGTGCGAGCCGTGCAGCGTCCCCCACGGCGGGTCGGCCAGGACGACGTCGGCGGCCGCGGGCCGGTCGCCCACCGCGAGGTGCGCGGCCACCGCGGCACCGACCGCGTCCGCGTCGGTGGCGTCGCCGCGCACGAGCGACGTGCGCGACGCCCGCCCCAGCAGCCCCGCCGCCTCGAGGTTCGCGCGCGCGGCGTCGAGCGCCGGCTCGGCGAGGTCCACGCCCAGCGCGGCCGCGGCCGGACCGGCCAGGAGCCGCTCGGCCAGCAGCGTGCCGGACCCGCACATGAGGTTGAGCACGCGGTCGTCGTCGTGCACCCCCGCGAGCCGGGCCATCGCCGCGGCGATCGTGGCGTTCGCGGCCCCGGGGAAGTCGGCGACGCGCCACGTGCGCGCGGAGAGCGGCCGGGGGCCGACCCGCACGAGCACGTCCCACCCGGGGTCCACGTCGGGCGCCTCGCCGGTCCGGGGGCCGCGGCGCACCCGCAGCACGAGGTCGCCGTGCTCCGGCTCGTGCCGCAGCCCCGTGGCCTCGTGCAGCAGCTCCCCGAGCCTGCGGAACGCCGCGGAGTCGCTGCCGGCCGCCTCGAACCGGAAGGTCGACGAGCCGGCCACCCGCAGGGACGCGTACACGGCGTCGACGACCCGCTGGAGGTGCTCCGGGCTCGTGATCGAGCGGGGGCGCGGCACGTCGAGGTGCACGACGACCCACGCGGCCACCGCGGTGCGCAGCCGGGCGACGGGGGCGAGCGCGCCGGGCAGGCGCAGCTCGAGCGCGTCGTCACGCCCCGGCACGTCGCGCAGCCCGCGGGCGCCGGGCAGCGCCTCGCCGACCTCCGCGGCGAGCACGTCGCGCAGGCCGGGCAGGAAGGTCAGCTCGACGGCCGCGGGGACGGGCGCACGGTGGACGGAGCGCGTCGTCGTCGCGCGCGGGGAGCGGGCGGGGCGGGCGTCACCCGCGGACCGGCCGCCGCGCTGGGGTCGGCCGCCGCGTTCCGACCGCCCGGCCTGCTCGGACCGGCGGCCGCGCTCGGACCGTCCACCCTGCTCGGGCCGGCCGCCGCGCTCGGACCGTCCACCCTGATCGGACGGCCCGCCCTGGCCCGGTCGTCCGCCCTGGCCCGGTCGTCCGCCCTGGCCCGGTCGACCGCCGCGCTCGGGACGGCCACCCTGCCCCGGGCGGGGGCGGCGGCCGCCCTGCCCGGCGCTCAGGCCGGCACCGGCACGCCTGCGCCCACCGCGCGCAGGACGAAGGCCTCGGTCTGGGCGACGGCGTGGTCGCGCTCGGGGCCGTCGACGTCCGGCAGGTTGCGGCCCGTGAGGCACGCGTTCACGAGGGGCACGGTGGTCGCGAGGTCCTGCTCGGGGAACGCGCCGGAGGCGATGCCGGCCTCGAGGATGCGCCGCAGGATCTGCTCGACCACCACGACGTGCTCGCGCACCCGCTGCTGGGCGCCGCGGGAGAGGACGGACCGCAGCTCGGGCCCGGGGGCCACGTGGTAGACCCGGGTCAGCGACGCCTGCGCGCGGACGTAGGCGCGCAGCTGCTCCACCGGGTCCTCGATGTCGTCCAGGGACGACTGCAGCGTGACGGCGTACTGCTCGGTCTCGTGCGTGATGAACCCGAGCAGGAGCGCCTCCTTGTCGGGGAAGTGGTTGTAGACGGCGGTGCGTCCCACGCCCGCGGCGGCGGCGATGTCGGCGAGCGTGATGCCGTCGAACCCGCGCTCGGCCATGAGCGTCGACAGCGCGGCGAACAGCCGCAGCCGGGTCTGCTCGCGGTGCTCGTGCAGCGACGCGCCGATGATCTTGGGCATGCTGACAGTCTCGCACATCGTGTCAGGAAAAGCCGCCACGCCGGTGGTCGTGCGTCCGTTGGTGTGATGTCCCTCACGTCCGGGCTGTCGCATTCGCGTACGATGCGAGGGCGACACACGCACCGTCCCCGCCCGCCGTCGTCCCTCGGCCGCCGTCCACCCCCGTGGCGGTCGACGCCGGGCCCGCACCAGCACGGAAGTCACCCATGAGCCGACACGTCCGGGTCGCCACCGGCGGCGCCGACCGGGCCTCCGAACCCGCCCCGCGCGGCTTCGGCCCCGGCATGGTGGGGCGTGTCCGCGAGGCGCACGAGCGCTTCGTGCTGGCCGGGGGCGAACCGGGGCACGGCGTGCGGCCGGTCGTCGCGGAGTCGTGGCGCCGCAGCCGGCGGGTCGGCGTGGACCCGGAGCTGCCGAACCCGCCCGTCGACCTGTCCGACCCCGAGCTGCACCGCCTGCGCGCGGCGCACCCGATCTCGGGTGCGGTGCCGGTGGTGCGCCGCCTGCTCGTGGAGCCGGCGTCCGGCTGGGTCGCCACGTTCGCCGACGAGACGGGCCGGATCCTGTGGGTGGACGGCGACCGCGACCTGCGCCGTCCCCTCGACCAGGTCGGTCTCGTCGAGGGCGCCGCGTGGCGCGAGGACGCCGTCGGCACCAACGGCATCGGCACGGCGCTGCAGACCCGCCGGCCGCTGCAGGTGCTGAGCACCGAGCACTGGGCGCGCGTGGTGCACCCGTGGAACTGCGCGGCCGCACCCGTGCGGGACCCGTCCGGCCGGCTCGTCGGCGTGCTCGACGTGACGGGCCGCGAGGAGACCGCGTCGTGGATGGCGCTCGCGCTCGTGCGGGCCACGGTCGCCGCCGTCGAGGCGACCATCGCCTCCACCGTGCCGCAGCCGCCCGTGACCCGCCTCGAGGTGCTCGGGACGCACGGCGGCACGCTGCACACGCCCCAGGGCCGGCGCCGCCTCACGTGCCGCCACGCCGAGATCCTCCTGCTGCTCGCCGAGCACCCCGGCGGCCTCACGGGCGACGAGCTCACGGTGCTCCTCTCCGAGGCCGAGCTGTCCGAGGTCACCGTCCGCGCCGAGATCTCCCGCCTGCGCCGCCTGGTCGGCCCGCTGCTGTCGGAGTCGCGCCCCTACCGCCTCACGTCGCCGCTGCAGACCGACGTCGACCACGTGCGCGACGCGCTCGCCGTCGGGGACGTGTCCGGCGCGCTCGCGGCCTACCCCGGACCGGTGCTGCCGCGCTCGAGCGCGCCGGGCGTGCAGCGCGTGCGGGACGCGCTGGTCGGCTGGCTGCGGGCGTCCACGCTCGCGTCCCGGGACGTCGACCTCGTCGCCCGATGGACGGGCGGCGACGAGGGCGCCGACGACTGGGAGGCGTGGCAGACGCTCGCCCGCATCGCCCCCATCGGGTCCGCGGCCCACCTGCGCGCGCACACCCGCCTCGCGCAGCTCGACCGCACGCTGCGCTGACCGCACGTCGCGTCCCCGCGAGCGGGCGAAGCGGTTGCGCGAAAACGCACAGACGGGTGCATACGCCGTGCAACGGTCGTGCAACGGTCCGCTGGCTAGCGTTCCGCGCAGTGGCACCACCGCACCGGACCTGAGGGGGTTCCGGGGCACCGGTGCCCGGTCGGGCGGCGCGCGGGAGGGGGCGCGTCGCCCGACCCTCTTTCCCCGGCCCGGCGGGCGTCGTCGTCGACGACCGCCGACGGCCCGGCACCTCTGCCGACGCCGCGGCCCCTGCCGCTACCGTGACGGCGTGGACACGCCCGCGCCAGCCGCCCAGACCCCCGAGCCGCCCGCGATCGCGCCCGACGACAAGGACTGGACCTGGGTCGTCGAGCAGCGCTGCCCCGAGTGCGGCTTCGCCGCGTCGGACGTCCCGCCGGAGGCCGTCGCCGGCACGGTCCGCGACCTCGTGCCGCGCTGGGTCTCCGCGCTGCACCGTGACGACGCGCGCGAGCGCCCCGAGCCCACGACGTGGTCGACGCTGGAGTACGGCGCGCACGTGCGGGACGTCATGCGCATCTTCGGCGAGCGCGTGCAGCTCATGCTGGACGAGGACGACCCGCTGTTCGCCAACTGGGACCAGGACGCCACCGCGCGAGAGGACCGCTACGACCTGCAGGACCCGCAGGTCGTCGCCGGCGAGCTCGCGGCCGCGGCGGACGTCACGGCGGCACGCTTCGAGGCCGTGACGGACGGGCAGTGGGACCGCCCGGGTCGGCGCAGCAACGGGTCGCGGTTCACGGTGCGCACGCTCGGGCAGTACTTCCTGCACGACGTCGTCCACCACCTGCACGACGTCCGGGCCTGACGACCCGCGGCCGACCGGCCCGCGACCGACCGATCCGGGCCGCCCGCCACCGACCGCTGCGCGGACGCCGGCGGACGCGCGACCGGCGCGTCGTCGGCGCGTCGCCCGATCGGCCGTGCGGGGAAACACCGGCGTGACGATCGCCCGCTAGCGTCCGCGCATGACGCCGCCGGCCCCGGTCCCGCCCGCGCTCGACGGGCTGCACGTGCTCGCGCTGCCCGCCGGCACGGACGTCGTCGGCCTCGCGCGCGCGTGGTTCGCCGACGCCCGCTGGGAGCGTGAGCCGGGGCTCGCGCAGCCGGCCGCACGCCCCACCGGCGCGCGCTTCCGCGGCATCGCCGTCGAGGCGGCACCCGTGGTCGGCGCGCTCGCCGTCGCGCCCGGGGTCGTGCTCGTGGGCCCGCACCCGTGCGACGCGGCGACGGCGCGGGCGCTGGGCCTGCCCGCCCGGGACGCGGACCTCTACGGCCTGCCGGTGCGCACGCCGGCGGAGGCGCAGGTCCCCGCCGGGCTGCTCGCGGGGTGGGCGACCGCCGCGGCGCGCCGCACGGGCGGCGGCATCCTGCCGGCCGACCGCGCGTCCGTCGTCGTGCCGGACCCCGCGGCGGCGCTCGACCTGACGCTGTGGTCGGCCGTGCCGGTCGCCGCGCAGGACGTCGTGCCCCTCGTGCGGCCCGCGCTGTCGGGCAGCCGCCTCGGTCCCGCGTCGGTCCCCGCGGACGGCGCCCCCGGCTTCACCCTGACGGCGACGTTCCCGTACGACGGCGCGGTCGTGGTGCGCCTCGCGCGCGCCGCGCAGGTGCCGCTGGTGCTCTCGGGGCTGGACTGGCGGGAGCACGGACCGTGGGGGTACCACGTGACCTGGGAGCCACCGGACCCGCTGCAGCTCCAGGCGGAGCCCCCGTCGCAGCAGCACGTGGTCGCGCGCACGCGGGTGGCCCCGGCCGTCGCACGCGTCGTCGGCACGCTGTGGCGGGCCGCGGGCGGGACGGTCGTCGACGCGGGCGGGTTCGTCGTGGGGCGCGCGGAGCTGGACGAGCGGGCGGGCGCGGCCCTGCGCTGAGCCGGGCGGTCGCGGGAGCCGGGCGGACGTGCGGCCCCGTCGTCAGAGGAAGGGGTCGGAGCCCGCCGGCACCAGGTCGACCTCGACGCGCGGCGACGCCCCGCCGCCCTCGGTGAAGATGACCCCGCGCAGCGGCGGGACGTCGTGGTAGTCCCGCCCCCAGCCCAGCACGACGTACCGGTCGTCGACGAGCTGGTCGTTCGTCGGGTCGGCCTCCAGCCAGCCGTGCCCGGGCAGCCACACGGACACCCAGGCGTGCGACGCGTCGGCGCCCCGCAGCTTGGCCCGGCCCGGCCGCGGCCGCGTCTCGATGTACCCGGACGCGTACCGCGCGGGGACGCCGTGCAGGCGCAGCGCCGCGATGACGAGGTGCGCGAAGTCCTGGCAGACGCCCGTGCCCTGGGCCAGCAGCTGCGCCTGCGTCGTGTGCACGGTCGTGGAGCCGGAGCGGTAGGTCAGCTCCGTGCGGACGCGGTGCAGGAGGTCCAGGACGACGTCGGCGAGGGGCCGGTCCTCGGCGAACGACGGCGCCGCCCACGCACGCATCTCGTCGACGAACGTCACGTGCACCGACGGCAGGACCGCCTCGCGCAGCGCGACCAGGCCGGACGCGTCGGTGTGCAGCGTGCCGAGGTCGCCCGCCGCGACCGCCCGCGCCACGCCGCGCCAGCGCACGTCGGGCAGGTCCGCGCGTGCGGGCGCCACGCGGCTGACCTCGAGCGTCGAGCGGGACGTGACCACGAGCCGCGTGTGCGGCGCGGTGACACCGAAGTACGTCGTCGTGCTGCCGAACCAGTCGACGTGCGTCTGGGTGTCCGCCGGCACGGGGTCCACGGTCAGCGACGTGGTGACCAGGCGCTGGTCGGGCAGGTCGCGCGGCGTCATGGTGGTGCGCCCGTAGGAGTCCGTGACCGGCGCGGGGTACTCGTACGTCGTGCGGTGCACGAGGTCGTAGGCGCGGCCCGCCGGGCGGGCGGCGTCGTCGGTCGTCGTCACGCCCGTCCTCCCGCGTCGTCGTGCTCGTGCAGGTTCGTCGCACCCCACAGGTCGACGAGGGCGCGGCTCGCGGCCGGCCGCACGAAGTGCACGCGCTCGATCTCGTCGGACGCGGCCCGCAGCCGCCACAGCATCGACTCGAGCGCCTCCGCGAGCCGGACCCGGCGGCCGTCGTCCGACACGACCTGACCCACGACCACCGTGTCGAGCTCGGCGACGAGCTCCGCGACGCCGTGCAGCAGGTGGTCGCGCTGCCCGGCCGACCGCCACGGCGCGGGCACGGCCTCGAGGTCCTCGAGGAGGCGGTCGAGCTGGAACGCGAGCGAGCGGGGGTTCGTGCGGTCGTGCACCAGCAGGTCCAGGACGCTGGCGACGCCCGGTGCGCCCTGGTGCCGCCGGCGGTACGTGATGCCCGACTCGTTGGCGAGCAGCACCGACTCCAGCAGGAGGTCCTCGACGTCGGCCGAGCGGCGCACGACGAGCGTGGCGGCGAGCATGTCGACGAGGTTCTGCGCCCGCTCGATGCGCCGGCCCGCGTCGAGCAGGTACCAGCCGACGTCGCGCGTCAGGCCCTCGGCCGCCACGCCGGACAGCGCGAGCAGGTCGGTCAGCACGCGGTCGAGCGTCGGGCGCAGGCCGGCCGTGACGGCGGCGGCCTGCTGCGCGGCCCGGTCCTGGGCCTGCTCCGTGGCGTGGTCCGTGACCCGGCCCGTGACCCGGCCCGTGGCGTGGTCCGTGGCCTGGTCCGCGGTCGGTGCCGTGGTCTGCTCCGGGACCAGGCCGAGCGCGTCCGCGGGGCGCGGGCGGGAGCGGCCCCGCTCGTCGCGCAGCGCCCGCTCGATGCGGGCGATCGGCTCGAACGTGTCGGTCGAGAGCTGGTCCCGCACGGCGGCCGCGGCGCCCGCGAGCCGGTGCACGGCCCCCGCGACGCTGCCCGGCGTCGCGCGGTCGACGAGCAGGTCGCGCAGCGCCGGGACGCCTGCCCCGATGCGCTCGTCGTCGGCGACGTCCGGGTGCCCGGCGGCGCCGGCCGTCCCGGCGGCGTCCGGCAGCGCCGCGGGCGTGAGCGCCTGCAGCAGCACCGCGAGCGCGCGTCCTCCCGCCGACCCCGGCGTCCGGTGGTAGTCGTCCCACCGGTCCGCGACCGCGCGCAGCACGCGCACCCCGCCCTCGGCCCGCTCGGCGTAGCGGCCCACCCAGTACAGGTTCTCCGCGCTGCGCGGCGAGATGCCGGCGCCCACGGCGCGGCCGACCGCGGCGACGGCGTCCTCGCGGACCGCCACGTCCGGCGGCGCCGTCGGCTGGCTCGCGAGCACCCAGACGTCCTTGGCCGTCGCGCCCCGCGACGACGAGACGACGGGTGCGTCGGCCACGCGGGCCAGCCCACCCGCCATGACGGTGTACGTGCCGGCGTGCGCGACCGCGTACGCGCGCAGCACGGCGGCGCGCGGGCCGAGGTCGGCCGGTCCGACGCCCGCCGCGCCGGGACGGTCCGACCCGACGCCCCCGTGCGGGCCCACGGTCGGGCCGACCGGCTCCTGGCCGACCCACGCCCACGGCTCCGCCCGGATCCGGGCGGCCAGTGCGTCCCGCTCCGCCGCCGAGAGCGACCAGCCGAGCACGGTCGTCACGTCCGACCCCTGCGCGGTGGGCTTCACGACGAGCCGGTCGAGGTACGCGAGGACGTGCCGCAGGGCGGGCTCCTCACCGCACCACCACGTCGGTGCCGACGGCAGCGCGAGGTCCTGGTCCAGCACGGCGCGCGCCAGGCGCGGCAGGTACGCCAGGAGCGCGGGACTCTCCAGCACGGACGCACCGAGCGGGTTGACGACGCTGACGGACCCGCCGCGCACCGCCCGCACGAGGCCCGGCACGCCCAGGCGCGACCCGGCGCGCAGGTCGAGGGGGTCGCACCAGTCGGCGTCGACGCGGCGCAGGATGACGTCGACCGGCTCGAGCCCGTCGATGCCCTCGAGGTGGACGCGCCCCTCGCGCACGAGCAGGTCGCGTCCCTCGACGAGGGGGAGCCCCAGCATGGACGCGAGGTACGCCTGGTCGAACGCGGTCTCGCTGCCCGGGCCGGGAGAGAGCAGGACGATGCGGGGGTCGTCGGACGCCGTGCGCGGCGCGACGTCCCGCAGCGCGCGTCGCAGCGCGTGGAAGAACGGCCCGAGGCGCGCGATCGGCGCCTGCCGGTACACGCCGGCGAGCACCTGCGCGGTGACGCGGCGGTCCTCCATGGCGTACCCCGCACCGGACGGTGCCTGCGTGCGGTCGGCGACGGCGCACCAGCCGCCGGACGCGTCCCGGACGAGGTCGGTCGCGGTGAGCACGAGCTCACGCCCGCCGGGCGTGCGCAGGCCGTCGACCGCGCGCAGGAACCCGGGGTGGGCGAGCACCGCGGTCGGGGGGAGCAGACGGTCGTCGAGCAGGCGGCGCGGTCCGTACAGGTCGTGCAGGACGGCGTCGAGCAGCTCGGCGCGCTGCACCAGCGCCGCGTCGAGGGCGGCCCACTCGGTCTCGTCGACGACCACGGGCAGGGGGTCGAGACGCCACCGCCCCTGCCCGCCGGGCAGGTCGGCACCGTAGGTGACGCCGCGCTCCGCGAGGATCTGCTCGGCCTCGCGGCCGGCCCGCGCGAGGTCGTCCGCGCTCGGTGCGTCGACCGGGTCGGGCAGCCACGTCCAGTCCGGGGCGTGCGCGACCGCCGGTCCGTCGCCCACCAGGCGCGGCGACGAGAGCAGGTCGGTCACGCGGGCAGTCTGACGCACGCGCACCGGGACCGTCGCCCCCACCCGCCGCCCCGCCCGATCCGCCCGATCCGCGCCCCGCCCCGACCACCCCCACCCCCACCCCCTTCTCGCCCCCCACCCGCCCCTCCACGCCGAGTTCGGCAGTTCTGTGCCGAGTCAGCGACCTCTGGGTCGCGAAGTCGACGTGGAACTGCCGAACTCGGCGGGGGAGGAGGGGGGCTGGGGTGGGGAGGGGGGCTGGGGTGAGGGGCTGTGGGGGCTGGTGCGGGGGTCACGGCGCGTCCCGTGCTCGGCGGGTGGGGGTGCGGCTCATGCTGGAGCGTGCACGTCCACGCCCCGACCTCGTCCGCCGGCTCGTCCGCCGCGACGGCCGCCGCCGTCCCGCGCGCCCGCGTGCTGCTCACGGTCCTCCTGCTCGCGTCCCTCGCCGCCGCGCTCGCAGGCGCGTGGTGGCTGTGGCCCGACCCGGACGCCGCCCCGCCGCGCATCGACACCGCCGGCCCGGGCGTGACCTACGTGCGCGCGGACGTCGTGGAGGTCCACCCCGACGCGACGGGCATGGACCAGGCGACGATCCGGCTCGCCGACGGCGAGGAGGTCGACGCGCACGTGCCCCCGAGTACGTGCCCGAGCTCGCCGCCGGCGACACGCTGCGGGTCGCGCGGATGGAGGTGCCGGAGACGGCGCTGGACCCGCTCGGCGACCCCGACGTCATGACGACGTCGTACGTCTTCGTCGACTTCGTGCGCGGACCGCCCATCGCGCTGCTCGCCGGGGTCTTCGCGGTGCTCGTGGTGCTCGTCGCGCGCTGGCGTGGGCTCGCGGCGCTCGCGGGCGTCGTCGTGGGGCTCGGCGTGGTCGCGTTCTTCACGCTGCCCGCGCTGCTGCAGGGCCGGCCGGCGGTGCCCGTCGCGCTCGTCACCAGCGTCGTCATCATGTTCGCGGTGCTGTACCTGGCGCACGGGGTGTCGGTGCGCACGTCGACGGCGCTGCTCGGCACGCTCGTCGGGCTGGCCGCGACCTGCGCCATCGCGGCGTGGGCCGGCGGGGCCGCGCACCTGACCGGGCTGTCGGGGGAGTACGCGCTCGACCTGCTGGCGTCCGCGCCCGAGGTGCGGCTGCGCGCGGTGCTGGTGTGCGGGATGGTGCTCGCGGGGCTCGGCGTCCTCAACGACGTCACGATCACCCAGGCGTCCGCGGTGTGGGAGCTGCACGCGGCGCGTCCGACCGCGTCGGCGCGCGACCTGTTCGGGCAGGGGATGCGGATCGGCCGCGACCACATCGCGTCGACCGTCTACACGATCGTCTTCGCCTACGTCGGCGCGGCCCTGCCGATGGTGCTGCTGGTGAGCCTGGCGGACCGGTCGTTCCTGGAGCTGCTCACGGCGGGGGAGATCGCCGAGGAGGTCGTGCGCACGCTCGTCGGCTCCATCGGCCTCGTCCTCGCCATCCCCGCGACGACGGCCCTGGCGGCCCTCCTCGTCCGCCTCGCCGCCCGAGGCGCGACCGCGACCCCGCCCGACGCGGTCCCCGCCGCAGCCCCCACCGCCCGCTGACTCACCCCTCCCGCAGGACGACCCCGTGGTCGTGCAGCGGTCCGGCGTCGGATCCGTGCACGACCACGGGGTCGCGGGGTGGGGGGCTCGTCAGCGGGGGTGGTCCGGCAGGGTCGTGACGTCGACGAGGCCTCGGCGGACCGCGCCCACCAGGCGGCGCGGGACGGCGACCGTGCGGCCGTCGACCGTGAGCGGCACCAGGTCGACCGGCGTCGCGACCCACTGCGCCCGGCGTGAGCGCGTGCGCGAGCGGGACGTCCTCCGCTTGGGGACCGCCATCAGCCCTGCCTCGCCTTCCACCGCGGGTTGCGCTTGTTGATCACGTAGGTCTTGCCGCGGCGGCGCACGACGATGGACCCGTCCTTCTTCTTCAGCGACGCGAGCGACGCGCGGACCTTCATCGCGTGCCCCCCGTCCCACGGCCGTAGCGGCGCTGGAACTTCTCGACGCGGCCGGCGGTGTCCATGACGCGCGCGCTGCCGGTCCAGAACGGGTGGCTCGCGCTCGAGATCTCGACGTCGATGACGGGGTACGTGTTCCCGTCCTCCCACTCGACGGTCGTCGACGACGTGGCGGTCGACCGCGTGAGGAACGCGAAGTCGGCCGACTTGTCGCGGAACACGACGGGCCGGTAGTCGGGGTGGATGCCCTTCTTCACGGGTGGCTCCTGGGGCTCGGGGCGACGGCGGGCGCCGTCACCAGCTCGACTTGGTGACGCCGGGCAGCTCGCCGCGCAGCGCCATCTGGCGGAAGCGCACGCGGGACAGGCCGAACGTGCGGAGGTGGCCGCGCGGGCGGCCGTCGGCGAGGTCGCGGTTGCGCAGGCGGACGGGGGAGGCGTCGCGCGGCTGGCGGTGCAGCTCGGCGCGGGCGGCCCGGCGCTGGTCCTCCGTCAGGTGCGGGTTCACCGACGCGGCCCGCAGCTCGGCGCGACGGGCGGCGTACCGGGCGACGACCTCGCGGCGCTGCGCGTCGCGGGCGATCTTGCTCTTCTTGGCCACCTCAGCGCTCCTCGCGGAAGTCGACGTGCCGGCGCACGACCGGGTCGTACTTGCTCAGCACGAGGCGGTCGGGGGTGTTCCGGCGGTTCTTGCGCGTCACGTAGGTGAACCCGGTGCCCGCGGTGGACCGGAGCTTGACGACCGGCCGCAGGTCGGCCCGCTTCCCGGCCATCAGAGCTTCTCCCCGCGGCGCAGGATCTCGGCGACGACGGCGTCGATGCCCCGGCGGTCGATGACCTTGATGCCGTCGGTCGAGACGCGCAGGCGCACGTGCCGACCGAGCGAGGGCACCCAGTACCGCTTGCGCTGGACGTTCGGGTCGAAGCGACGGGACGTGCGGCGGTGCGAGTGCGAGACGGCGTTGCCGAAGGACGGCACCTTCCCGAGCACCTGGCAGTGACGGCTCATGGACGACGACAGTAGTTATTGATTATCGTTCGCGTCAACGTCACCCGCTCGCCACCCAGGAGGAGGCCCGCCGTGGGTCCTGTCCGCACGCCCGTCGTCGTCCTGTCCTCGATCGACCCCGTCGAGCGCGACGCCGTCGTCCTCGGCCTGCTGGTCGACTCCCCGCGCGTCGTCGCGCTGCGCCACGACATCCACGACGACGAGGACGGCGGGAGCCTGCGCCGCGTCGTCGCGGACGCGTCCGGGGTCGTCGAGGACGAGACCGTGCCGCTCGAGCACGCCTGCCTGTCCTGCGCGGTGCGCGAGGACGCCGTGCCGACGCTCGCGCGTCTCGCCGCCGACGGCCGGTGGGACGCGATCGTCCTGGCGCTGCCCGTGAGCGCCGAGTCGCTGCCCGTCGTCCGCGCGCTCGGGTGGGCGATGCGACCCGGCGAGCCGCTCGCGCGCCTGCGCCTCGCCGACGCCGTCGCCACCGTCGACCTCGCCACGTTCGAGGACGACCTGCTCGGCGACGACCTGCTCGTCGAGCGCGGCCACGCCCTCACCGAGGACGACCGCCGCGCCGTCGGCGAGGCGCTCGCCGCGCAGGTCGCGCACGCCGACCTCGTGCTCGTCACGGGGGACCGGCGCGACCACCCCGTCGCCTCCGACCTGCTGGACCACGTCCGCGCGGCCGACGGGCGCCGGCAGGACGGACGCTACGGCGCCGGTCTCGCGGACCTCGTCGCCCACGAGCACCGCCCGGCGCGGGCCGAGCGCCGCCTGGACCCGGCGTACGCCGCGCCCGTCGCCGGTGCCCCCACCGACCACGGCGTGTGGTCCCTGGACCTGCGCACGCCCCACCCGTTCCACCCCGAGCGGCTGCTGCACGGCGTGCACCGGCTGGGCGACGGGCGGCTGCGCAGCCGCGGGAGGTTCTGGGTGCCCAGCCGCCCGGACACGCTGTGCGCGTGGGACGGCGCCGGTGGTCAGCTGAGCGTCGGCGCGGCGGGGCCGTGGGGCGGGCGGCGCCCGGACACGCGGATCGTCGTCGTCGGCACGGGGGACGAGGCGCCCGCCCTGCGCGACGCCTTCGAGGACCTCGTCCTCAGCGCGGCCGAGATGCGCGCCGGCCTCACCCCGTGGCTCGGCCGCCCCGACGTGCTGGAGCCCTGGCTCGGGGCCCGCACCTCGGCGTGAGCCCGGGGTGCGCGGAGGTGGGCCGCCGCGCCGGCGGCCCACCGTGTCCGCGTCAGTCGGTCGTGACGACCAGCGGCTCGTACCCGCCGAGCGCGGGCGCGACCGTCACCGTGACGTCGTCGGGGTCCGCGACAGCGAACGCGAGGTCGAAGCTCACGGTCTGGCCGGGGTCGAGCGTCACGTAGGGGCCGGCGGCGTCGATCTCGCGCGTCAGGTCGACGACCTGGGTGGCCTGCGCACCCCCCGACATGGCCGTGGCCTCGAGCGTGCTGGGCGTGTACGACCGGCGCGTGCCGTTGGTGACCTGGACGCGCACCCGCACCGGCACGCCCTCGTCGACGCCCTGCGCCTCGCGGGACGGCTCGAACTCCTGCGGCTCCTTCACGAGGACGAACAGGCCGTCGCCGTACTGGTAGGGGCGCCCGAACGGGACGGTCGAGCCCGCCTGCGTGACCTCGGCGGTCGGGGTGGCGGCCTCGCCGGCCTCGGCGCTGGAGGTGCACGCCGCGGTGCCGGTCAGCAGGGCCACCAGGAGCGCGGCCGCCGCGGCGCGCGCAGGCCGCGGCGCGCGCGGGGAGAGGGGGCGGTGCGGGGTGCGCGCGCGGTGCGCACGGCGGGAAGGTGGGTCACGGGGATCTCCTCGGAACGTGTCCGCCGGTGAACGCGGGCAGTCCGGGGAAAAGGCCGTCCTTTTTCCGGCCCCCGCCGGTCGGCGCGAATGTAGCAGCGCCGTCCGGGGCGGCGGCCGGCCCGTCCACGCCGCGGCACGGGGCTCCGTCGGGGCCCCGATGCCCCAGATCACGGCCGCGCAGCGCGCAACCGACGATCGGGTGAACAGGTGCAGGGGAATGGTCCGGAATGCAACTGTGCGATGCGTCGGGGAAATGCGCCGGAAACAATGGCGCCCCTGCTGCGGACCCCCGGAGACGTTCGTCACACGTCCGCGACGACGAGCGGTGCGTAGCCGTAGATGGCCGGGATGACCGTCAGGCGCAGATCGTCCGGGCGGTCCACCGCAAAGCCGAGGCGGAACGACACCTCACCGCCCGGCGGCACCGCGAAGGCGGGCCCGGATAGCTCGACCGCGTGCTGCGGGTCCGCGACCTGCGGTGCCTGCGTGCTCCCCGAGGACGCGGTGACGGCGAGCGTGCTGGCGCGGTAGGTCCTCTCGGTCCCGTTGGTGACCGTGACCTCGACGAGGACGGTGGTCCGGCCGGGGTCCGCGCCGGACGCGAGGGGCGACGGCGTGAACGGCTGCGGTGCGCCGACCTCGACCTCGAGGCCGTCCGCGTACGCGAACGCCGTCCCGAACGTCGTGTGGCCCGCGTCGAGCACCTCGGGAGAGGCCGCACCGGCGGGTGCGGCCGCCGTGCCGGCGGTCGAGCCCAGCCCGGACCGCACGACGAGGACGACGGCGAGCACGGCCACGACGAGGCCGACCGCGCCCCACACCCGGGCACGGCCCGTCCCGGTGCCGGTGCCCTCGGGGTCGTCGGGCCCGGCCGGTCGGGCCGGCGCGACGGGCGTCGCGCCGGTCGCGGGGTGCGCTGCCGGGCTGTGGGCGCGGGACGTGGTCACGACGGTGTGCCTCCTGGACGACGGCGCGCCGCCGCCGCCGGGCTGGCCGGCGGCGGCGGTCACGGGGCGGGCACCGGCCGGTGCGTCGGCGGGTGCGCACGACGCCGCGGCACCCGGTCCGGCTGGGCGTCCCGGGGCGACGTCGGCGACGACCGTAGCGACGCCCGTGGAGGCCTAAACGTTTGCGGGGACGCCCCTCTCACGCACGTCTCAGGAGCCGGGCGCGACCGGGCCCGTCAGGCGGCGAGGTCGCGACGGCGGTGGACGGCCAGGGCCGCGGCCGACAGCAGCACGGCGACCGCGCTCACGGCCAGCACCGCACCCGCGTCGAACGCCTCGGCCGGTGCGGCCGGGACCAGGGCGAACGGCACCGCGTCGAGCACCGCGCGCGGCAGCCCCAGCAGCCCGCCGTACAGGCCGGCGACGACGCTCGCGACGACGACCAGCCACAGCGTCCACGTCGGCGCGCGCAGCGCGTGCACGAGCGCCGCGAGCGCGGCGAACCCGGCGACGACGGGCAGGTGCACCAGCGAGGCCAGGGCGAGGTCGCCGACCAGGCCGGCGTCGTCGGTGACGGCGACCGCCCCCGCGCCGAGCGCCGTGCCGGACAGCACCAGCAGGACCGCGGCCGCGGCGACCGCCACCACCAGGTGCGCGCCGAGCCAGGCCGGCCGGCTGACCGCGGCCGCCAGCACGGTCGCGGCCCGCCCGCGCGCCTCCTCGCGGCCCGCGCGCAGGACGGCCACGACCGCGAACACGGTGACGGCCATCGCGAGGAAGCCCAGGAAGGCCGACAGCATGCCGAGCACCACGTCGTCGCCGGTGGCGCCGAACACGTCCGCGAGGGCGGGGTCGGCCTCGAGGCCGTCCACCACGCCCTCGACGAGCGACCCCGTGAGCACGGCCATGACGGCGAGGCCGACCGCCCAGCCGACGAGCGCGCCGCGCTCCAGGCGGGCCACGAGCGCGAGCGGGCTGCGCAGGGCCGCCGACGCCCGCGCGCGCCCCCGGCGCTCGGGCAGCAGGCCCGCGCCGACGTCGCGCCGACGCCCCAGCACGAGAGCGACGGCGACGAGCGCGGCGGCCAGCGCGAGCACGAGCAGCAGCGGCCACCAGCGCTCGTCGACGAACGCGCGCGTCTGCTGCGCCCAGCCGATCGGTGACGCCCACGACAGCGCGCTGCCGCCCTGCTGCCGGGCGTCGCCGACGCCGCGCAGCACGTAGGCCAGCGCGACGGCGGCGGACGCCAGCCCGTTGGCGGTCCGCGCGCGCCAGGTCAGCTGCGCCGTCACGGCCGCGAGCCCGGCGCCGACGAGCCCGACCGCGCCCACGCCGGCGCCGACGGCGAGCGACCCGGCGAGGGGCAGGCCCGCCGCGAGCATCCCGGCCACCAGGGCCACCGCGACGGCGGCGTCCGCGACCACCGCGAGCACCAGCGCCGCCACGAGCGGCGCACGCCGCCCGACCACGCCCGCGAGGACGAGGTCGAGCCGGCCCTGCTCCTCCTCGGCGCGGGTGTGCCGCACGACGAGGAAGGACGACATGAGCGCGACCGCGACGGCCAGCATGCCGAGCATCTCGTTGGCGACCATCGGACCGACCGTGTAGTCGTCCAGGCCGTAGCCGGGTCCGCTCAGCAGCGCACCGGACGGCTCCCGCATGATCGCGGCGCGTCCCTGCCACGCGGCCGGGTTCGGGTACACCTCCTGGAGCGACGTGGCGACGAGCGTGAGGAACCCGCCGAGGGCGGCGACCCACACGGCGAGGCGGACCCGCTCGCGGCGCAGCCCGACCCGCACGAGCGTGCCGACGCCGGTGAGGTCGTGCGTGCGCTCGGCGACCGGGGCGGGTCGCTGCAGCACGGCGGTCACCGCGCCACCCCCGCGTACTGCTGCACGAACAGCTCCTCGAGCGACGGCGGCGTCGCGACGAGCCCGCGCGCACCCGCCCGGGCCAGCGCTGCCAGGAGCTGCGGGAGCGCGTCGTCGTCGACCGCGAGCTGCACGCGCCCGCCGTCGCGGCGCACGTCGTGCACGCCGGGCAGGGCGGCGAGGGCGGCTGGGTCGGCGTCGGTCGTCGCGCTGACGCTCGTGCGGTGCAGCGCGCGCAGCTCGGCGAGGGAGCCCGTGAGGACCGTGCGGCCCTCGCGGACGATGGTCACGCGCTCGCACAGCCGCTCGACCTCGGCGAGCACGTGGCTGGACAGCAGCACGGTCCGCCCGGCGGCGGCCGCCTCCGCGACGCACTCCTGGAACACGAGCTCCATGAGCGGGTCGAGGCCCGACGTCGGCTCGTCGAGCACGAGCAGCTCGGCGTCGCTCGCGAGCGCCGCGACGAGGGCGACCTTCTGCCGGTTCCCCTTGGAGTAGGTGCGTGCCTTCTTGGTGGGGTCGAGGGCGAAGCGCTCGAGCAGCTCGTCGCGCCGACGGCGGTCGTGCCGGCCGTGCAGGCGCAGCAGCAGGTCGACCGTCTCGCCGCCGGTGAGCTGCGGCCACAGCGTGACGTCGCCCGGGACGTACGCGGTGCGGCGGTGCAGGGCGACGGCGTCGGCCCAGGGGTCCGCGCCGAGGACGCGGGCGCTGCCGGAGTCGGCGCGGATGAGCCCGAGCAGCACGCGCAGGGTGGTGGTCTTCCCGGCGCCGTTGGGGCCGAGGAAGCCGTGCACCTCGCCGGCCTCGACCGTGAGGTCGAGGTGGTCGAGGGCGCGGACGGTGCCGAAGGACTTGGTCAGGTCGTGCACGTCGACGACGGGCATGGCGGGTCTTCTCTCAGGACGACGGGGTGGGGTCGGGGGCGGGCGTGCCCCCGGGCGGGTCCGTCACGTACATGAGGTAGGCGTCGAGCATGCGCCGGTCGGTCATGAGGCCCTCGGTGTAGAGCTCGAGGGCGGGCAGCGCGACGGCGTCCATGTGGGCGCGCAGGCGGGCGCCGAGCTGCGTGGGGTCCTGCGCGGGCTCGAGCGTGAGCGCGACGAGCAGGCCGCCCATCGCCTGCTGCGTGAGGAACCGGGCGCGGGCGCGCTCGTCGCGGCTGGGGCGGACGGTGCCGGCCGCGACGCCGGCGCGCAGGTACTCCTCCGCGTCCGCGACGAAGGCGTCGACGAACGTGCGGGCGAGCTCGCCGCCGTGCTGCACGCTGCGCAGGACGTACGCGACCAGCGGCGCGAACGACTCGACCTGCGCCAGGTCGACGAGCAGGTGGTCGGGACCCGACGGGCCGACCGCGTCCGCCTTGTGCGAGGCGATCGTCGCGAGCACGTGCGCGTCGCACTCCGCGCGCAGGCGGTCCTTGGAGCCGAAGTGGTGGAGCACGAGGGGTGCGCTGACGCCGGCGTCCTGCGCGATGGCCCGCAGGCTGACGCCGAACCCGTCGCGGCCGAACCGCGCGATCGCGGCGTCGCGGATGCGCGCGCGGGCGGTGAGGTCGTCGGACGGGGTGGCTGACCGCATGTTCAGTAGGCTAACCACGCGTTCAGCCCGGTGGCAAGGGGGTGGTGCTCAGGCGCTCCTCAGCGCGTCGCCGGGGGAGTGGCGGGCGTCGCCGTCAGCGGTCCTGCTCGCGGGCCTTCCGCGAGCGCCGGTCGTTCTCCTTGCCGATCGCCTCGACGAGCTCGTCCTTGGTCATGCGCGAGCGGCCGCTGATCTCGAGGCGCGACGCGACGTCGTAGAGGTGCTTCTTGCTCGCGTTCGCGTCGACGCCGCCCGCGGTCGGGGCGTCGCCGTCCGGGCCGCCGCCCTCCGCGCGGGAGTCGGAGGGACCGTTCTCCTCCTTGGGCTCCCAGTGGTCGCCCACCTTCTCGTGCGTGTGCTTGAGCGACGCGTAGGCGGCGCGCGCGGCCCGCTGCTCGTCGCCGTCGTACGACTCCATCGCCGAGTCGTACGTCTTCGCGAACGTGCGCTGCGCCTTCTCGTCCGAGCGCTGCAGCGTCGACGGGATCTCGTCCTGCTTCGCCTTCCCGGAACGTGCGGTCTTCGGCATGGTCGCCTCCTCGGGTCGCACCGACCCGACGATCGTCCCGCCGTCCGTCGGGCTCCGCACCCGGACATGCGTCAGGGCCAGGTCGGACGACGTCCTGACCTGGCCCTGGAGGGAGCGGGTGACGGGAATCGAACCCGCGCTGTCAGCTTGGGAAGCTGAAGTTCTACCATTGAACTACACCCGCGCGACGGCCCCGAGGGGACGTGCGCCGACGATCCTACCCAATCCACGGCGCCGGTCGCGACGCGCGTGGCAGGCTCGTCGCGTGCCCGCCGTCCTGCGCCCCTACCACCCGTCCGACCAGCCCGGCCTGTACCGGGTGTGCCTGCGCACGGGCGACGCGGGGCGCGACGCGACGCCCCTGTACCGCGACCCGGACCTGCTCGGGCACCTCTACGCCGGGCCGTACCCGCTGGCCGACCCCGGGCTGACGTTCGTGGTGACGGACGAGCAGGGGGTCGGCGGGTACGTCGTCGGCACCGCCGACACCGCGGCGTTCGAGGCGTGGACCGCGACGCACTGGTGGCCCGGCCTGCGCGCGCGCTACCCGGAGCGCCCCGACCCGCACGACGGCAGCGAGGACCACGTGCTCGTCCGCCAGCTGCACCACCGTGAGCCGCCCGACGTGCCCGACGGGTTCCCCGCGCACCTGCACGTCGACCTGCTGCCGCACCTGCAGGGGCAGGGCTGGGGGCGCCGGCTCCTCGGCACGCTCGCCGACGCGCTGCGCGAGCGCGGCGTGCCGGGCCTGCACCTCGGCGTGGCGGCGCGCAACACCGGCGCGATCGCGTTCTACGAGCGGATCGGGATGCGGCGGCACGCGTCGCACGGCTGGGGGCACCGGATGGTCCTGCCGCTGCGCTGACGGGTCCCGACGGCCCGCGCGCTCACGCGGCCACCCCGGCGGTGCGGTCCGGATGGCGGGACCGGCCGTCGCCGACCCCGTCATCAGCGGCGTCGACGGCGTCGGTCCGTCGCACGACCACGGGGTCGTGACGGCGCTCGTCCACCACGTGGACGAGGGGCTCCCGGTGTCAGAGGCCCGTGCGCTGCCAGGCCGCCGCGACGCCGGCCTGCCGGAAGCCGAGGGCGACGTTGATCGCGAGCATGTGGTCGTTCTCCTGCGCGTTCCACGTGTGGATTCGCCGCTCGCCGGGCCGCCACGCGGTGAACGCGTCGAGGTTGACGGCCTTGACGAGCATCCCGAGCCGGTGGCCGCGGTGCTCGCGCAGCACGAGCGTGTCCTGCTGGAACGCGAACGGCACGTCCGGCCGCGGCACCTGGAGCCAGGTGAAGGCGGCGAGCCGGCCCGACGGCACGTGCTCCGCCGCCGTGAGCAGCACGTGCTGGTGCCGCTGGGCCATGCGGTCGAGCAGCGTCCGCACCCGCTCGGCGTCCCAGCGGTCCTCCTGCAGGTCGAGCCCGCCCAGCGGGACGTCGGTGCTCATGCGGGTCCAGAGCTCGGCGAGGTCGCCGAGGCGGTCCGCCGGCAGCTCGTCGTGCCACGTGTGCGTCCGGTAGTCGTCGCCGGCGTGCGCGCGGGCGTCCGCGAGGAGCGCGGCCCGGTGCCCCGGGTCGCCGGGGAGCTCGAGGACGGAGTACCGCTCGACCTGCTCCAGCACGTAGCCGCGCGCGAGCGCGAACCGCACGGCGCGCGCGTCGGCCGGGGCGCGGCCCGTGCCGGTCGGTGCGGTCAGGGCGCCCGGTCCCGGCTCCGGCTCCGGGCTGTGGCCCGACCACGTGTGCAGGGTCGTGCGACCGCCGGCGCGCGCGTGCTCCTCCACGGCGGCGAGCAGCGCCGAGCCGACGCCGCGCCCCTGGTGCTCGGGGAGCACGCACACCTCGACCTCCGCCGTGTGCGTGTTCGCCGTGCGGGGCAGCAGCGCGCGGGCGAAGCCGACGACGTCGTCCGCGCCCGGCGCGTCGGGACCGTCGAGCACCGCGACCCACACGGCGACGTCGCGGTACGGGTTGGGCCGGAGCGTGGGCAGCAGCACGGGGACGGGGGAGTGCAGGTCGTCCCAGCCCCACGTCGCGAGCTCGACGCGGCGGGACACCTCGGCGACGCCCGCGTAGGGCCACGCGTCGGCGTCGTCGGGCGACGCGGGTGCGGGCGGCGCGGGCAGGACGCGCCAGGGCCGTGCGACGACGTCGGTGCCGGTGGTGCTCATCCCGCCAGCGTGGCCCGCGGACCGGGTGCCCGACGAGCTGTTTTCGCCGACCCGGCACGGGCGGCGCGCCCTGTGGTCCGCGGCCCGTGCACGCTGCCGGTCAGCGACGGACGCCGCCCGTCAGCCGCGGACGGTGATCGTGAACGCGCCCGTGCGCTCCTCGCCCGGCTCGAGCTCGAAGACGCCCGTGCCCGGCACGCCCGCGTCGTGCAGCGTGAACCCGTCGTTGACGTTCGTCGCGGGCTCGACGGCGAAGTAGCAGCGGCGCCGCGGCGCGTACAGGACGAGGTGCTCGTACACGGGGTCCATGCCGATCTCGACGGTGACGCCGTCGTCCTCGTAGTCGACGCGGACCGGTGCGCCGGGCACGAGCCCGGTCACGACGTCGTCGACGAACGCGGTCCCGAGCGGGCGCGGCGTCCGGTAGTCGGCGCGCAGCGGCAGCTCGCCGGCCGCTCCGGTGGCCATCGCCGCCGAGAGCCGGTACCCCGCCGACGCGGGCACGTGCACGACCGGACCCGCCGTCAGCGGGTACTCCGCGGCCGGGGCGCCGACGGGCAGCAGCGTGCGCCGCAGGTACGGGTGGTGGCCGAAGCCGGCCGGGAACGGCTCGGTGTCGGCGTTGCGCACGGTCGTCGTCACCGTGAGCGTCGGCCCGAGCAGGGCGTACGTCACGGAGGCGACGAAGCGCCACGGGAAGTTCACGCCGACGAGCTCGGAGGAGTCCAGGCGGAGCGCCACCGCGCCGTCGGTCCGCCCGACCACGTCCCACGCGGCGTACCGGGACGCGCCGTGGATCGCCGTGCCGTCCGCCGCGTTGCGCTGCAGCTGCCACCTGCGGCCGCGGTACGGCAGCACGCCGCCGCGGATCCGGTTGGACCAGGGCACCATCGGGAAGCTCGCGGTCTTCTCCGGGTCGCCCAGGTGCGTGCGCCGGGTCGGGCGCAGCAGGTCCTTCCAGACGCCGTCCGCCGTGCGCACCCGCCCCGCCGCCAGGCACGCACCGGTCGCGGGGAGCACGTCGAGCTCCCACACGTCGCTGCGCACCGTGACGACCCGCGGGTCCGGCGGGACCAGCGGGGACGGCCCCCCGCCCGCCCGCGGCTGCGGGCGGACGAGGGGTGCGTCGAGCGTGTCGATCGCTTCGATCAGCGTCATGTCGGTGCCCCCGGGCGGCGTGACGGTCGGTGTGGACCGCGTCAGAGCGTGACCTCGACGCGGACGGTGCTGCCGGCCGGCGCGTAGGGCACGAGGTTGCCGTCGACGGGTGCGCCGTCGACCACGAGCCGCCCGCGCGAGCCGCGCGCACCGGAGTTCGTCACCGTGATCTCGTACGTCGCGCCGCGGGCGACGCGCGTGACCGTGAACGACGGCACGTCGGGGCCGATCTGCGGGTCGACGACCAGGCCCTCGTAGTCCGGGCGCACCCCGAGCAGGTGCTGCGAGACCGCGACGAAGTTCCACGCCGCCGTGCCCGTGAGCCAGGAGTTCTTGGCCTCACCGGCGCGGGGCGCCTCCTTGCCCGCGATCATCTGCGCGTACACGTACGGCTCGAGCCGGTGCACGTCGCTGATCTCCTCGCGGTATGCCGGGGTGATGCGCCGGTAGTAGTCGAAGGCGCGGTCGCCGCGGCCCAGCACGGTCTCGGCGATGATCACCCACGGGTTGTTGTGGCAGAAGATGCCGCCGTTCTCCTTGTACCCCGGCGGGTACGTGGAGACCTCGCCCAGCTCGATCTGGTACGTCGTGTACGCGGGGTACTGCAGCACCAGGCCGTGCGGCGTGCCGAGCATCTCGCCGACCGCGTCGAGCGCCTGCACGGCCGGGGCGTCGGCGTCGTCCGGGCCGTCGCCGACGCCGATGCCCGCCATGACGGCGAAGCCCTGCGGCTCGATCCAGATCTTGCCCTCGGGCTTGGCGTCGGTGCCGACGGGGTTGCCGAAGTAGTCGTACGCGCGCAGGAACCAGCGGCCGTCCCAGCCGTGCTCGAGGACCGCCTGGCGGACCTCGTCGACGACCTTGCGGGCCTGCGACGCGACCTCGGTCAGCCCGCGGCGCTCGGCCAGCTCGGCGTACTCGGCGCCGTAGAGCACGAACTGCGCGGCGATGAACACGGACTCGGCGACCCCGCCGCCCTTGTTCTCGGTGGTCTGGAACGACTCGCCCGGCTCCGTGGAGAAGCAGTTGAGGTTCAGGCAGTCGTTCCAGTCGGCGCGCCCGATGAGGGGCAGGCCGTGCGGGCCGCGGTGGGTGACCGTGAACTCGAAGGAGCGCGTGAGGTGCTCGAACAGCGGCACCTCCGAGCCCGGCTCGTTGTCGAACGGCACCGGCTCGTCGAGGATCGAGAAGTCGCCCGTCTCCTTGACGTACGCCGCCGTGCCGGCGATGAGCCACAGCGGGTCGTCGTTGAAGCCCGAGCCGATGTCGTTGTTCCCGCGCTTCGTCAGCGGCTGGTACTGGTGGTACGCGGAGCCGTCGGGGAACTGCGTCGACGCGATGTCGATGATGCGCTCGCGCGCGCGCTCGGGCACCAGGTGGACGAAGCCGAGCAGGTCCTGGTTCGAGTCGCGGAAGCCCATGCCGCGGCCGATGCCGGTCTCGAAGAACGACGCCGAGCGCGACATGTTGAACGTGACCATGCACTGGTACTGGTTCCAGATGTTGACCATCCGGTCGAGCTTCTCGTCGGTCGAGCGCACCGAGTACGTCGAGAGCAGGTCCGTCCAGTAGCTGCGCAGCGCCTCGAACGCGGCGTCCGTCTGCTCGGTGGTCGCGAAGCGGCCCAGCAGCGCGTGCGCGCGCTCCTTGTTCACGACCTGGTGGGCGTCGTCCGCCCACTTCGCGTCCTGCGGGTTCTCCAGGTAGCCGAGCACGTAGACGAGGTCGCGGGACTCGCCCGGGGCCAGCGTGACGCGCACCGAGTGCGAGCCGATCGGGTACCAGCCCGACGCCACCGAGCTCGCCGACGCCCCGGCGCGCGGCACGGCGGCCTCCCCCAGCCCGTTGTACGCGCCGACGAACGTGTCGCGGTCCGTGTCGAAGCCGTCGGCGCGCGTGTTCACGCCGAACACGGCGTAGTGGTCGCGGCGCTCGCGGTACTCGGTCTTGTGGTAGATCGCCGACCCGTGCGGGCCGTCCTGCTCGACCTCGACCTCGCCGATCGAGAGGTTGCGCTGGTAGTTCGTCTGGTCGTCCTGGGCGTTCCACAGGCAGAACTCGACGAACGAGAAGAGCGTGACCGTCTTCTCGGCGTCGGACGTGTTGGTGACGGTGACTTTGTGCACCTCGGCGTCCTCGCCGAGCGGCACGAAGAACAGCGTCGAGACGCGCAGGCCGCCGCGCTCACCGGTGATCCGGGAGTACCCGAGGCCGTGGCGCGTCTCGAAGTGGTCGAGGTCCGCCTTGACCGGCAGCCACGACGGGGTCCAGACGTCGCCCTCGTCGTGCACGTACAGGTAGCGGCCGCCCGCGTCGGCGGGGATGTTGTTGTAGCGGTACCGCGTGAGGCGGCGCATCTTCGCGTCGCGGTAGAACGCGTACCCGCCGGCCTGGTGCGACAGCAGCGAGAAGAACCGCTCCGACCCCAGGTAGTTGATCCAGGGGTAGGGCGTGTGGGGCGTCGTGATGACGTACTCGCGGGCCTCGTCGTCGAAGTGGCCGAAACGCATGGCATGCCTCTCGCGTGCGCCGTCGCACGTGGCCGTCGGCACGGGTCGGCACCGAGCGGTGCGGCCCAGGTCAGCGGCCCTGCTCGGGTACCTGGTCGTGATGTCTGTTCTGGTCCTGCGCCGGTGCGCGAGAGCGCTCCCACGCGTGTCGTCCGACAGCATAGCCGCCGGTGCCCCGGCCCGGAACGGGTCGGCAGGTTTCACAGCCGGGGGCGACGGGGACGCGCGGCGCCGGCCCGGGGGCGCGACCGGCCCGGCCGAGCCGGTGCACGTCACGCGCGGAGCGCCGCTGACCTGCGCAGACGGACGATCCGGACGTACCGGGAGGGGTCCGGCGGGGCCGGTGTGAAGTCGGGTGTGAAAAGGGTCCGGGACGGCACGGGAGGCGCTCTCCGCAGCCCGAGCATCGAACGAGCGCCCGCCCCCGGACCCACGAGCGTCCGGACCGCCGCCCGCCGTCGCGGTGCCGCGGGAGAGGGCGCGCCCACCCGAACCTGGAGGACCACGTGCCCAAGAGGCTGCCCGCGTCACGTGCGCGGACCACCCGACGCCCGAGCGGGGCCGCACACGCGGCCCGCACCGGCGCCGCCACGCTGACGACCCTCGGACTCGCGCTCGCGTCCGTCGTCGCGGTCCCCGCGGCGGCGCTCGCCGCGCCCGCGCCGGCCGCGCCCGACCGGGTCTTCGCCGTCGGCGACACGGTCGCCGGCACGGTGCCCGACGGCGTCTGCGCCGTCACGACGACCGTCACGGGCGGCGCCGGCGGCCGCGGCGCCGCGGGTGCCGACGGCCGCGGCTCCAACGGTGGGGCCGCCCGCATCACCGCGACGTTCGACGTCCTGCCCGGCACGCCCTACAGCGGCACGGTCGGCGGCGGCGGGCAGCAGTACCGCGGCCGGATCGGCGGCGACGGCGGCGTGAACGGCGGAGGTGCGGGCGGCACGGCCGCGTCCGACCACGGCGGCGCCGGGGGCGGCGGCTACTCGGTCCTCTTCCTCGGCACGCCCGACCCCCAGGCGCCGGCCGTCCTCGCGGGCGGTGGCGGCGGCAGCGGCGGCGGGCACTCGGTGACCCAGGACGGCTTCGGCGGCGACGCCGGCCTGCCGTCCGCCGCGGGCACGGTCGTCGCGGGTACCGCGGGCACGGCCGGGTACGAGGGCCCGGGCATCGTCGTCGGCGGCGGCGAGGGCGGCGGCACCACCGGCCCGGGCGCCGGGGGCGCGCACAGCACGGACGCCTCGCTCGACGGCCTGCCGGGAGTGGGCCGCACCGGCGGCGCCGGCGCGTACGACCCGAACTTCGACGCCGGCGGCGGTGGCGGCGGCGGCTTCTTCGGCGCCGGCGGCGGTGCCTCGACCGTCATCCAGAACAGCCAGAACGGCATCAACACCGTCGCGGGCGGTGGCGGCGGTGGCGGGTCCAGCGCGGTCGGCGCCGGCGCGCGCGACGTCTCCTCCACGGCCGTCGGGCGGGTCACCGGCGTCGGCGCGGGGGCGAACGGCTCCATCGTGCTCGACTGGGTCGAGTGCGCGTACGACCTCGCGGTGACCAAGCAGGTGGCCGTCGAGGGCGCCCCCGCCGGCTCCACGCGCGCACCGGTCGGGTCCACGCTCGTGTGGACGGTCACGGTGCGCAACGCCGGCCCGGCGGCCATGACGCGCGGCGACGTCGTCACGCTCGCCGACACGGTGCCGGGCGCGGGCCGCACGAGCATCCGCTCGATCGCCGTCAGCGGCGGCGCCAACGACGCGCTCGAGCGCGGTCCGGTCACCTGCGACGCGGGGGTCGGCGACCCGATGCCCGACGCCCTGGTGTGCGCGCGCCCCTACGCCCCGAGGGCGGTGACGCGGACGGCGTGCGCGGCCTCGACGTCGGCGAGACGCTCACGGTCGTCTACGCCCAGCAGGTCACCGACGCGCCCAACACGGTCCTGACGAACACGGCCTCCGTGACGGACCGCGGCGACGACGCGGACGACGCCGCGACCGCCTCGGTCACGGTCGTCGGCCCGCCGGTGGCGCAGGACGACGAGGACCTCGAGAACGCGATCGGCTCCGTCGTCCGCGTCCCGGTCCTCGACAACGACCGCGCGGTGAGCGGCGCGCTCGTGCCGTCGTCGGTCGTGCTGTGGGACGCGGCGGCGGGCGAGCCCGCCGGCACGGAGCTGGTCGTCGAGGGCGAGGGCACCTGGCGGGTCGACACGACCACCGGTGAGATCACGTTCACGCCGCAGGACGGGTTCGAGGTCGACCCGGCGCCGGTGACGTACCGCGTGAGCGACGAGGACGGGCTCACCGCCACCGCGACGGTGACCGTGGGCTACGTGCCCGAGGCCGTCGCCGACGAGGACCTCGGCAACGCCATCGGGGACGTCGTGACGGTGGACGTGCTCGCCAACGACCGCGGCGACCTGGACCCGACGTCCGTCGTCCTGGTGCGCGGCACCCAGCGCGTGACCGAGCTCGTCGTCGAGGGCGAGGGCCGCTGGACGGTCGACCCGCGCACGGGCGCCGTGACGTTCACGCCCGAGCCGGACTTTCTCACCGACCCCGCTCCCGTGACCTACGAGGTCACCGACAGCACCGGTGACACCGTCTCCGCCACCGTCACGGTCGGCTACGTGCCGGACGCGACGGACGACACCGACCTCGGCAACACGATCGGCGAGACCGTCACGGTCGACGTCCTGGCGAACGACGCCGGCGACATGGACCCGACGTCCGTCGTCCTGGTGGACGGCGCCTACCGCGTCACCACGCTCGTCGTCGAGGGCGAGGGCACGTGGACGGTCGACCCGGCGACGGGTGCGGTGACGTTCACGCCCGAGGACGGGTTCACGGGCAACCCCGCGCCGGTCGGCTACGAGGTCACGGACACCACGGGCGACACCGTCGCCGCGACCGTCACGGTCACGTACCAGCCGGTCGCCGACCCCGACGAGAGCCGCGGCAACGAGCTCGGCACGCCGGTGACCGTCGACGTGCTGCCGAACGACGCGGGCGCGCTGCTCGCCTCGACCCTGCGCCTCGTCGACCCCGCCACGGACGAGCGCGTCACGACGCTGCGCGTGCCCGGCGAGGGCGTGTGGACCGTCGACACGACGGCCGGCACGGCGACGTTCACCCCGAGGACGGCTTCTGGGGCAACCCGACGCCCGTGCGCTACGAGGCGCAGGACGCCGCGGGCGGCACGGCCGGTGCGCAGGTCGTCGTGACCTACCTGCCGCGCGCGCTCGACGACGTCCGCGAGGGCGTGCCCGCCGGCACCCCCGCCACGGTGGACGTCGTCGGCAACGACCGCGGCGCGCTCGACCCGACGTCGGTGCGGCTGCTCGACGCGTCGGGCGCCGAGGTGCTGACGCTCACGGTGCCCGGCGAGGGCACGTGGACCGTCGACGCGCGGACCGGGGCGCTCACGTTCACGCCGGCCGCGGGCTTCACCGGCGACCCGTCGCCCGTGCGCTACCGGGTCAGCGACGTCGAGGGGAACCCGACCGAGGCCGTCGCGCGCGTCGCGTACGCCGCGGCGACCCCCGCGCCGACGCCCGGCGCGACGCCGGCGGCGGCACCGACGTCCCCGCTGGCCGTGACCGGTGGGGCGGGCCTCGGGCTCGCGGCGCTCGCCGCGCTGCTCGTGCTCGGCGGCGCCGGGGCCCTGGTGCTGCGGCGCCGGGGCGCGGAGGGCTGACGTCCTGACCGCCTGACGCGCGGGCCCCGGTGTCGAGCAGCGGCACCGGGGCCCGCGTGCGTCCGGCGTGGCGCGGTGGCGGGCGGTGGGTGCGGCGACCGGGTCCCCGCGCCGGGCCGGCCGCCGTGGGGCTCAGCCGCCGTGCGGTGCCCCGTCGGCGGCGTCCGCGTCGAGCAGCCCGTGCGCGCGGGCGGCCGCGAGCGCGGAGGACCGGGACGTCGCGTCGAGCTTGCGGTACAGCGTGCGCAGCTGGGACTTCACGGTGTGCGGGCTCACGACGAGCTCCGTCGCGATCTGCGACGTCGAGCCCGTACGGGCGAGCGCGCGCAGCACGACCTCCTCGCGCGGCGTGAGCTCCGGGGCGGCGGCGGCGTCCGGCAGCACCGCCGGCAGCGCGGCGGCGAGGACGTCGGCGTGCGGCAGGCCGTGCGCGGCCGCGAGGGCGGCCAGCCGCGACCGGTCGCGTGCCGGCAGGAGCACGAGCGGCAGGCGCAGGTGGTGCACCCGCAGCAGCGCGAGCGCGCGCGCCAGCGCCGGGACGGCCTGCTCCTCGGGGCCCTCCGCCGCGAGCGCCGCCGCCTCGAGCAGCGCGTGCTCGGTCTGCGTGCGCAGCGACGCACCGCCGGTCGCCCCCGCGGCGGCCAGCGACACCACCGCCTGCGCGGGCCGCCCCGCGACCAGCTCCGCGCGGGCCTGCGCGACGGCGAGGGCGGGGGTGACCGGACGTGCGTCGGGCAGCGCCGCCAGGGCCGCCAGCGGACGTCCCGCGGCCGTCAGGAGCAGCGCGTGCGTCGCGTCGAGCAGGGCACCGGTCGCCCGGTGCGTCGACTGGCGGCGGGCCTGCGTGCGCCGTGTCGCGGCGAGCCGCTCGAGCGCCGTCTCCGCGCCGGACGTCAGCAGGTCGACGTGCGCCTGGACGTGCGCGAGGAGCGGCCAGTGCTCGATCGTCTCGCGGTGCGGCGCCAGCCGGTCGAGGTGCGCCTGCGCGCGGGCCGGGTCGAGCGCCTCGAGCGCCAGGACGGCCTCGGCGACCTGGTGCAGGGCACCGGTGTAGCCGTCCACGGCGCCCTCCGGCCAGCGGCGCGCCCGCACGTCGGCCGCGTACCCCTCGGCCGCCTCGAGCGACCCCGTGAGCGCGTGCACCCCGCCGAGCAGCGACAGCGCACCCAGGTGCCCGAGGTCGTGCCGGGCCTCGGCGAGGGCGCGCTCGGCCGCCGCCACCGCGTCGTCGGGGCGCCCGTCGTACAGGTACGCCATCGCGGTGTGCAGGTACGCGGTGTTCAGCAGGTCCTCGACCTCGGTGCGGTCCGCCGGGGCCAGGTCGTCGAGGAGGGCGAGCAGGTCGTCCCCGGCGTGCGCGGCGGCGCCCGCGCGGCCGGTCACCCGCAGCGCGACGGTCTCGATGAGCCGCATCGCGACCCGGTCGGGCGCGCTCGCCCGGCGGCGCTGCGCGCGTGCCGTCGCCGTCGCGAGGCCGAACAGCGCCACCGCACGCGCCCGCGACCGGCGGTCGGCGTTGTGCCCGAGCGCGAGCAGGAACAGGATCACCGGGTGGCGGCGCAGCCGCACGAGGCCCAGCGGGGCGACCGTGCGCCGCACCGTGCCGGCGTGCTCGGCGAGGAACGCGCGCCAGTGGTGGCGCAGCACCGCGGTCACCAGGTCCAGGTCCTCGGCGTCGACGGCCGCCTCGACCGCCTCCACGGGGCGCGCGTGCGCGTCGGCCCACACCGCGACCGCGCGCCGCAGGGCCCGGAAGCGGGTGGGGTCCTCGCGGCGCAGCCGGGCGCGCAGCGCGTGCCGCACGACCGAGGTGTACGTGAGGGCGCGGCCGCCGGGCACGTGCGTCCACGTGCCGAGGCCGAGGTGCGCGACGCGCTCGAGCAGGGCGTCGGCGTCGTCCGTGCCGGTGAGCGTGCGCGCGAGGTCCGGCGGGACGACGTCGGCCGTCGCGGTCGTGGCCGCGAACTCCCGCGTGGGCGCGTCGAGCGCGTCGACGGCGGACGTGACGAGCTGCTCGAGCGCCTGCCGCGGGTCCACCTCCGTGCCCGCCTCGCGCTCCAGCAGCACCGCGCGGACGGCCAGCGGGGAGCCGTCGGTGGCCTGCCGCACCGCCGCCGCCCGGTCGGCGTCGACCCCGAGGACCTGGGCCGTCTCCTCGACCGTGAGGGCGAGCGCGGCCCCGTCGAGCACGAGCGTGTCGAGCACCAGGCGCACCTGCGCGGACTCGAAGGCCGTCACCGAGCGGCACGCGACGACGACGCGCACGTCCGGCACGCCCGCGACGACGTGCACGAGGTCGTCGACGACGTCCTCGTCCAGCCGGTCGGCGTCGTCGACGACGAGCGTCACCGGTCCGAGCCGCGTGAACGCGCGCGTGAGGAAGCCGCGCAGGTCCGTGACCTCCGCGAGCGACGCCACCGCGTCGCCGAGCGGGCCGTCGGACGCGACGAGCCCGGCGTCGACGAGCGTCGCCGCGACCTGGCCCCAGAAGGCCAGCCGCCCGGGCGAGGGCGCCGCGACCGGCACCCAGGCGCCGCGCAGCCCGGGGTCGGCGGACGCACGCGCCCACTCGGCGAGCAGCACCGTCTTGCCGCCGCCCGCAGGGGCGCGCACGACGGTCAGCGGTGCGCCCCGGTCGAGCGCGGCGACCAGCCGGGGGCGCGGCACGGCCCAGGACGGCAGGCGCGGTGCGCCGTGCAGCGCCGGCACGTCGCGCGCCGGCCCCGGGGGCACGTCGCTCATGCGCGCCCCCGCCCGGCGGCGACCGGCCGCTCCCGGGTCGCGTCGCCGGGGCCGGGGCCGGGGCCGGGCCGGGGACCGTGCCGCGCCGTGCGAGCCGCACGCCGACGAGCAGCGCGAGCACGGCGACACCGGCGGCCGTGACGAACAGGGCCGGGTAGCCGCCGAGGTGCGCCACGACCGTCGCCGCGACCGCCGGTGCGAGGGTCTGCGGCAGGTTCGTCGCCACGTTGTACAGGCCGAGGTCCTTGCCCGCGCTCGCACCGCCCGCCGGCAGCACCTCCGTGACGAGGGCCGTCCCGGACGCCATGTGCGCGCCGAACGCCAGCCCCTTGAGCACCGCGAAGACGGCCATCCCGCCCGTCGTCGGCACCGCGAGCGGCACGAGCAGCGCGACCGCGAGCAGGCCGCACGCGCCGACCATGAACGGGGTGCGCGTGCCGGCCCGGTCGCTCCACCAGCCGGTCACGACGACCGCGACGAGCACGGCCACGAGCGTCGTGGCGGTGAGCACGCCCGTGAGCGCGGTGGCCGCCTCGGGCGGCACGCCCACGTGGTCCGTGAGCACGTACAGCTGGAACGCGTAGACGAGCTGGTACGCCAGGACGAACAGCAGCCGGGAGACGAACGCGTCGGTGAACCGCCGCTCGGTGCGCGGGTCGACGAGCAGACCGCGCCAGAACGGCCCGCGGACGGGGTCGGGCGGGCGCGCGGACGGGTCGGCGACGGCGAGCCGGCGGCGGCGCGCGTCGACGACCACGAACACGGACGTCGCGACGAGGACCGCGACGGCCAGCCCTGCCCACACCGGTGCCGGACGCCCCGCGGACGCCCCCGCCGCGAGCACCGCGACGGCGCCGCCCGTGACCGCACCGAACCCGATGAGCGCGACGGCGCGGCCGCGTCGCTGCGGGGGACCTCGTCGGGGACGACGGCCGAGGTGGCGACGTCGAGCCCGTTGAGCGCCACCTGCGCGACCACCCAGAGCACCGTGACCGCGGCGAGCGTCGTCGCACCGCCCAGCGCGAGCAGCCCGGCCGCCGCGACGAGCGCCCCGGCGACCGCCCACGGCACGCGCCGCCCCCACCGCCCGCGCGTGCGGTCGCTGAGCGCCCCCACGAGCGGCTGCGCCGCGATGGTGCACGCGAACGACACGGTGCTGACGAGGGCGAGGTTGCCGACCTTCGCGGCCGGGTCGAGCGCGGCGACCTGCGCCGGCAGCAGCACCGCGACGACCGCGCCGTAGCAGGCGGCGAGCGCGGCGGCGACGAGCGCGAGGGATCCGACGAGGGGGACCCGCTGCGCGGCCTCCCGGCCGTCGGTCCCCACCACGCCGCCACGGTAGCAACCGGTTCGACGGGCACCGCGCGGCGTCCCCGGGGTGTCGGCACGCCCGATCGGGTGGCGTCGCGGGTCCGCACCCGGGGGACGCGGACGGCCGCGCACGGGGACGCGGACGGCCGCGCACGGTGGGCGGGCGGGGCCACTACCGTGGGCGCGTGCTGCTCTCCGACCGCGACATCCGCGCCGAGCTCGAGTCCGGGCGCGTGGCCCTCGACCCGTACGAGCCGGCGATGATCCAGCCGTCCAGCATCGACGTGCGGCTCGACCGGTACTTCCGGCTGTTCGACAACCACAAGTACCCGGTGATCGACCCCGCGGCGGAGCAGCCCGACCTGACGCGGCTGGTCGAGGTCGAGCCGGGGGAGCCGTTCGTGCTGCACCCGGGGGAGTTCGTGCTCGGCTCGACGTTCGAGCGCGTGACCCTGCCGGACGACGTCGCGGCCCGCCTCGAGGGCAAGTCGTCGCTCGGGCGCCTCGGCCTGCTCACGCACTCGACGGCCGGGTTCATCGACCCCGGCTTCTCCGGGCACGTGACCCTCGAGCTGTCGAACGTCGCGACGCTGCCGATCCAGCTGTGGCCCGGCATGAAGATCGGCCAGCTCTGCTTCTTCCGCCTGTCGTCCGCGGCGGAGAACCCCTACGGGTCGCCGGCCTACGGCTCGCGCTACCAGGGGCAGCGGGGGCCGACGGCCTCGCGGTCCTGGCAGGGGTTCCACCGGACGGAGGTCTGACGCGTGGCCGACCTGCCGCCGCTGCCCGTCCAGGACCCGACGCTCGCCGAGCGGCACCTGCTCGCGCTGCCCGACGGGGTCGAGCCCGACGAGGTCGAGGTGCTCGCCTCCAGCCGGTTCCGCAACGTGCGCTGGGAGGACGCCCCCGCGCCCGAGGCGTCCGCGCGCACCGGTGTGCTGCCCGCGGTGACCGCCGCGCTCGGCATCCGGGCCGTGCCCCGCGGCGCCGCTCCCGCGGCCGTGCGGGCGCTGCGGCTCGCGCGGCTCTCGTCGCTCGCCGGTCCCTACGCGGTGGGCGTCGAGGACGCGGTCGCGCTGGGGCTGCCCGGCACGACGCGGACCGTGTGGGTGCTCTCCGCACCCCGCGAGCGCGGCGACCGGCCGTGGCCGGGTGGCGACCGGGACGGCCTGAAGCGCGCCTTCCCCGACGGGCTGCCGGTGCGGGAGGAGGAGCGCGTCGTGCAGTGGCTCGTGGCCGCGGCGCGCCGGCTCGGCGGCGCCGTGCGCACCCAGACCGGCGCGATCCTCACCCCCGACCCCGACGCGTCGACCGACCTGACCGTCCTGACGCCGCGCTGGCTCGAGCCGGACGAGGTGCTGGGCGTCGTGCAGCGCGTGCAGCCGCGCGCGTACCTGTCGGTGCCGACGCCGGGTGCGTGGCAGGGACCGGCGTCGCGCACCGGGCGCGGTTCGCAGGGGGCCGTGGGCGGCTCGCCCGAGGCGGGCGGGTCGGGCCTGCGCGCCGCGCTGGAGCGGTACGGCGTCGCGGACGAGGCCGAGCGGCACCGGCTCATGGCGGAGGCCGACGCGTACGACGAGCTCATGCTCGCGGCACCCCCGCCGTCGGAGGCGTTCGGGGTGCTCGTCGACCTGGGCGTCGACGGCATGCTCGCGGTCGAGGTGGCCGCCACCGAGCAGCTGCCGCCGCTGCTGGAGGGCCTGCCGTGGGTGGCGGACGGGGTGGTCGCGTACCGCGTCCGCTGGGAGCCGCGCGAGATCGAGCAGCTGGAGCAGGAGCGCCCCACGCTGGAGCACCGGGTCGCGCGCAGCCGGTCCGCGCCGCTCGTGTCGGCCATCGCGCGCGTGCTGCACGCCGAGCTCGGCGGCGAGATCGCCGACGAGGCCGACTTCCTGGTGGACCCGGCGGACCTCTGACGCCGGCGGGTCCGGGTCGCACGTCCGGGAGGGCGCGCCCTCGGGATGCCGCCTCGCTCGCGCGCCGGTAGACACGAGGCATGGGAGCTCTCGTGCGTTCTGCAGCGCTCGGTCTGGCCGCCGGCGGACGGGCGGCCGTCGGGGTGGCGGTGCCCGTGCTCGCCGCGACGGAGGGCAGGCGGGGCGTCGGTCCCGCGCTCGCGCGCACGCTGGCGCGGGCCGCGCTCGTCGGGGAGACCGTCACGGACAAGCTGCCCGGCCTGCCGAGCCGGCTGGTCCCGCCGATGCTGACCGGCCGGCTGCTGTCCGGCGCCGGCGGTGCCGTCGCGCTCGCGCTCGTCGAGCGACGCCGCGTCCCGGCCGTCGTGCTCGCCGGCCTGGCGGGCGCGGCCGGCGCCTTCGCGGGCGCCGTCGGGGGCGCGTCGTGGCGGGAGTGGGCGGCCGACCACGGCCCGTCCTTCCTGAGCGGCCGCGCCGCGGGCTTCGCCGAGGACGCCGTCGTGCTGTCGACCGCGAACAAGCTCGTCGCCACGTCGCGCTGACGCCCGGCTCGCCCCGAGCCGACCCCAGCCCGGCACCCGCGCACGCCGGTCCACGGCCGGGAGGAAGGGCCGTCCGGGGTCGACCGGCCCAGGGCAGGGTGCGTGCCGGCGCCCGTCCGACCCCGTCCCGATCCCGCCCCACCCACCCCGCACGCGAGGACAGGAGGCCCACCATGGCCGACCAGTACACGATGACGGACCCGATCTCGCAGTACCCGCAGCCGGAGATCCCGGAGCAGACGCTGGACGGCCCGGGGCTCGACGCCGACCTGACGCCGACCGCCGACCACGGCTTCGACACCTACCGCGGCAGCGGGCGGCTCGAGGGACGCAGGGCGCTGGTGACCGGCGGGGACTCGGGCATCGGGCGGGCGGTCGCCGTGGCGTTCGCCCGCGAGGGCGCGGACGTCGTGCTGTCGTACCTGCCGCAGGAGCAGGAGGACGCGGACGTCGTGCGCCGGCTCGTCGAGGAGGCCGGGCGCCGGTGCGTCCTGGCGCCCGGCGACGTGTCGGACGAGCAGGTGGCCCGCGGGCTGGTGCGCACGACCGTCGACGAGCTCGGCGGCATCGACGTCATCGCGAACATCGCGGGCCGCCAGCAGCACGTCGAGGACCTCGCCGACCTGACGAGCGAGAGCTTCGACCAGACGTTCCGCACCAACGTGCACGCGCTGTTCTGGATCGTGCAGGAGGCGCTGCCGCACCTGCCCAAGGGTGCGTCGATCATCAACACGAGCTCCATCCAGGCGTACCAGCCGTCGCCCAACCTCGTGGACTACGCGACGACGAAGGCCGCGATCAACACGATCTCCAAGGCCCTCGCCGGCCAGCTCGCGCCGAAGGGGATCCGCGTCAACGTCGTGGCGCCGGGGCCGGTGTGGACGCCGCTGCAGGCCGCGGGCGGTCAGCCGCCCGAGGCGCTGCCGGAGTTCGGTGAGCAGACGCCGTACGGCCGCGCGGGTCAGCCGGCCGAGCTCGCACCCGCGTACGTGTTCCTCGCGTCGCAGGAGTCGAGCTACGTCAGCGGCGCGACGATCGCGGTGACGGGCGGGATGCCGACCCCGTGACCGACGACCCGGCGCTGCCGGACTCGCTCACCGCGGACGAGGGCATCCCGGGGTCCGGCCGACGCGACGCCGACGACCCGCGGCCGCCCACGCCCCGCACGGACGGGTACGTGCCGCTGCGCGCGTACGCGGCGATCGGGGACGGCCGGACGGTCGCCCTGGTGGCGGACGACGGCCGCATCGACTGGTTCCCCGTGCCCGTGCTCGACACGCAGCCGGCGTTCGCGGCGGTCCTCGACCCGGTCGGCGGCGGGTACGTCGAGCTCGCCCCGACCGTGCCGTTCGAGGTCGCCCGCGCCTACGTGCCGGGCACGAACGTGCTGGTCACCCGGTTCGTGACGGCCACGGGCGAGGCGCGCGTGACCGACGCGACGACCACCGGCGTGGCCGGCCGGCTGCCGTGGTGCGAGCTGGTGCGACGCGTCGAGGGCGTCACGGGGAGCGTCCCGATGGCGTGGCGCGTCGTGCCCGGGACCATGCTCGGCACGGCGTCCCCGTGGGTGCGGCGCACGCGGCGGGGGCCGGTCATCACGCTGGACGGGGTCTCCGTGGTCGTCGCGACCCTGGGGGAGATGACGACGCACGTGGACGACCGGGAGGTCGCCGGCGTGCTCACCACCGCGCCGGGGTCCCGGCACGTGCTCGGCCTCGCGGGCACGCAGGACGAGCCGGTGTACGTGCCCGACCCGGAGGAGATGGACCGCGGCATCGAGCGGACCGTCGAGAACTGGCGCACCTGGACCCGCGAGTTCCACTACGGCGGGCCCTGGGCGCAGGCGGTGCAGCGCAGCGCGCTCGCGCTCAAGCTGCTCATCCACTCCCCGACGGGCGCCGTCGCGGCCGCCGGCACGACCGCGCTGCCGGAGTCCTGGGACGGCGGCAAGAACTGGGACTACCGGTACGCGTGGGTCCGGGACGTCGCGTACGTCGTCGACGCGCTCACGCGGTTCGGGCTGCGTGAGGAGACGCACGCGGCGATGGCCTGGACGCTGCGGACCGTCGCCAAGCACCCCCCGACGGTGTTCTTCACGCTCGACGGGGAGCTCGCGCACGGGCGCGCCGAGCGGGACGTGCCCGGGTGGCGCGGCATCGGCCCCGTCGTCGACGGGAACCGGGCCTCGCGTCAGCTCCAGCTCGGCACCTACGGGGACCTCATGGGCGTGGTGCGCACCTACGTCGACGCGGGCAACCTGCTCGACGCCGAGACGTCCCGCGTGCTCACCGGCGTCGCGGACCGCGCCTGCGACGCCTGGCGCCGGCCGGACGCCGGCATCTGGGAGCTCACCGACGAGCACCGGTACACGTCCTCCGCCCTGGGCTGCCGGCACGCGCTGCTGTGCGCGGCGCACCTCGCGGAGGAGGGGCACCTGCCCGGCGACGCGGAGCGCTGGCGCTCCGAGGCGGAGGCGATCGCCGCGTGGGTGCGCGCCGAGTGCTGGTCGGACGCGAAGCAGGCCTACGTCATGCACCCGGGCACGGACGCGCTCGACGCGTCGGTGCTGCTCTTCGTCGACCAGGAGTTCGACACCCCCGAGCGGCTGTCCTCGACGCTCGACGCGATCCGCCGCGAGCTCGGCGCCGGGGCGCTGCTCTGGCGGTACTCCGGCATGCAGGACGAGGAGGGCACGTTCGTCGCGTGCGCGTTCTGGGGCGTGCGCGCGGCCGCGCTGCTGGGCCGCGTCGACGAGGCGCGCGCGTGGATGGACGACCTGCTGGAGCAGGCCAACGACGTCGGCATCTGGTCGGAGATGATCGACGCCCGTACGGGCGAGTTCCTCGGCAACCTGCCGCAGGCCCTCTCGCACCTGGCCCTCGTGCACGCGGCGCTCGCGGTCGGCGGCGACACCGACGCGCACGTCGTCGACGCGCAGGACGAGCGCGCCTACCCGTCGCCGGGCGACCCGCCGTCGCGACCGCACACGCACGGGCAGGACCGGTGGTCCTCGGCGTCACCGGCGTCGGCGTCGTGACGCCGGCGCTCGGCCCCTCGGCGTCGGTGAGCACCGCCGACGGCCTACCGTCGGGGCATGACCTGGCAGACCGTCTCCTCCCGCGTCGTGTACGAGAACCCGTGGATCGTCGTGCGGGAGGACGACGCGGTCGCCCCTGACGGCAGCCCCGCGCTGTACGGCTGGGTGGAGCTGCGCCCGTCGGTGTTCGTCGTCGCGCTGACCGACGACGACGAGGTCGTGCTCGTCACGACCGACCGGTACACGACCGGTCCCGCGTCGGTCGAGGTGCCGGCGGGCGGCACCGACGGGCAGGAGCCGCTGGTGGCCGCGCAGCGCGAGCTCGCGGAGGAGGCGGGGCTCCTCGCACGCGAGTGGGTGCACGTCGGGACGACCGAGGCGCTGAACGGGATCGCGCGCGCACCCGAGCACGTGTTCGTCGCGCGCGGGCTCTCCCCCGTGGGGGACGCGGACGCCACCGCCCAGGAGCAGGCGCACGAGGGCATCAGCGAGGTCCGGACCGTGCCCTTCGCCGAGGTCCTCGCGATGGTCCGCGACGGCCGCGTCCGCGACGGGGAGACGGTGACGGCCCTCGCGCTCGCGGCCCTCCACCTGGGCCGCCTGACCTGACGGCCGCGGCCCCGCCCGTGGCGTCGCGTCAGACCCGCTGCGCGCGTTCCAGGCGGGCGTAGCGGCCGCCGGCGGCCATGAGCTCCTCGTGCCGGCCGGTCTCGACGATCCGGCCCTGGTCGAGCACGACGATCCGGTCGGCGTCGCGGATGGTGGACAGGCGGTGCGCCACCACGAGCGTGGTGCGCCCGCGCATGAGGCGGGCGAGCGCGTCGCGGACGAGCGCCTCCGACTCCGGGTCGAGCGCGGACGTGGCCTCGTCGAGCAGCAGCACGCGGGGGTCGCGCACGAGCGCGCGGGCGATGGCGATGCGCTGGCGCTGCCCCCCGGACAGACGCGCGCCGCGCTCGCCGACCACGGTGTGCCAGCCGTCGGGCAGGGCGTCGACGATCTCGGCGGCGTTGGCGTCCTCGAGGGCGGCTCGGACCCGCTCGTCGGGCACGGGCCCGAGCCCGTACGTGACGTTGTCGCGGATCGACCCCTCGAACAGCACGGACTCCTGCGGCACCACGGACACGTACCGGCGGAACGTGCGCAGGTCGAGCGTCGCGGCGTCGACGCCGTCGAGCAGCAGCCGCCCGGACGTCGGCCGCAGGAACCCGAGCGCCAGGTTCAGCACGGTGGACTTGCCCGACCCGGACGGCCCGACGAACGCGACCGTCTCGCCCGGGTGCACGTCGAGGTCGACGCCGTCGAGCGCGTGCCCGTCGGCGTCGTCGTAGCGGAAGTGCACCGCGTCGAACGTGAGCCGCCCCTGGACCGCGGTGACCGGCGCCTTGCCCTCGTTCTGCTCGACGTCGGGCTCCGCGAGCACCTCGGCGATCGACCGCACGGACTCGGTGCCCTTGGCCGCCACCGGCAGGAGCATGAGCAGCTGCGTGACGCCGCCGGTGATGAGCGTGAAGTTCGACGACAGCAGCACGACCTGCCCGGCCGTCACCGGGAACCAGCCGGTCAGGGCCGCCGTCGCGGCGAGCACGAGGCAGCCGACGCCGAGCAGCTGCAGCCCGACCCAGGACAGCGACGCGAACCGGCCGTTGAGCACGTCGAGCTCGTACCCGGACGTGCGCACGCCCTCCGCGCCCTCCGCGACCCGCTCCTGCGCCGTCGCCTCCAGCCCGTGCGCGCGGGTGATCGGCATGAGCGTCGCCATCTCGCCGACGCGCGCGGAGAACCGCTCGACCTGCTTGCGGAAGGCCTCGTTGCGCTCGCGGGAGCGGCGCGCGAGCCCGTACCGCAGCAGCACGGCGAGCGGGATGGTCAGCGCGTACACGGGCAGGAACTGCGGCACGGAGGTCGCCGTGGTGACGACGGCGCCCATGACGACCATCGACGACGACAGCAGCGGGTGCGTGACCTGCTGGAGCATGAGCTCGACGTTCTCGACGTCGCGCACGACCTTCGTCTGCACGATCGAGGCGGACGTGCGCGTGTGGAAGCCGATCGACAGGCTCTGCAGCCGTGCGGCGAGCGCGTTGCGCAGGTCGGCGCCGATCTGCCGGACCGCGCCCATGAACAGCTTCGTGTACATGACGTGGTTCGGGTAGTTCTGCAGCAGCGCGACGAACGCCACCGTGGCCCACAGCCACAGCTCGTGCAGCGGCCGGCGGTCGACGACGACGTCGATGACGCGCGCCGTGATGAACGGCATCAGCCACAGCGGCGTGTCCTTGAGCGCGAAGAAGAACACCGCCGTGGCGATGCGCCGGCGGTGCATGCCCAGGAGGTGGAAGACGGACCGGACGGGGTGCTGGCCGTCGACGTCGACGGGGGAGTGCCGCGAGGCGGGGGACGTCACCGCCTCATGGTCACCCGGCGGACGACTGATGGAAAGCGGTATCCACCGATCGGTGCCGACGACGTGTCCGTCGAGCGCACCCCGTGTCCCGCGAGCGCGCCCGTCGTGAGGGGCGCGCTCGACGGGGAACGGGCGCGCTCGACGGGTGGGGGCGGGAGGGCGGGCGCGGCGGGGAGCGCGGTCAGGCGTCGGCGACCGTGGCCGTGGTGCGCAGGGCGCGGTCCCGGCCGGGGTGGCGGCGGGGGCCGGTCAGCTCGACCTCGGCGCGCAGCACGTCGCCCTCGCTGGAGCCGCCCACCTGCACGACGACCGTCCCGGGGTCGACGACGCGCACCAGGTCCGTGCCCGTGTAGGAGGTCAGGTCGGCGGGCACCGTGAACGTGACGCGGCGGGACTGCCCGGGGCCAGCGGGACGCGCACGTACCCGGCGAGCTGCTTGACCGGCCGCGCCACGTCGGCGACGGGGTCGGACAGGTAGAGCTGGACGACCTCCGTGCCCGCGCGCCCGCCCGTGCACGTCACCGTCACGGCGACCTCGAAGGCGCCGTCCGTCGGCACGTCGCCCGGCGTCACCGTCAGGTCGCCGTACGCGAACGACGTGTAGGACAGCCCGTGCCCGAACGGGAACGCCGGGCTCGGGTCGAGGTTGCTGATCCGGTCGAGACGCCGCGTGAGCGCCGGGCCGAGGTACGTCTGCGGGCCGCCCCCGGCGTGCCGGGGGACCTGCACGGGCAGCTTCCCGCTGGGGTCCACCCGCCCGCTCAGCACCCCCGCGACGGCGCCGGCCCCCTCCTCGCCGGGCATGAACGCCTGCACGACCGCGGCCGCACGGCCGACGTACGCACCCAGCGCGTAGGGGCGCCCGGACACCACGACGAGCACGACCGGCGTCCCCGCCGCGAGCACCGCATCGACCAGCTCGTGCTGCACGCCCGGCAGGCGCAGGTCCGCGGCGTCGCAGCCCTCGCCGGACGTGCCGCGGCCGAACATGCCGGCACGGTCGCCGACGGTCAGCACGCACACGTCGGCGTCCCGGGCGGCGGCCACGGCGGCGTCGAACCCGCTGCGGTCGTCGTCGACGACGTCGCACCCGCGCTCGTGCACGACCTCGACCCCGTCGAGCTCGGCGTGCAGCGCGTCGAGCAGGGACGGCACCTCGATGCCCCAGCCCAGCTCCGGGTGCCGCGGCAGCACGTGGATCGGGTAGGAGTAGCAGCCCAGCAGCACGCCGGGGTCGGCGGCCGAGGGGCCGACCACGGCGACCCGCCGCAGCCCACCGCCGGACCCGAGCGGCAGCACGCCGCGCGGGTTGTCGAGCAGCACCACCGACTCCTCCGCGAGCCGCCGCGCCAGGTCGCGGTTGGCCGGCGGGTCCAGGTCGACGGGGTCGGCGTCGGGGCGCCGCCCGGGGCGTGCCGTCGGCGGCGGGCGCGTCGAGCAGGCCGAGCTGGGCCTTCTGCAGCAGCACGCGGCGCACGGCCCGGTCGACGTGCGCCTCGTCCAGGCGTCCGTCCCGCACGAGCGGTGCGAGCTCGCCGAAGCACATCGTGTTCGGCAGCTCGACGTCCATGCCGGCGCGCAGCGACCGCGCCCCCGCGTCCGCGGCGTCCGCCGCGACCCCGTGCGCCGTCACGAGGAACGCCACCGCCCAGTAGTCCGAGACGACCGTCCCCTCGAACCCCCAGGAGTCGCGCAGCACGCCGGTCAGCAGGGACGACGACGCGGCGACGGGCTCGCCGTCGAGGTCGGTGTAGGAGTTCATGACCGAGCGGGCGCCGCCCTCGCGGACGGCCGTCTCGAACGGCGGCAGCAGCACGTCCGCGACCTCGCGCGGGCCCACCGAGACGGGCGCGTGGTTGCGGCCGCCGCGCGACGCCGAGTACCCGACGAAGTGCTTGAGCGTCGCGACGACGCCCTGCTCCTCCATGCCGCGCACGTACTCGGTCGCGATCGTGGCGACCACGTACGGGTCCTCGCCGAGGGTCTCCTCGACCCGGCCCCACCGGTAGTCGCGCACGACGTCGAGCACCGGGGCGAGGCCCTGGTGCACGCCGAGCCGCCGCAGGTCCCGCCCGATCGCCGACCCGACCTCGTGCACGAGGTCCGGGTCGAACGCGGCACCCCACGCGAGCGGCGTCGGGTAGACGGTCGCGCCGTACGACGTCACGCCCGTGAGGCACTCCTCGTGCGCGATCGCCGGCAGCCCCAGCCGGTGGTTCGCGACGAGCTCGCGCTGCGTGCGGGCGAGCTTCGCCCGACCCTCGTCCGCCGGCACCGGGTCCGTGCCGAGCACGCGCGTCAGGTGCCCCAGCCCGTGCCGGGACGCGGTCGCGAAGTCCGGGCGGCGGGCGCCGAACGTGTCCTGCATCGGCGCCACCACCTCGCCCGCGCCCCGGCGGTCGAACCAGTAGGAGCCGAGCTGCGCGAGCTTCTCCTCGAGCGTCATCGCGTCGAGCAGCAGGGCCACGCGCTCGTCGGCGGGCAGCGTGGCGTCCTGCCAGGGGCGGTCGTCGGGGAGCGGGGTGGGAGAGGTCACCGGTGTCCTTCCGTGGTGCCGGCGCACGCGCCGGTCGTGCCCGGGGCGGTCGGGTCGCGCACCACGGGGGACGTGGCGGGTGCGGCGGCGCACCGGGCGACCCCGACGACGCTAGCCGCGGTGCCGCGGCGCCCGCGACGGTCGGCGTCCCGGCGTGTCCGCCGGTGGGTGGCCGACCCCACCACGGCTGCCGCTGCCCGGCCGTGCCCCGACGTGCCCTTGCGTGCCACCATGGCTGCGGGACCGCGCCCCACCTCATGTCGTCGCGGTCCCCCGGACGAGCGGCGCCGTACCCGGAGAGCGACAAGACGGCAGCCACGGAGGTCCACCATGTCCTGGCTCGTGCTCGTCGTCTCCGGGGTCCTCGAGGCCGTGTGGGCGACCGCCCTCGGCCGCTCCGAGGGCTTCACCAGGCTCGGCCCGACCGTGCTGTTCGGCGTCGCGCTGCTCGCCTCCATGGGCGGGCTCGCCTACGCCATGCGGGAGCTGCCGACCGGCACCGCGTACGCGGTCTGGGTCGGCATCGGCGCCTCGCTCACCGTGGCGTACGGCATGGTGACCGGCACCGAGACGGTGTCGCTCGTGAAGATCCTGCTCATCCTCGGCATCGTCGCCTGCGTGATCGGTCTCAAGCTGGCCCACTGACGGGCGCGGCAGGGGGTGGGGCGATGAGCGGCCGGCTCCCCGACGCCCCCGTGCGCGTGCCCGTCGAGCACGCGCCGTGGCCCTGCACGCCGCCGCCGTCCCGTTCGCAGGTCGGGGCGCCGCACGGGGTCGCGCGCCGCTGACCTGCGCCGCGGCGCGCACGCGCGACCGCGCCCCCGGGCTGCGCGGCCGCGACGGATGGGCGAGGGTCGTGGCAGCACCCGCTCCCGCCGGAAGGAGACGATCGTGGCGTTCCCCCGTCCTCACGCCCGACGCGACGCGGAGCGCACCGCACCGGAGCTGTGAACGTGGCCGGCCACCGCCGGCGTGACCGCCGTCGTCGTCGGGGTGGCGCTCTCCCACGTCCGCCCGCCCGCGGACTCCGGCCTCGTGCGGGTGCTCTGGCCGGGCGACGTGGCCGCGGCGACGGCGGCCGTGCAGACGGTCGCGACCGCGACCATGGCGACGCTCACGACCGCGTTCTCGATCACGGTCGTCGCGCTCCAGCTCGCGTCGCAGCAGTTCTCGCCGCGGCTGCTGCGCGACTTCCTGCGCGACCGCACCATCAAGACCGTGCTGGCCGTCCTCGTCGGGACGATCGCCCTGTCGCTCACGGTGGTCCGGACCCTCCACGAGGACGAGCCGGTGCCGGTGGTGGCGCTGGCGCTCGTGCTCGTCCTGGCGGCCGCGAGCGTGACCGCCGTCGTCGCGTTCGTCCACCACATCACGGGGATGCTGCGGATCGACTCGATGATGGCCAAGGTGCACGACGAGTCGCAGCGCGCGATCGCGATGTTCCTGCCCGAGCGCGGCGACGGTCCCGCGCAGGTCCCCGAGAGGCTCGGGCCGGACGTCCCGGGGACCGTCGTCGACGCGCCGCGCGGCGGGTTCGTCCAGCGGGTCGACGTCGAGCCACTCGTGCAGCGAGCCCGGGCGGCCGACGTGGTCGTGCGGGTCGAGGCCCGCCCGGGGGACCTGGTCGTGAGCGGGACGCCCCTGCTGACGCTGTGGACCGGCGACGGGCGCGACGCCGCGAGGGTGCCGGACGACGTCGTCGCCGGGCTCCTCGCGGCGGTCGCCCTCGGGCGGGAGCGGACGGTCGAGCAGGACGCCGCGTTCGGCTTCCGGCAGCTCGAGGGCATCGCCGTCAAGGCGCTCTCGCCCAGCATCAACGACCCCGTGACGGCCGCGCACGCGGTCGGGCACATGTCGGAGCTGCTGGTGAGCCTCACGGGGCGGCGGCTCGGCGGCACGATGCACACCGACGACGACGGCGTCGGCCGCGCCGTCGTCATGGACCGCGACCTGCGCTACTACCTCGACCTGGCGTGCGGGCAGGTGCGGCGCTACGGGCGGCGCGAGCCGACGGTGCTCGTCGCGCTCCTGCGCCTGTGCCGGGACGTCGGCGTGCACGCGGACCCTGACGCGCACGCGCCCGAGCTGCGGCGGCAGGTCGACCTCGTCCTCCGGGAGATGGCGGACGACCTGCTCGACGACGACCGGGCGGCCGTCCGCGACCTCGCCGAGCGGGTGCGCCTCGTCCTCGACGGTCGCGTCGCGGAGGCGTACGCGGACCGCAGCGGGGAGACGCGGTCGATCTGACCCGTCAGGCGGCCGCGGCCTTCTCCGCGAACTGGGTGCGGTACAGGTCCGCGTACAGCCCGCCGCGCGCGAGCAGGTCGGCGTGCGTGCCCTGCTCGACGACCCGCCCGGCCTCGACGACGACGATGAGGTCGGCCTGCCGGACGGTCGACAGGCGGTGCGCGATGACGAGCGACGTGCGCCCGGTGAGCGCCTCGTCGAGGGCGGCCTGCACGGCGGCCTCCGACTCCGAGTCCAGGTGGGCCGTGGCCTCGTCGAGCACGACGACGTCGGGGGCCTTGAGCAGCAGCCGCGCGATCGCGAGGCGCTGGCGCTCGCCGCCGGAGAGGCGGTAGCCGCGGTCGCCGACGACGGTCTCGATGCCGTCGGGCAGCGACGCGACGAGGTCCCACACGTGCGCGGCGCGCAGGGCGCGCTCGATGTCGGCGTCGGTGGCGTCGGGGCGGGCGAAGCGCAGGTTGCCCGCGATGGTGTCGTGGAAGAGGTGCGCCTCCTGGCTGACGACGCCGACGGTCGCACGCAGCGAGTCGGCGGTGACGTCGCGCAGGTCCTGCCCGGCGATCCGGACGGCCCCGCGCGTGGGGTCGTACATCCGCGTGACGAGCTGCGAGATGGTCGTCTTGCCGGCGCCCGACGGGCCGACGAGGGCCACCATGGCGCCGGCCGGCACGGAGAACGTGACGTCGGTGAGCGTGTCCGCGACCGGGTCGTGGCTGAGCGTCGCGACGGACTCGAGGGACGCGAGCGACACCTCTCCGGCCGCGGGGTAGCGGAAGCCGACGTGGTCGAGCTCGACGCTCGCGCCCCGTGCCGCGACGGCGTCGCGCAGGTCGGAGGCGCCGGGCCTCTCCGCGACCGTCGGCTCCAGGTCGAGCACCTCGAGCACGCGCTCGAACGAGACGAGCGCCGTCATGACGTCGACCTGCACGTTCGACATCGCCGTCAGCGGGCCGTAGAGGCGGCCGAGGTAGGCGGCGAGGGCGACGACGACGCCGACGGTCAGCTCGTCGCGGATCGCCAGCAGACCGCCCAGCCCGTAGACGATCGCCGTCGCGACGGACGCGACGGTGGTCAGGCCGATGCGGAACCACGTCGAGTACAGCGCGCGCTTGACGCCGATGTCGCGCACGCGCGCGGTCTGCTCGGCGTAGGCGGCGGACTCGCGCGCCGGGTCGCCGAACACCTTGACCAGGTGCGCGCCGGCGACGTTGAACCGCTCGGTCATCGTCTGCGACGCCTCGGCGCCGAGCTCGTAGGACTCGCGCGTGATCGCGGCGATCTTGCGCCCGAACCAGCGGGCGGGCAGCACGAAGACGGGCAGCAGGACGAGCGAGAGCAGCGTGAGCTGCCACGACATCGACAGCATCGCGGCCAGCACGAAGGCGACCGTGAGCGAGTTGCTCACGACGTTGGACAGCGTGGACGTGAACGCCTGCTGCGCGCCGAGGACGTCGCCGTTGAGACGCTGGACGAGGGCGCCCGTGCGGGCGCGGGAGAAGAAGGCGAGGGGCATGCGCTGCACGTGGTCGAACACGGCGGTGCGCAGGTCGTGGATGAGGCCCTCGCCGATGCGCGCGGACACCCACCGCTCGGCCACGCCGAGGACCGCGGAGACCACCGCGAGGCCGGCGACCGCGCCGGCGATCCCGACGACGACGCCGGTGTCGCCGCGGGTGATGCCGTCGTCGATGAGCCGCTGCAGCAGCCACGGGGTGAGGGCGCCGGCGCCGGCGCCGAGCGCGATGAGGACGAGGAAGACCGCGAGCTGGGCGCGGTAGGGGCGCGCGAACGCGAGGATCCGGCGCAGCGAGCCGCGCTGCAGGCGCTGGGCCTTGACGGACGGGTCGCGCGTGAAGCCGCGGACGGCGGGGTTGCCGCCTCCGCCGGGCATCGAGGGGGAGTCATGGGGCCTCCTGGGTCCGGAGGTGTCGCGGCCGGGGCGGTCGCGATGCTGAGGTTACCTCACCATGAGCGTGATTCACCGCGGTTTCATTCCCCGCTAGCCTCGGTCCGTGGACGCGCACCTGCACGACGACACCCCCGCGGTGCCCCCGACGGCCGGCGCGGGCGGGCCGGCGAGCCCGTCGGAGGAGTTCCTCGAGCTGCTGCACGACGTGCTGCGCAGCGTCCGCCGGGAGGCGTCCACGGTGCTCGGGCACGACATCACGCCGGGCCAGCTGCGCCTGCTGCGCACGCTGGACCGCTGCGACCGGCCGCGCCGCCTCGGCGAGCTCGCCGACGTGCTGGACGTCGCGCCGCGGTCGATCACGTCCAAGGTGGACCAGGCCGAGGAGGACGGCTGGGTGCGCCGCGTGCCCGACCCCGCGGACCGCCGGGCGACCCTCGTCGAGCTCACGGACGCGGGCCGCGAGCAGCTCGCGCGGCTCTCGGACCGGCGGCAGGAGGGTGCCCGGGCCCGGCTCGACGTCCTGACGCCCGACGAGCAGGAGCAGCTGCTGGGGCTGCTGCGCCGGGTGGCCCGCGGATGACCGCCGCCACCGTCCCTCCCCGTCACCGCCTGGCCGTGCCGGACCCGGCCGGTCCGCCCCGCCGGTGGTGGTCGCGCGGCTGGTGTCCGGCACGGCGCCGGCCCGCCGGGTGCGTGCGGCGCACCGGGCCCGGCGCGGTCCACGGGGCCCGACGACCTCGGGCGGGCAGGAGCGTGCGATGACGGACCGTCCCGAGCTGGACCTCCGCGGGTTCGCGGAGCTCACCGAGCTGCTGGACGACGCGCACCCGCAGGACCCGCGCCCGTTCATCGGCGTGCACGGCTCCGCGGGGACGATCGCCGCGGTCATGGCCCTCCTGGCACCCCCGTTCGTCGAGCACCGGGGCGCGGTGCTGCGCGGGTTCCGCACCGACCTCGCCGTCGTGGACGACTGGTTCGACCGCCTGGGCGACGTCGCGGCCGTCGAGAAGGTGGTCAACCACGTCCACGTCTGGGACCTGCTCCCCAGCAGGGGCTTCGACGCGCGCGAGGCGGAGCTCCTCGTGGAGCCGATGGCCTGGTTCTGGCACGCGGCCCTCGACCGCGCCTTCCCCGGTCGCCGGTTCGTCGTCGACGCGGTCCGCGACGGGGACTACGGGCCCGAGCTGACGTTCTTCACGGCAGGACCGGCCGTGCGTCCCGTCAGCCCGGCAGCGGCGCCCGGAGGGTGACGGCGCCGACGACCGTCGCCGTGGTGACCAGCGCGCCCGCGGCCTCCCACACGCGCTCCAGCACCCGGTCGGCGTCGTACCCCAGCGCCGTGAGCGACCCGCCGACCACCGCCGCGCCCACCCCGTACGCCGCGTAGGCCGTCAGCGGCGCGACCAGCAGCCGCTCCCGCCAGGACCCCGTGGTGCCCAGCAGCGGCAGCGCGAGGTTGCCCCCGGCGGTCCAGACGTCGTTGAGCACCGGGGTGCGGCGCCACCAGCGCGGCGGTCGCGGCTCCCAGGGCCACAGCAGGGGGACGCCGCTGCCCGTCAGCATGTCGCCCGCGACGTGCACCGCCGCGCCCAGCCCGACGGCCACGGGCAGCCAGTCCCACTCCGTGGGGGCCGCCACGGTGACGAAGGCCGCGAGCGCGAGCGCGAGCGCCCACGCGTCCAGCCGCCGCCGGGCGAGGCCGAGGGCGCGTGCCGCGAACGCCACGAGCAGCAGCGACAGGACCCCGGCCCCGAGCGCGAGCTCCCCGAGGCGCTCGGTGGTGATGGTGACCTGCCCCGCCCCCACGCGAGCGCGGTGAGCACGCCGACGCCCAACACCGAGTGCGTCCCGTTGCGGTGCCCGCCCGCGAGGCGCCCCACGACGTCGCACACCCACTCGGACACCGGCGGCAGGGAGTGCGCGATCGTCGCGTCGTGGTGGTCCGCGTCGGGGGCGAGCGCGGCGCCCGCGCAGACGAACGCACCGGCGACGACGCCGAGCGGCGAGACCGGGTACCAGCCGAGCGTGTACGGCGCGGTCGAGGCGACGGCCACCCACGCGGCGGCGCCGCAGAGCGCGTGGTGGGCGCCCTTCACGACGCCGCCGGCTCCGGTCCGCTGCGGCGCACGGTCACCTCCGGTGCAGGTCAGGGGCGTGGACGGCGTTCACCCCAGCCGCCCGGCCGGCCTGCGTCAAGCGCCCGGTGTGTCCCGGTCCGGGCGTGTCGGCTCCGGGCGCGACGCCGGGCCGGCCCCGACGCCGGCTCCGCGCGCGACCCCGTGGTCGTGCACCGACGCGGGCCGCGACCGGTGCACGATCACGGTCTCGTCGCACCGCCCGGAGGGCGCGGGTCGTCGCGTCGGCGGGAGAGAGAGGCGGCTGGTGGTCGGGGCGGGGTCGGGCGTGCGTGACGGAGGGCGGGTCCGGTGCCAGCATCGGGGCATGAGCGACGACGACGTCCGCGCCGGCGGGCCCCGGCTGCGCGCCACGTCGATCACGATCAGCACCGCGCGCCCCCACGAGCAGGCGCACGTTCCCGCGCGGCTGCTGGGCGGACGCGTCACGGTCGAGGACCTGCCCGAGCCGGGCGACCCTGGCCGGCCGAGCTCGACCTCATGGCCCGGATCGCCGGCCTGCGCCTGACCGAGAGGTACGAGGACTGGCTCGGTACGGTCTTCCAGCAGCGTTCCGGACGTCACATCTCGGTGTACGAGCCGGCGCTCGACTGAACCGCCACGCACGGCCTGAGGAGCTGAGATGGAGCCCGTGATCGGAGTGACCGTCGTCGCCGTCGGAATCGCGCTCTCGGCGGTGGCGTCGGCACTGCACTCGAAGCGCGTGGTCGCCTCGCGCCGGGACGGCTCGGCTGCCGTCGGGGGCGACGACCACGGCGACGGCGGCGGGGACGGTGGCGCGGACGGCGGTGGCGGCGGCGACTGAGGGCGTGCCGAGGTCGGCGGTCGGACCCCGACGTGCGGCCGCCGACCTCTCGCCCGGGCCCCGAGCCGGTCCGCCTCGCCGGTGTCGCACCGCACCGCTAGCGTCGACGACGGACCCCACCGGAAGGACGCCGCGATGGCGCTGCTGACCTGCCACTTCTTCTCCGAGGCGCTGCAGACCAGCACGGCGGCGACCGTGCTGCTGCCGGAGGCCGCCCGCGGTCAGATCGGGATGGGCGGCGCGGACCTGGCCGGTCCGCCGCCCGTGCTGTACCTGCTGCACGGGCTGAGCGACGACGAGTCGATCTGGCTGCGCCGCACGTCGATCGAGCGCTACGTCGCGGACCGCGGCCTGGCCGTCGTCATGCCGCGCGGCGGGCGGTCGTTCTACACCGACGAGGCGTACGGCGGGGCGTACTGGACGTTCCTGTCCGAGGAGCTGCCGCGGGTGGTGCAGCACTTCTTCCGGGTGTCGGACCGCCGGGAGGACACGTTCGTCGCGGGGCTGTCGATGGGCGGGTACGGGGCGTTCAAGTGGGCGCTGCGGCAGCCGGAGCGGTTCGCGGCGGCGGCGAGCCTGTCGGGCGCGCTCGTGGTCGGCGGGCCACGCGCGACCGAGCTGCACGTGCGGGTGCCGCACGTGTGGGCGGGCAGCGACCCGGCCGGCACGGACGACGACCTGCTCGCCCTGCTGGAGCGCGCGGACCCCGCGACGCTGCCCGCGCTGTACGCGACGTGCGGTGCGCAGGACTTCCTCGTCGACGCGCAGCACCTGTTCGTCGAGCAGGCGACGGCCCGGGGCGTGCCCGTCGAGGCGCACGTCCACCCGGGCGACCACGAGTGGGGCTACTGGGACCGGCACATCCGGGACGTCCTCGACTGGCTGCCGCTGCGGCGCTCCTGACCTGCACGTCCGCGCTCGGCGCCCGCGCCGCCGCGCCGCCGTGGTCCGCGCTCCGTGCGTGGACGGACCTTGACGGATCGCCCGCTTCGCGTATGTTAGGCCCGCCTTACTGAGGCAGACCTCACTACGCGCGTCCCGGCAGCGGGGCGTGCCCGCCGCAGGGGAGATCCACGCGTGCACGAGCTGCTGTCCGCCGCGAGCGCCGACGCCTACGTCGACGCGATGCGCGGCACCGTCGACCGGGTCGCGTCCCGGTTCCGCACCACCACCCAGCCGTTCTCGGGCGCGAGCCGCGAGCACCTGCAGGCCCTCGTCGACGCGGTCGACCTCGACGCGCCGGGCCGGGGCACGGCGGCCGCGATGCGCGAGGTCGACGAGCTGTTCGCCCAGCACGCCGTCTGGTTCCACGACCCCGCGTACACGGCCCACCTCAACTGCCCCGTCGCCGTGCCGGCCGTCGCGGCGGAGGCCGTGCTCGCGGCGATCAACCCGAGCGTCGACACCTACGACCAGTCGACGGTCGGCACGCTGATGGAGCGCCGGCTCGTGGCGTGGACGGCGCAGCGCATCGGCTTCCTCGCGGGCGGCGGCGTCTTCACGTCCGGCGGCACGCAGTCGAACCTGCAGGCGCTGCTCGTGGCGCGCGAGCACGCGCTCGCCACGGCTCCCGGCGTCGGCATCCGCGACCTCGTCGTGCTCGCGACGGCCTCGAGCCACTTCTCGGTGCAGAAGTCCGCGCGCCTGCTCGGCCTCGCACCCGACGCCGTCCGCCTCGTCCCCGTGGACGAGCAGGGGCGCATGCGGCCCGACGCGCTGGCGATCGCGCTGCGGCACGTCGAGCAGGACGGCCGCCTCGCGATGGCCGTCGTCGCGACCGCCGGCACGACCGACCGCGGCTGCATCGACCCGCTCGCACCGATCGCGGACGCGTGCGACGCCGCGGACGTCTGGCTGCACGTCGACGCGGCGTACGGCTGCGGGCTGCTCGTCAGCCGCACGCGCCGGCACCTGCTCGACGGCATCGAGCGCGCCCGCTCGGTGACGGTCGACTTCCACAAGGCGTTCTTCCAGCCGGTGTCGTCCTCGGCGCTGGTCGTGCGGCACGCGGCCGACCTGCGGCTCGTCGCGCACCACGCGGACTACCTCAACCCCGAGCACGAGGACGAGCCGAACCAGGTCGACGTGTCCCTGCAGACGACGCGCCGGTTCGACGCGCTCAAGCTCTGGGCGACGCTGCGCGCCCTCGGCGCCGACCGGATCGGCGAGATGGTCGACGCGACGATCGACCTGGCCGCGGCCGTGCACCGGGTGGTCGACGCCGACCCTGACCTCCGGCTGCTCTCGCCGACGGACCTGTCGACCGTCATGTTCCGCTACCAGCCGGACGGCTTGGACGACGCCCGTGCGGACGCGCTGGTCGGGCAGGTGCGGCGCGTGCTGTTCGACTCCGGGCGCGCGCTCGTCGCCCGCACCACGGTGGACGGGCGCCCGTGCCTCAAGCTCACGCTGCTCAACCCCGAGACGACCGTCGCGGACGTGCGGCACGTGCTGGAGCTGGTCCGGCAGGCGGCGGCCGCGCTGCTCGAGGGCGACGACCTGCTCGCGGCGGACCCGGCGGTGGCGCGATGACGGCGGACGGCACGACCGCCGTCGTGCCCGACGCGCGCGTCCACGACCTCGTCGGCGTGGGCATCGGCCCCTTCAACCTGGGGCTCGCGGCGCTCGCGGACCCGCTCGACCTCGACACCGTCTTCCTCGACCGCGCCGAGGAGTTCCGCTGGCACCCGGGGATGATGCTCGAGGGCGCGACGATCCAGGTCCCGTTCCTCGCGGACCTCGTGACGATGGCCGACCCGACCAGCCCGTACTCGTTCCTCGCGTGGCTCAAGGCGACGGGCCGGCTGTACGCGTTCTACATCCGCGAGAGCTTCTACCCGCTGCGCGCGGAGTACGACGCGTACTGCCGGTGGGTGGCGGCGCAGCTGCCCGCGCTGCGCTGGGGGCGCACCGTGACGGCGGTCGAGGTCGACCCGCACGACGAGGACCTGTACGTCGTGCACGCGCGCCGGGCGGACGGCTCCGTCGAGTCGTACCGGACGCGTCACGTCGTGCTGGGCGTCGGCACGCAGCCCGTCGTCCCCGCGGCGCTGCGCGGGCTCGACGGGCCGGTCGTGCACTCGTCGGACTACCTGCCGCACCGCGACCGGCTGCGGTCGGCGGCCTCGGTCACGGTCGTCGGCTCGGGCCAGTCCGCGGCGGAGGTGTACCGCGACCTGCTGGAGGGCACGGGCCCGGGCGGGCAGCGCGTGGACTGGGTGACGCGCTCGCCCCGGTTCTTCCCGATGGAGTACACGAAGCTGACGCTGGAGATGACGTCGCCGGAGTACACCGACCACTTCCACGCGCTGCCGGCCGACCTGCGCGACCGCCTCACCCGCGAGCAGCGCGGCCTCTACAAGGGGATCAGCGCCGACCTCGTCGACGACATCTACGACGCCCTCTACCGCAAGAGCGCCACCGGCCCCGTGCCGACGACGCTGCTGACGGACACCGAGGTCACGGGCGCCGCGTGGGACGGTGAGCGGTACACGCTGCGGCTGCGGCACGCGCAGCTCGGCACCGAGCACGAGCGCACCACCGAGGCGCTCGTGCTCGCCACGGGCTACGTCGCGCAGGTGCCGGACGTGGTCCTCGGCATCGCGCACCGGCTGGAGTGGGACGAGCGCGGGCGGCTGGCCGTGGCGCGCGACTACTCGGTCGACGGCGGTCGCGGGCGCGTGTTCGTGCAGAACGGCGAGGAGCACACGCACGGCCTCACCGCGCCGGACCTCGGCTTCGGGCCGTGGCGGTCGTCGACGATCCTCGCGGCCGTGTGCGGGCGCGAGGTGTACCCGCGCGAGCGGCGCATCGCGTTCCAGGAGTTCGGCGTGCCGACGGGTGCAGAGCCGGCGCCGGCGGGGACGGTCGTCCCCGCCGCACCCGCGGCTTCGGTCGCCCCCGTCGCCCACGGCGGCGAGGCAGCGCGGTGACGGGCTGGCGCTCGCAGGCCACCGAGCCGCTGTCCGCGCAGGTCGTGCGCGACGAGGCGTGGAAGCGCATCGGGCCGGTCCGCCTGGACCGCGTCGTCCCCGAGCGCGACGCGCAGGTGCTGCACCACTGGCTCACGCACCCGGCGTCCGCGTTCTGGCAGATGCAGGACCTGGGCCTGGACGAGGTCCTCGCGTACGAGCAGCGGCTCGCGGAGTCCACCGACGAGCACGCGTGGATCGGCCGCGTCGCGGGCCGGCCGACGTTCATGGTGGAGACGTACGACCCGTCGCGCGTCCTGCTCAAGGGCGTGTACCGCGCCCGCACGGGCGACGTCGGCATGCACCTGCTCGTCGCCCCGCCGCAGGGTCCGCGCCTGCACGGGCTCACCGACGCCGTCATGGCCGCCACCATGCGGTTCTGCTTCGGCACGCTGCGCGCCCAGCGCGTCGTCGTCGAGCCGGACGTGCGCAACACCGCCATCGCCGCCAAGAACGCCGCCGCGGGCTTCCGCGTCGTGCGCGAGGTCGACCTGCCCGGCAAGCGTGCGGCGCTGTCCGTGTGCACGCGCGAGGACTTCGCCGCGAGCCGGCTCGGCGCCACCACGACCCACGAGGACCCCCGATGACGCTGACCGACCTCCCGCCCGTCGCCCTCGGCGGCCCGGCCCGGCCTCCCCACCCGGCGGACCACCTGACGCCCGAGCACCTCGCGGCGGCGCAGCGTCACCTCGTGGCGAAGGCGCTGGCGGAGTTCGCGCACGAGCGGCTCCTGGCTCCCGCGCTGGACCGGTCCGCCGCGCCCGGCCCCGGCGAGGCACGCGCGTACGTCGTCGCGCTCGACGCCCCGGACGGGCACCGCGCCGTCTACCGGTTCCGCGCCCGGCGTCTCGCACTGGAGCACTGGGCGGTCGACCGGTCCACGCTGACCCGCGAGGTCGACGGCGAGCCCGCCCCGCTCGACGTGCTCGACCTCGTGCTGGAGCTGCAGCCGCTGCTGCGCATCCCCGACGACCTGCTCGCGCTGTACCTCGAGGAGCTGTCGTCCACCCTGGCGAGCGCGGCGTACCGGCGCGCCCGCCCGCAGCCGACGGTCGCCGAGCTGCTGGACGCCGACCTGGCCACGGTCGAGCAGGCGATGACCGAGGGGCACCCGTCGTTCGTCGCGAACAACGGGCGCATCGGGTACGGGGTCAGCGAGCACGACGCCTACAGCCCCGAGGCGGGCCGGCCCGTGCGGCTCGTGTGGCTCGCCGCCCGCCGCGCCGTCAGCCACGTCGCCACCGGCGCGGGCCTCACCGAGGACGCCCTGTACCGGCACGAGCTGGACCCTGCCACGCTCGCCCGCTTCGAGGCGCGGCTGCGCGACCTCGGCCTCGACCCCGCGGACTACCGCTACCTGCCCGTGCACCCGTGGCAGTGGGAGCACCGCGTCGCGGTGACGTTCGCCCCCGACGTCGCGCGCCGCGACCTCGTCCTCCTCGGCGAGTCGGACGACGAGTACCGCGCGCAGCAGTCCGTGCGCACGTTCCTCAACGTCAGCCGGCCGGACCGGCACTACGTCAAGACGGCCGTCGCGATCCAGAACATGGGGTTCCTGCGCGGCCTGTCGCCCGCGTACATGCGGGCCACGCCCGCGATCAACGACTGGGTCGCGGACCTCGTCGACTCCGACCCCGAGCTCGCCGCGTGCGGCGTGCGGGTGCTGCGCGAGCGCGCGTCCATCGGCTACACGGGCGACGTCTACCACCGCACGCCCCGCCCCAACGCGCACCGCAAGATGCTCGCGGCGCTGTGGCGCGAGCAGCCGCACACGCTGCTCGCGCCCGGGCATCGCGCGACGACGATGGCCGCCCTGCTGCACCGTGACGCCGCCGGCGACGCGTACGCCACCGCGGCGGTCCGCGCGTCCGGCCTGGACCCGGCCGACTGGCTGCGCGCCTACCTGCGCGTCTACCTGCGCCCGCTCGTGCACTGCCTGCGCGCGCACGACCTCGCGTTCATGCCGCACGGCGAGAACGTCATCCTGGTGTGGTCCGACCACGTGCCCGTCGGCGCGTTCCTCAAGGACATCGGCGAGGAGGTCGCCGTCCTGTCCGACCGCCCGCTGCCGCCCGAGGTCGAGCGCATCCGCGCCGTCGTCGACGACGACGAGAAGGCGCTCGCGATCTTCACCGACGTGCTCGACGGCGTGCTGCGGCACCTCGCCGCGGTGCTCGTCACCGACGGCGTGCTCACCGAGGGGGCGTTCTGGGGCGTCGTCGCGGAGACGGTCGACGGGCACCTCGCCGACCACCCCGACCTGCCGTCCGGCGTCGACCTGCGCGCGCCGCGCTTCGCGCACTCGTGCCTCAACCGGCTGCAGCTGCGCAACACGCTGCAGATGGTCGACCTGGCCGACCAGTCGTCGTCCCTCATCTACGCGGGCACCCTCGCCAACCCGGTCGCGCGCGGCGCCGTCGCCGGGCAGGAGGACGACCGGGCGGGTGACGTGCCGGCGGCGGACGCCCCGCGCCGGGCCGCCGGCCACCCCGCGGACGAGACTGCCTGACATGGGCTTCGAGGTCTTCCGGGACGCGTGCGGCGTCCCGCACGTGCGCGCGTCCGACGAGCTCGCACTGGCCTACGGCCAGGGCTGGGTGACGGCGCGCGACCGCGCGTGGCAGGTGCAGACCGACCGCTGGCGCGCCGAGGGGCGGCTCGCGGAGCACATCGGCGAGGCCGGCGTCGCGTGGGACGTCGTCGCGCACCGGCTGCGCCTGCCGGACACGGCGCAGCGTGCGTACGCGGCGCTGGGGGACGACGACCGCGCGTGGGTGGACGCCTACACGGCGGGCGTGAACGCGGGGCTGGCGTCGGCGGAGCGGCCCGTGGAGGTCGACGAGCTCGACCGCGTCCTCGGCGGCAGCACGCCCGACGACCCGTGGCCCGCGTGGGCGCCGCTCGGCGTGTTCCTCGTCAACCACGCGCTGTTCTCGACGTTCCCGCGCGTGCTGTGGCACGACCACGTCGTGCGGGCCGCCCGCGCGTCCGGTCACCCGGGTCTCGCGGCCGTCGACCCGCTCGACCTCGTGCGGCTGTTCGACCCCGCGTCCGACGGGCCCTCCAGCGGGTCCAACGCGTGGGCGCTGCACGGGTCGCGCACCGCGTCGGGACGCCCGCTGCTCGCGGGCGACCCGCACCGCGTCCTCGAGCTGCCCGGCGTCTACCAGCAGATCCGCCTCGCGTGCCCCGAGTACGACGTGCTCGGGCTCGCGTTCCCGGGCGTGCCGGGGCTGCCGCACTTCGGGCACGCGGGGACAGCCGCCTGGGGCATCACGAACGCCGTCGCGCACGCCGCCGAGGTGTTCCGTGAGCGGCTGCGCCGCACGGGGGCCGGTGCCTGGGAGGCGCTCGGGCCGGACGGGTGGGAGCCGGTCGAGCGGACGACGGCGCACGTGCGCGTGCGCGGCGGGGAGCCGCTGACGGTCGACGTGCTGGAGACCGCGCGCGGGCCGGTCGTGGTCCGCGGGATCCCGTCGGAGCAGGACGGCCGCGCGCCCGGCACGTCCGGAGCGCCCGGCGCCCCGACGTCGACGCAGGACGCGCAGGACGCCGTCGCGGCCGGGGTGCTCGCCGTGGACGAGGGCACGCCCGCCGCACCCGACGAGGACGTCGCCGCACCGCAGGACGACGTGCCGACCGGCGCCGTCCCCGTCACCGGCGAGGAGGCCCGGTCGGTGCGCCTGCAGCCGCGGGTCGACGACGACCTGGGGTTCGCCTGCCTGCGCCCGCTGCTGCGCGCCCGCACCGCGCACGACGTCGCGGCCGCGCTCGCGGGCTGGGTCGACCCCGTCAACCGCGTGCTCGCCGCCGACGCCGACGGCACCGTCCTGTCCTTCGACGCCGGCCGCGTCGCGGACCGCGACCCCGACGACCGGCTGCTGCCCCTGCGCGCCTGGGACCCGGCGCACGCGCCGCGCCCCTGGCGGACCCTGCCCGCACCGCGGGTCGTCACCGACACCGCGGCGGACGCGAACGAGTGGCCACCCGCACCCGAGCGGCACCACGGCGCCGTCTACAGCCCGGACCGTGCGACCCGCCTGCGCGCGCTGCTCGACGAGCGCCGGGACCGGGCCCTCGGCCCGTCGGACATGGCGGAGATCCACGCCGACACGCACTGGGCCGGCGCCGGCCGGCTGCTGCGGCACGTCGCGGCGGCCGACGGGCTGAGCCCCGCGGCGGCCGCCGTCCGCGACCGCCTGCTCGCGTGGGACCTGCACATGGACGCCGGCTCGCACGAGGCTGCGCTGCTCGCCGACCTGCGGGGTGCGCTCGTCGCCCGGCTCGTCGCGGAGCCGGCGCTGGTCGCGCTCGCCGCGCCCCACCGGGCCGGGCCCGCGTTCGACGCGTGGTTCGGCCTGCGCGGACGCGTCGGCCAGGCGCTCGGTGCGCTGCTCGACCGTGCCGACCTCGGCATCGACGGACCCGCCCACGTGCGCGCGGCCCTCGAGGAGGTCGCCGCCGGCGCGTCGCCGGACGAGACGTGGGGCGCCCGGCACACCGTGCTGCCGGCGCACGTGCTCGCGGACGTCCCCGGGGCGACCGTGCCGGCCGTGCCCGCGCTGCCGCTCGCGGGCGACCAGGACACGCTGCGCTGCACGGGCACCGTGCCGGGCGTCACGGACCGTGCGTTCCGCGGCTCGGTGGCGCGCTGGGTCTGGGACCTGGCCGACCGGGACCGCAGCCGGTGGGGCGTGCCGTTCGGCACGAGCGGCGACCCGCGCAGCCCGCACTTCGCGGACCAGCACGCCGCGTGGGCGGTCGCGCGGACGGCGCGCGTGGTGACCGACTGGGAGCGGCTCGCGCGCGAGCCGCTGCCCGACGGGGTGGGGGAGTGACGGCGGCGGGCCGCGGGCTGACGTCCGCGTGGGCCGGGCTGCCGGGCGGCACGGTCGTCGACGAGCGCACGGTGGACGGTCTGGGCGTCCTGACCACGTCGGTCCTCGACCTCGACGGGGACGTGCCGACCCTGCACGCCTGGTGCACCGCGCGCGGCACGGAGTTCTGGGGGCTGGGGCACCTGACGACGGACGAGCTGCGCGAGACGTACGCGTTCGTCGACGGGCTGGAGCACCACCACGCCCTGCTGTCCCGCGTGGACGGCGTCCCGGTCGCCCTGGTGCAGGTCTACGAGCCGGCGCACGACCCGGTGGGCGAGGTGTACGACGTGCAGCCGGGCGACCTGGGCGTGCACGTGCTGGTCGGCGCCCGTCCGCCCGGGCGCGAGCGGGGCTTCTCCCAGCGCCTGCTCCTCGCGCTGGTGCGCGTCGCGGCCGAGACGACCGGTGCCACGCGGATCGTCGGCGAGCCCGACGCCCGCAACACGGCGATGCTGCGCCGTGCCGAGCAGCTGGGCGCCGTCCTCGGCCCCGAGGTCGAGCTGCCGACCAAGCGTGCGCGCCTGACGTTCCTGGAGGTCGCGTCCGCCGTCGGCCGACGAGGGGTGCCCGCTCAGTCCAGGTGACCGACGATGCCGCCCGCACCGCCGGCCTTGGCGGCCCGCAGGACGCCGTAGGTCAGCAGCGCGGCCAGGGGGGAGGTGCGCGCGGTCCCGCCGCCGGCCACGTGATCGGCCTGCTCGCGCAGCTGTCGCACGACGGCGCGCGTCGCCGGGCCGCAGAAGCGCTCGAGCGTGTCGGCCAGGCCGCGCAGCAGCTCCGGCGGCTGCGACGCCTCGACGTAGTCCGTCATCGAGAGGATCAGCAGGTACGTGCGCCGGCGGGCACCGGGCGGGCGGAGTGCGAGCAGGAGGGCGCCGGCGCCGTTGGGCACGAGGGCGACCTCGGTGCCCGGGACGAGCCGGAGCTCCCGGGAGACGCCGACCACGGTGCGTGTCACGACGCCGGTCCCCGGGTCGAAGGTGACGGACCGCCGGACCAGGAACGTCACCCAGAGCCCCATGAGCGGCAGCGTGACCGCCACCCACACGCGGTTCTCCGGCTGGGTGACCGCCACCCACGCCATCATCACGAGGACGGCCACGAAGGTCGCCGTGACCCAGCGGTACCAGCTGCGCGAGCGCAGCTCCGGGACGCGCACCGGTCCACCGGTCACGGTCGTCCTCCGTCCTGTCGGGTCGAGGTGGGGGCCGAGGGGCGGGAGGTGGTCACGGCGACGGCAGGCTCAGCAGGTCGAGCAGCACGTTCTCCCGCGGCAGCGCCTTCAGGGGGGAGCCGCGCAGGTCGCCCCCGTCCTCCAGCCACCGGGCCTGGTCGCGGAGCCGGCGCACGACGTGGGGGACGTCCCGCACCCCCCGCCGCTCCAGCTCGTCGGCGAGCGCGAGCAGGAGCTCGGGGGACTGGCTCGCCTCGTACCGGCGGCGCACGCGCACCAGGGGCACGGTCGCGCGCCGCAGGCCCTTGTACCGCTCGAGGGAGAGGTCGACCCCGCGACGCCGGACGGCGAACCAGACGTGGGCCCGGCCGTCCGCGACGACGGGCCGGGTGCGCCAGGTGCGCCGCGCGGGCGTCAGCAGGCCGGACGTGGTGTCGAGCGTCGCGGCCAGGCGGCCGCGGGCTGCCCGGTCGAGAGCCGGGAGCACGAGCGCGGCTCGACCGTCGGCGGTCTGCGACATGGGGGTCCTTCCTCCGAGCCGCCCGGCGACGGCGTGGCCGTCGCAACCTACCCGAGCCGGCACGCCGGCGGCGCGGGCGTCGCCCGTCCGCCCGGGCGTCGCGGCGCTCAGCGGGACGCCGCGACGAGCGCCGCGACGGACGCCGCCACGACCGGGGCCGCGAGCAGCAGTCCCTGGCGCACGACCACCCCCGCGGGCACGTGCAGCAGCAGCGCCCGGCAGCGCTGCCACCACAGCACGGTCGCGAGCGAGCCCCACGGCGTGAGGACCGCCCCGGCCCCGGTGCCGACCAGCAGCGCCGCGAGCCGCAGCGGTTCGCCGGCGGCGGCCGGCTCCAGCGCGAGGTACGCGGGCAGGTTGTTGACGACGTTCGACGCGAGCGCGGCCGTCGCGGCCAGGCGCAGCAGGTCGCCGATCCCGTGCCCGTCCCCGGCGGCCCCCGCCGCGAGCGCGGCCCCGCCGTGCACCCGCAGCGTCTCGACGACGACGAACAGCCCGGCGACGACGAGCAGCGTGCGCCACGGCACGAGGTCGGCCGGGGGAGCGGGCCACGGTCGGCGGCGCACCGCGGTGGCGACCGCCAGCACGGCCGCGGCCGCGGCACCGGCGACCACGGGCTCGACGCCGGCCACGAACGCGGCCGCCATGAGCACCGTCGTCACGGCCGCGACGACCAGCAGCGGCCGGTCCGGCACCGGGCGTCCCGGCGCGGCGCCGTACCGACCGCGGACGGACCGGCGGTCCCGCAGCGCCAGCAGGGCCACCGTGACGACGACCGCGGTCAGCGCGGGCGCCCACATGAGGGCGAGGTAGTCGGCGCCGGTCGCGCGCAGCGCGCGGTCGGCGAGCAGGTTCGTCAGGTTGGAGACCGGCAGGACGAGCGACGCCGTGTTCGCGAGGGCGACGACGACGAGCGCGAACCGCAGCGGGTCCGAGCCGGTGCGCCGGGCGAGCGCGACGACGACGGGCGTCAGCAGCACGGCCGTCGTGTCGAGGGAGAGCACCGCGGTGGACACGGTCGCGAGCACGACGACGAGCAGCCACAGCACGGGGCGTCGGCCGCGGGCGAGCCGGGACGTCGCCGCCGCCGCGGCGTCGAAGAGCCCGGCGCCGGAGCAGAGCTCGGCGACGACCGTGAGCGCGGCCAGGAACAGCAGCACCGGGCCGGTGCGCTCGACAAGGTCGTGCGCGTCGGCCGCCGGCAGCGCGCCGGTCGCGACGAGCGCGGCGCCGACGACGACGGCCACCAGCCACCAGGGCACCCGACGGACCGCACGCACAGGCGGACGCTACGGCAGGCGGCCGCCGGGCGCCCCGACGCCGGCGCCGTCCGCGGCGCTCGCACCCTGAGCAACAAGCGTTGACAAGCGCGTGTTGAGCAACCTAGGTTGACACGCGTGGACCAGCCCGACGTGGCGGTCGCCGCGAGCGACACGTCCGACCCGCTCACCGGCCTGCGGGCCGTGTCCTCGCTGCGGGTGCTCGTCGAGTCCTACGAGCTGCGCCAGGTCGAGGCCGCGCTGCGCGCCGGCATGAGCTGGCAGGAGGTCGCCGACGCCCTCGGCGTCACGCGGCAGGCCGTGCACAAGAAGTACGCCAGGCGCATCGACCCGACCATCGCCGTCCCCCGGAGGAACCGCACATGAGCCGCCTGACGGACGCCGTCGTCCTCTCGCAGCAGATCGTCGTCACGGCCACCGAGGAGGCCTACCGCGTCGGGCACGCCGAGCTCGAGCTCGACGACCTGCTCGTCGCGCTCACGGCCGTCGGCGGCCCGGCGGGCGACGTGCTGCGCTCGCTCGGCGTCACGGTCGACCGCGCGCGGTCCGCCGTCGCGCAGGTCCACGCCGACCGGCTCGCCCGCGCCGGCGTGCCCGCGCCGCCGGCCCAGCCGCGCACGCTGCCCCGCACGGGAGGCGGGCTGCCGTGGTCGCCGCGCGCCGACCGCGTGCTCACGGCGGGCCAGTGGGACGTGCGCCTGGCCGACGACCGCCGGATCCTGCAGGACCTCGTGCGCGAGCCCAGCGGGTTCGTGGTGGAGGTGCTCGCCGTGCTCGGGCTCGACGCGGAGCGCGTCCTGACCGCGCTCGACGCGTGGGTCCCCACGGCGACCGCGCCCGCCGGTGCCCTGTTCAGCCCGGACCCGCGCCCGTGGCGCACCGTGACCCGCCGCGGCTGGGTCCCGGCGTCGCCCGCCGAGGTCTGGTCGCTGGTGACCGACCCGGCGCGCCGCACCGCGTGGGACCCGTGGTACGCGTCCGTCGAGGAGCGGGCCGACGGCGTCCTGGTCGCGACGCTGGTCGGCGAGGCGGAGGGCGCCAAGCCCGTGCCGCCCGGGTTCGAGCGGCAGGAGGTCGTCCCCGTCGCGCGGGAGGAAGGGCGCCTGGTCGAGTGGGAGCTGCGCCGTCCGGACCGGCCCGGCGGCGAGCCTGTGCAGCGCCTGGCGGTCGCGCTCACCTCGTCCGGGGGCGGCACGCGCGTGGACCTCACCGTCCGCTGGCTCGGGACGGGCGGCTGGCGCGCGGCCGTGGGGCTGCTGCTGCGTCCCGTCGCCCGGCTGGCCTGGGGCCAGATGCTGCTGGCCAAGCACGCGGGGATCGCCCGGGCGCTGCGCTGACACCGCAGCGGCGGGTGCAACGCCCCGGGCGGTGCCGGACACGTGCAAGGTGACCGTCCTCCCTCCGGAAGGAGCGCCGTGAGCACCGACCCGTCCGGCCCCCCGCGCACCGGGCCGCCCGACCCCGCGACGGCCGACGACCCGCACCGCGCCCGGTTCGTCCGCCTGTTCGAGGCCCACCAGCACGCGCTGCTCGCCTACGCCGTGCGGCGCGTCGCGGACCCGGCGGACGCCGCCGACGTCGTCGCCGAGACCTACCTGGTGGCCTGGCGCCGGCTCGACGACGTCCCGCGCGACGCGCAGGCGCGCCCGTGGCTGTTCGGCGTGGCGCGCCGCGTGCTGGCCAACCACTACCGGGGCGAGCGGCGCAGGCTCGCGCTCGCGGACCGGCTGCGGTCCTCGCTCGAGGAGGTCGCGCCGCCGCCCGAGCCGGCCGACCCCGTGCTGCTCACGGCCCTGGACCGGCTCGCACCCGACGACCGCGAGCTGCTGCGCCTCGTGGCCTGGGAGGAGCTCGCGCGCGACGAGATCGCGCTGGTGCTCGGTGTGCCGCGTGCGACCGTGCGGGTGCGGCTGCACCGCGCGCGACGACGTCTGCTCGCCCAGCTCGCGGCGCTCGAGGCGGAGGGCGACGCACCGCAGGCAGTGCGACGCGACGCGAGGACCGGACACGTCCTGTCCGGACGGGCGGTCGCCCGTCCGGTGACCGAGGAGGCGCGATGAGCGACGACCTGATCGGCCGGCTGAGGGCCGCCGACCCGGCGGGCCGGGACGCCCTGCGGCACGCGGACACGCGCGGGATGAGCGAGGCGATCATGGCGACGGACGGGACGACGACGGCCGCACGGCCGGCGGGGCGGCGCGGGCTGCGGCGCGGGCTGCTGGCCGCGGTGCTGGCGACCGGGCTCGTGGGAGCCGGGGCGGCGTGGGCGGGCTACCAGCAGTGGTACGTCCAGAGCAGCCAGGGGGTCTCCGACGGCGTCAAGTGCGCGACGACGTGGGTGGGCCCGACGCAGGACGAGCCGGTCGCGAGCGGACCGCTCCTCACGGGCGACCCCGTGCCGGACTGCCAGGAGTACCAGCGCCTGAACGGGCTCCCGGCGATCACCGACCCGGTGGCGTTCTGGTACGCCGACCAGCTGTGGGTCGCCCCCGCCGGGCAGGTCCCGGACGGGGCGCGCGTCCAGGACGACTGGTCGGAGAGCGTCGCGCTGCGCGAGCTCCAGGCGCGGGCGAACGACGTGGTCGACGGGCTCGGGGCCGGGTGCACGAGCGTCGAGGACGCGACGGCGCTGGTGCGGGCCGACGCGCAGCGGCTGGGCGTGGACTGGGAGGTCGCGCCGGTCACGGCGAGCGGGGGCGCGCCCGAGGCCTGCGCCGGCGTCCTCGTCGAGCCGGCGACCCGGACCGTCCGCGTCGTCACGGGCCCGTCGGCGTCGTCGTCCGAGGGGGGTGCGACGCCGGGAGGCCCGGTGGCCACCGTCCGGGACGCCCTGCGCGCCGGCGTCGCGCAGCGGTGCCTCGACCTCGACGCGGCCGTCGCCGTCGCCGACGAGGCGCTCGGCTTCGAGCACCACTGGCCGACGACCGCGATCGAGGACCCGGACGCCGACTGCACGACCGTCGACATGGAGGTGGGCGGCAGCATCCTGGTGACGCTGCGGGGTCCCCGGCCGTGACGCCGCCGGGCGCGGCGCCCACCGCGGCGCCGCGCCCGCGCACGGCCGACCCGGCCGCGCCCGCGTCAGGACCCCAGGAGCCCCAGCTCCAGCGCCCGCAGCACCGCGCGCGTGCGGTCCCGCACGCCGAGCTTGAGCAGCACGGCGGACACGTGGTTCTTCACCGTGCCGGGCGCGAGGTGCAGGGAGTCCGCGATCTCGCGGTTCGACCAGCCCGCCGCGAGCAGCCGCAGCACGTCGAGCTCGCGCGCGGTGAGCGGGTCGGGACGGTCGATGCCGTCGACGGCGGCCGGTCGGTCGAGCAGCGCGCGCAGCAGCCGGTCGGTGACCGCCGGCTGCCACAGGCGCTCGCCGCCCGCGACGCGCCGCACCGCGTCGACGAGCTGGTCGAGCGTGACGTCCTTGAGCAGGTAGCCGCGCGCGCCAGCCCCGAGCGCCCGCGCGACGAGCGCGTCGTCGTCGAAGGTCGTCAGCACGAGCACGGGCGTCGGGTCGTCCGCCTCCCGCAGCGCCTCCAGCACCGCGATCCCGTCCCGGCGCGGCATCTGCAGGTCGAGCAGCAGGACGTCCGGACGGTGCTCGGCGACCAGGGCGAGCGCCTCGTCGCCGTCGGCCCCCTCGGCCACGACGTCGACCGCGTCGGTCAGCGCGAGCAGCCCCCGCACCCCCTGGCGGACCAGCGTCTGGTCGTCGACCAGCACGACCCGGATCACGCCGGCACCCGCGCGGTGACCCGGAACCCCCGGCCCGGGCCGGGGTCGACGGCGAGCGTCCCGCCGAGCGCGGCGACGCGCTCCTGCATCCCCCGCAGCCCGTGCCCGGGCTCCCACGCGAGCGCGCCGGGGCCGTCGTCGTGCACGTCGACCTCGACGTCGTCGCCCTCCCGCCGCACCCGCACGGCGAGCCGTGTCGCGCCCGGCGCGTGCCGCAGGGCGTTGGTGCCCGCCTCCTGCACGCACCGCACGATCGCGACGAGGCGCGCGTCGTCGAGCCGCAGGGCCGGGTCGACGGACAGCGCGACCGTCAGGCCGGGCAGGTCGAGCACCTCGCGCAGGGTCGGCTCCAGGCCCCCGGCGCCGCCGCGCAGCTCGCCGACCACCGTCCGGACGTCCCGCAGCAGGTCCTTGGCGACGGCGCGGGCGCGCGCGACGTGCTCCGCGGCCTCCCCGTCGACGCGGTGGGAGGCGATCTCGAGCTCCAGCGCGAGCGCGGTGAGCTGGTGGCCGACCACGTCGTGCAGGTCCCGCGCGATGCGCAGCCGCTCGGCGTCCCGGCTCGACGCCCCCAGCAGCGCGCTGGTCGCCCGCAGGTCGGCGTGCGCGGCGGCGAGGTCGGCGTGCACGGCCGCGAGCGCGGCGTGGGCCGCGTCGGCCTCCTCGCGGGCCTGCGCCTCGCGCATGGCCGTCCGCACGACGATCGCCGCGAACGCCTGGAACGACGCGTAGATCGCCACCGTGAAGGGCACGCCGATGGTCCCCCGCCCGTCGAGCGCCGCGCCCACGGCCGTCACCAGGGACTGCAGGGTGACCAGACCGACGACGCCGGACGGGCTGAGCAGCGCGGTCGCCGCCGCCGCGGTGACCACGAACAGCACCGGCGTCCAGTCGGCGGAGGGGTTCGCGACCCAGGCGACCGAGGCGGCGACGACGAGCACGACGACGAGCACGCGCTCGGGCGGCTGGCGGCGCAGCGGCACGAGCTCGGCGTCGAGGGCGAACGCGACCGCGTACACCGCGAACGCGGCCCACCACACGGCCCGGGCCGCCGCCGGGGCGTCGCTGAAGGTCAGGTCGGTGACGACCTGGGCGACCCCGACCGCGACGACGGCGAGCATGCCGGCGCCCGCGCCCAGCCGGTCGGCGGGCTGCGTGGGGGCGGGCGGCCGGGGAGCCGCGCGGGGCGGGTCGGCCGCGCGGGAGCCCGCAGGGGTGGGGCTCCCGACGGCGTCCACCCGGCGACCGTAGCGCGGGCCCCGCGGCGCCCGGGAGTGCCGGAGGTCATGGGTGCGTCCGGTGACCGCCGGCACGTCCGCCGCCCCCGGTTCCGTCCCTAGCGTCGAGGACGCCGGACAGCCGCCCGACGGGGGTGGCGACGGACGAGGGAAGGGGGCCGCCGTGGCCGCGGTGCTGGAGCTGGACGACGTGCACAAGGAGTACGCGGGCGTCCCGGCGCTCGACGGCCTCGACCTGGTGGTCGAGGAGGGGGAGCTGGTCGCCGTGCTCGGCCCGAACGGGGCGGGCAAGACGACGACGTTCGAGCTGCTGCTCGGGCTCGCGCGGCCGACGCAGGGACGCGTGCGCGTGCTCGGGGGACGGCCGGGGACGCAACGGGGGCGCGTCGGCGCGATGCTGCAGGGCGCGGGCCTGCCCGACCAGGTGACCGTGCGTGAGCTGGTGGGGCTGGTCGGCCGGGCGTACCCGCGCGCGCACCGGACCGACGACGTGCTGGCCCGCACCGCGTTGACGAGGCACGCGGACAAGGTCGTCACCGCCCTGTCCGGCGGGGAGCGGCAGCGCCTGCTGCTCGCGATGGCCCTGGTCGGCGCCCCCGACCTGCTGCTGCTCGACGAGCCCACCGCCGCGATGGACGTCGCCTCGCGCCGCGCCTTCTGGGAGCGGGCCCGCGAGAGCGTCGCCGACGGCGCGACCGTCGTCTTCGCGACCCACGACCTCGCCGAGGCGCAGGGCGTCGCGGACCGCGTCGTCGTGCTCGCGGACGGTCGCGTGCGGGCCGACGCGAGCCCCGACGAGCTGACGCACCACGGGCGGGACGACCTCGAGGAGGTCTTCCTCACCCTCACGCAGGAGCGCACGAGCGCCGGACCGGACGGAGAGGACCGATGACGACGACACCCCGCACCTCCGCGACGCACGGCACGGCACGGCCCGCCGCGCCCGCCGCCCCCGCACCGCGCGCGGCGGCCCCGCGGCCCACCGGCGGACGGGCCGGGCTGCTGGCCGCCGCCGTCGTGGTCGACCTGCGCTCGTCGTTCCGCAACGCCGAGTTCGCGGTGGGCGCCGTGGCCGTGCCCGTGCTGCTCTACGCGATGTTCGGGCTGCCGAACGCGTCGTCGACGCTGCCGGGCGGCACCCGCGTCGGTCTGGCGATGCTCGTCTCCCTCACCGCCTACGGCGTCGTCTCGCTCGCGCTGTTCACGTTCGGCGAGAACGTCGCCAAGGACCGCGGCCGCGGGTGGTTCCGGACGCTGCGCGCGACGCCGTTCCCCACGGGCGTGTACCTGGCGGGCACGTCGCTGACCGCGGCGGTGCACGCGCTGCTCATCGTGCTCAGCACCGGCCTGCTGGCGGCGCTCGCGGGCGGGGTGCGGCTCGACGCGGGGGAGTGGGCGGCGTTCGCGGCGTTCATGACGGCGGGCGTGCTGCTGTTCAGCACCCTGGGGTTCGCGATCGCGTACCTGGCGCGGCCGCGCGCGGCGACCGTCGTCGCGAACCTGCTGTTCCTGCCCCTCGCGTTCGCCTCGGGGTTCTTCATGCCGCTCTCGGAGCTGCCGGACGTCATGGGCGACATCGCGCCGTACCTGCCGACGTTCCACTTCGGGCAGCTCGCGTACCGGCTCGTCATGCCCGACGCGGACGTGGCCGCGTTCACGGGGGCGGCCACGCAGCCGGTGGCGGTGCACGTCGCCTGGGTGCTCGGCAGCGCCGTGCTGCTCGGCGCGGTCGCGCTGCTCGCGGCGCGCCGTGAGGCGGTGACCCGCCGGGGCTGACGGCGCGGGCACCGGGGCGCACCGGCGCGGCGCGGTCGGCCGGACCGTCCGGCGCTCAGCGCGTCGGGCGGTCCGCGACGCGGTCGAGCAGGAGCACCGCGATGTCGGCGACCTCCGGCACCCCCGGCCGCGCGACGGGTGCGCCGGGCGCTGCCGTGCCGCGCGGGCCGCCCGCCGCCGGCGCCGGCGCCGGCTCGCCCGCCTCCGCGGCCCGTGCCGCGGCGGCGACGCCGTCGCTGAGCATCACGGTGCAGAACGGGCAGGCGGTCGCGATCGCGTCGGCACCGGTCGCGACCGCCTCGGCCGCGCGGACGGTGCCGATGCGCTCGCCGATGCTCTCCTCCATCCACATCCGCGCACCGCCGGCGCCGCAGCAGAACGACGTCTCGCGGTTGCGCGGCATCTCGGCCAGCTCCACGCCCGGGATCGCGGCGACGAGGTCGCGCGGGGGCGTGTAGACCTCGTTGTGCCGGCCCAGGTAGCAGGGGTCGTGGTAGGTCACGGTCCGGCCCGTGCCGTCGTCGCCGGTGCCGGGGGCGAAGCGCAGGCGTCCCTCGGCGACGAGCCGGTCGAGCAGCTGCGTGTGGTGCACGACCTCGAACCGCCCGCCCATCGCCGGGTACTCGCGCGAGATCGTGTTGAAGCAGTGCGCGCACGTCACGACGACCCGCTGCGCACCGGCCTCGGTGAGGGTCTCGACGTTCTGCGTCGCGAGCGTCTGGTAGAGCAGCTCGTTGCCGGCACGGCGGGCGGGGTCGCCGCTGCAGGTCTCGCCGTCGCCGAGGACGGCGAACGAGACGCCCGCGACGTGCAGCAGCTCGGCGACCGCCCGCGTCGTGCGCTTCGCCCGGTCCTCGAAGGCCCCGGCGCAGCCGACCCAGAACAGGTAGTCGACGTCGGCGGCCGACTCCACGTCGGCGCCGACGACCGGCACGTCGAACGGCAGCCCCTTCGCCCAGTCGAGCCGCTGCCGCGCCGGCAGGCCCCACGGGTTCCCGCGGCGCTCCATCTTCGTGAACGTGCCGCCGAGCTCGGCGGGGAACGCCGACTCCATGAGCACCTGGTAGCGCCGGACGTCCACGAGCGTGTCGACGTGCTCGATGTCGACCGGGCACTGCTGGACGCACGCGCCGCACGTCGTGCAGGACCACAGCACGTCCGGGTCGATCACGCCGGCGCCCACGAGGTCCAGGCCCAGGTGCGGGTCGGCCGCGGCCTCGGCGGACGCCCCCGCGGCCCGCGCCGCCGTCACGTAGGGCGCGGTGGCGGCGGCGTGGTCGCGCAGCGCCGTCATGACGAGCTTGGGGTTGAGCGGCTTCCCGGTCGCCCAGGCCGGGCACTGCTCCTGGCAGCGGCCGCACTCGGTGCAGGTGGCGGTGTCGAGCAGCTGCTTCCACGTGAGGTCCTCGACGGCGCCGGCGCCGAGCCGCACGTCGTCCGGCAGGTCCTCGGCGGCCGTGAGGTCGAGCGCCTCCCCGTCCGGGCCGCGCAGCGGGGCCAGCGGGCCGAGCGCCGGGGCGCCGTCCGGCTCGCGGCGCGCGTACACGTTGACCACCGCGAGGAACCGGTGCCAGGCGATGCCGGCCGTCGGTGACAGGCCGACGAACACGAACCAGCCCATCGAGACGAGGATCTTCACGGTCGCGACGACGAGCACGGCGGCCTCGAGCGTCGCGGCCGACGCCCCGGTCCACGCCGCCCCGAACCACGCGGTCAGCGGGAAGTGCAGCGCCGACGCCCACGGCTCCCCGTCCTGCACCCCGAGCGCGTACTCGAGCCCCCGCAGGGCCAGCACGGCGAGCACGACGAGCCAGATGGTCGCCTCGACGACGTACGCCCAGCGCATGTTCGACCGGAAGAACCGGGAGCGCCGCTGCTGCGCGGTCACGGGCTGCGGCTCGCCACCCGCGTGGGGGACCGCGTCCGCACCCTCCTCGGCCCGTGCGCCCGTCGTCACGGGCACCGCGGGTCGCGGACGCGCCCGCAGGCGCACCGACGTCAGGTACGCGATGCCGACGAGCCCGAGCCACGCGAACGCCTCGACGGCCCACTCGAGCGGTGCCCAGTGCCCGAGCACCGGCAGCCCGTACCGCGGGTCGACGAGCTGCCCGTACCCCGTCAGCAGCGTCACGACCAGGACGGGGAACGACACCATGACCACCCAGTGCGCCGCGCGCACCGCGGGCCGCTGCTGGAAGCGCCCGTGCCCCACCACCTCGCGCAGCAGCGTGCGCAGCCGCACGCCCGCCGGTCCGGACCGCCCGGGCGCGGCGCGTCCGATCCGCACCGTCCGCACGATCACCACGACGCCGCGCGCGAACGCGGCCACGCCGACGACCGTCGCGACGGACGCCAGCACGACGCACACGACCTGCAGGGGGCTCACGGCGCTCACGCTAACGGCCGGCGCCGACGGGCAGGCCGGACGTTCGGCTCCGTCCACCTGCCCGGCACGCCCCCGCGCCTCCCGGTCGCGCCGGCTGCGACGTCCTGTGCCCGGCCCGCGTCCGGTACCTTTCGGCGCGGACGGTCCGGTGCCGGACCCGCGAGGGAGGACGTGCGTGCCCGCGACCACCGACGACGACGACGTGCTCGTCCTCCGGGCGCTCCACCCCGGTGCGAGCGACCCGGTCGCCGGGACGTTCGACCGGGTCACGGGCCTGCTGACGCCCACCCGGCGCACGTGGCGGATCCGCCCCGTGCTCGCGGACGACCGCGCCTACGTCACGTTCGTCGTCCACCGCCGCGGCGTCGACCTCGCGCTGGACCGGTTCAACGGCTGGCGTCGTGCGCGCGTGCCACTCGTCCGCGTGCACCGGCAGCACCAGGCGTCGCAGTCCGCCGAGGTCGTCCGCGAGCTGGCGGCCGACCTGCGGTGGCGCCGTGTCCGCGACCACGGCAGCGCCCTCGAGCTGCTCGCGGACCAGGCGCGCTGGCTGGAGGACGGCCGCGAGGTCCGGACGTCGCCGCTGACCGCCCTGCCCCGCGGCGGCGGGTTCGGCAACCTGCCGATCACCTGGCCCTGACGGCCGGGCGGGCCGCTCACGGCGACCGAGGAGCCGCCGCGGGTTGCCGTCGCGACCACGGCACGGAGCATGGACGGATGGAGACCTTCGTCATCCCCGTCACGTTCCCCGACCTCGACACCGCCAAGCGGGACGGCAGCACGTTCCTGGACCGGCTGCGGACCTCCGGCCTGGCGGCCGAGATGCCGGACGCCCCCGTCGACGACGGGGAGGCGGACGCCGGCCGCCCCGACCCCGGCCCGACCACCCTCGAGCTGCAGGTGCACGCGGAGAGCGGCGAGGAGGCGCGGCGGCAGGTCGAGACCGTCATGGACGGGCAGTTCCCGCCGGGGATGGTGCTCCTCGGCGAGCCGATCCGGCTCTGAACCGCGGGGGCGGTACGACCCGTCCACAGCCCCCACCAGCGCGAACGCGTCCACCCGGGCGGGTGAGCGCAGGACCGGCGGCACGACGAGCGCTTGATAGAGTGCTGGTGCTCCCTTGCCCATCACGACGGCGCTCCCGCGTCGCCGCGCATGGCCGCACCTTCGACCACCCGGCCGCCCGGCTCCCCCCGGGGCGGTCCCCGGACGCCCGTGCCCCTGGCGCGGTCCGGGTCGGGCCACATCGACACCTGCCGCCCACCGCCCCCGACCAGGACGGAGAGCCGGACGTTGCTGCTGCTGCTGACCGTGCACCTCGCAGCGGCCCTCGTCGCGCCCGCGCTCGTCGCGTGGCTCGGTCGCCGGGCGTTCTGGATCCTCGCCCTGGCCCCCGCCTCGGCGGCCGCGTGGGCGCTCGCGCAGACCGTGGCCGTGCGGGACGGGCGCGGCCCGGTCGAGGTGGTCGAGTGGATCCCGACGCTGGGTCTGGAGCTGTCGTTCCGGCTGGACACGCTGTCGTGGCTGATGACGGTCGTCGTGGGCGGCGTCGGTGCGCTGGTGCTCGTCTACTGCTCGGCCTACTTCACGCCGACCGCGTCCGGCCTGGGCCGCTTCGGCGGCGTCTTCACGGCCTTCGCGGGCTCGATGCTCGGCCTGGTCACGGCCGACGACATGCTCCTGCTGTTCGTGTTCTGGGAGCTGACGACGGTGACGTCGTACCTGCTCATCGGCCACTACGCGGACCGCAAGGCCAGCCGCCGCGCGGCGATGCAGGCCATCGTGGTGACCACCGCCGGTGGTCTGGCGATGCTCGTCGGCGTCGTCCTGCTCGCGCACGAGGCCGGGTCCTACTCGCTGTCCGCGCTGCTCGCGGACCCGCCGACGCAGGGGCCGCTCGTCGTCGCGGGCGTCGCGTGCCTGCTCGCCGGCGCGGTGACGAAGTCGGCGCTCGTCCCCTTCCACTTCTGGCTGCCCGCCGCGATGGCGGCGCCGACGCCCGTGAGCGCGTACCTGCACGCGGCGGCGATGGTGAAGGCGGGCGTGTACCTGGTCGCCCGCTTCGCCCCCGCGTACGCGGACCAGCCGGTGTGGCAGTGGTCGGTCGTCGTCCTCGGCGCGGGCACGCTGCTCGTGGGCGGCTACCGGGCGCTGCGCCAGCACGACCTCAAGCTCGTCCTCGCCTTCGGCACGGTCAGCCAGCTCGGCCTCATCGTCCTGCTCGTCGGCCAGGGGACCCAGGGGGCGGCGCTCGCCGGCCTCGCGATGCTCGGCGCGCACGCCATGTTCAAGGCGTCGCTGTTCCTCGTCGTGGGCATCGTCGACGCCGCCTGCGGCACACGTGACCTGCGGCGCCTGTCGGGCGTGGGCCGCGAGCTGCCGTGGACGGCCGCGGCCGGCGCGCTCGCGACCGCGTCGATGATCGGCCTGCCGCCGTTCGCGGGCTACGTCGCCAAGGAGGCGGGGCTCGAGGCGCTGCTGCACGCGGAGGGCGACCCGCTCGGGTGGGTCGTGCTCGTCGCGGTCGTCGTCGGCTCGGCGCTCACCGTCGCGTACGGGCTGCGCCTGTGGTGGGGCGCGTTCGCGACCAAGAAGGCGGTGCTGACGAAGGCGCAGACGGACGACGGCGAGGGTGGCACGACCACGACGTCGCTCGCCGAGGGCGGGCAGGAGTCCGCGGCCCCCGCCTCGATCACCCACCCGTCGCTGCTGCTCGTGTGGCCCGCGCTGGTGCTGGCCCTGCTCGGTGTGGCGGTCGCGCTGCTGCCGGGCCTCGGTGAGGACCTGCTGCTGCCGCACGCGTCGACGTACCCCACGGGTGAGCCCGGGCACCTGGTGCTGTGGGCGGGGATCACGCCGGCCTTCTGGCTCACGGTCGCGATCCTCGGCGTCGGCGCGCTGCTGTTCGTCGCCCGGGACCGGGTGGAGCGCTGGCAGGCACGCGCGCCGCGCGCGCTCGAGGCCGACCGCGTCTACCGCCGGTCCATGCGCCGCCTGGACGACCTCGCGGCCGACGTCACCGCGATCACCCAGCGCGGTTCGCTGCCCGTCTACCTCGGCATCATCCTGGTCGCGTGGTGCACGGCCGTCGGGACGGCCGTCGCGTCCGGCACGTCGTGGCCCGACGCCGTGCGGCCCTGGGACTACGCCGCCCAGGCCGTGTTCGGCGCGGTGGTCGTCGTGTCCGCGGTCCTCGCCGCGCGCGCCCGGCGCCGGCTCAAGGCGATCATCCTGCTGGGCATCGGCGGGTACGCGATCGCGGGGCTGTTCCTGCTGCACGGTGCCCCCGACCTCGCGCTCACCCAGGTGCTCGTCGAGACGATCTCGCTGGTCGTCTTCGTGCTCGTGCTGCGGCGCCTGCCCCCCTACTTCTCCGACCGCCCGCTCGCGCTGTCGCGGTACGTGCGGCTCGCGATCGGCGTCGCCGTGGGCGTCGTCGTCGCGGGGATCGCCCTCGTCGCGCCGTCCGCGCGCGTGCACGCGCCGGTGTCCGCCGACTTCGCCGAGGAGGCGTACGAGTTCGGCGGCGGCAAGAACATCGTCAACGTCACGCTCGTCGACATCCGGGCGTGGGACACCATGGGCGAGATCTCGGTGCTGCTGGTCGCCGCGACCGGCGTCGCCTCGCTCGTCTTCCTGTCCGCGCGGTCCGGCCGCATCTTCCGCGAGCGGGAGGCTCCGGCCGACCGGGCGGTGTGGGGCGGGGTGCCCGACCCGATGGCGGCGATCCGCCGTCCCGCGGGCTCCGTCGAGGTGCCGGCGGACGCCGAGCCGGGCCCCCCGGGCACCCGCCGGGCGGGCGTCGGCACGGGCGCGCGCGCCCGGGAGTGGCTGCGCGCCGGGCGCACGCTCGCACCCCAGCGCCGCTCCGTCATCTTCGAGGTCGTCGTGCGGCTCCTCTTCCACACGATGATCGTGTACTCGGTGTACCTGCTGTTCAGCGGCCACAACCAGCCCGGCGGGGGGTTCGCCGCGGGTCTGGTCACGGGCATCGCGCTCGCGGTCCGGTACCTGGCGGGCGGGCGCTACGAGCTCGGCGAGGCCGCACCGGTGCAGCCGGGCGTGCTGCTGGGCCTGGGGCTGTTCCTGTCGGCCGGCGTCGGCCTGGGGGCGCTCGTGTTCGGCGGCACGGTGCTGCAGTCGTGGATCCTCGAGTTCACGCTGCCGGTCTGGGGCGAGGTGAAGCTCGTGACCAGCCTGTTCTTCGACGTGGGTGTGTACCTCGTGGTCGTCGGGCTCGTGCTCGACGTGCTGCGCAGCCTCGGCGCCGAGATCGACCGCCGCGCCGAGTCCGGCGAGGACGAGGTCGCCGCCGACGCGGTCGGCGGCGACGACCTGGCGCGGCTGGCGGCCGGCGAGACGGTCCCGGCGCGCGCGGCGGGGCACGCCGTCGAGCGCGGGTCCGGCCAGGGGCCGGAGGTGGTCCCGTGATCGACATGAGCCCGAACCTGACGCTCGTCGTCGTGATCGGCGTCCTGTTCGCCGCCGGCACGTACCTCGTGCTCGAGCGCAGCCTGACGCGCGTGCTCGTCGGGGTCGCCCTGCTCAGCAACGGCGCCAACCTGCTCATCCTCGTGGCCGGCGGCGCCGCGGGCGGACCGCCGCTGATCGGCGTGACCGCGGAGGGGGAGATGTCCGACCCCCTGCCGCAGGCGCTCGTGCTGACCGCCATCGTCATCACGCTCGGCCTCACCGCGTTCCTGCTGGCCATGGCGTACCGCTCGTGGCAGCTGCACCGGCACGACGAGGTGCAGGACGACGTCGAGGACCGCCGCATCGCCCGGCTCGCGGCGCGCGACGAGCGCGCCTTCGAGGACACGGACACCGAGGGCGACGGCGAGACCCTCGCCGAGGAGGCGGCGATCGCACGCGACGAGACCGACCGCGGCGGGCCGGGGTCCGGTGCCGTCGACCACGGGCCGGCGCAGGACGACGAGGACAGCACGGCGGGGGTGACGCGATGACCACGGACTGGACGTGGCTCGTCCCGCTGCCGGTCGTGCTGCCGCTCTCGGCCGCCGGGCTGACGCTGGCGCTCGCGCGACGCCCGCGCCTGCAGCGGATCGTGACGGTCGTCGCGCTCTCGGCCGTGCTCGTGGTGTCGGCGGGGCTGCTCGTGCTGGCCGACGGCGGACCGGTGGTCGTCGACGTCGGCGGGTGGGCCGCGCCGGTCGGCATCGACCTCGTCGCGGACCGGCTCTCCGCGCTCATGCTGACCGTCTCGTCGGCGGTGACGCTGTGCGTCCTGCTGTACTCGCTCGCGCAGGGTCAGCAGGACGGGGAGAGCGGGGCACCCGTCTCGATCTACCACCCGACGTACCTCGTGCTGTCCGCGGGGGTCGCGAACGCGTTCCTCTCGGGCGACCTGTTCAACATCTACGTCGGCTTCGAGATCCTGCTCGCGGCGTCGTACGTGCTGATCTCGCTCAGCGGCACCGGCGAGCGCATCCGGGCCGGCACGGTCTACGTCGTCGTGTCGATCCTGTCGTCGATCCTCTTCCTGGTCGCCATCGGCGCCGTGTACGCCGCGACCGGGACGCTCAACCTCGCGCAGCTCGCGCTCCGGCTGCCGGAGGTCGACCCGGGCGTGCGGCTCGTGCTGCAGGTCGCCCTGCTGCTGGCGTTCGGCATCAAGGCCGCCGTCTTCCCGCTGTCGGCGTGGCTGCCGGACTCGTACCCGACGGCGCCCGCGCCGGTCACCGCGGTGTTCGCGGGCCTGCTCACCAAGGTCGGCGTGTACGCGATCATCCGCACGCAGAGCCTGCTGTTCCCCGAGGGGCGCGTCGACGACGTGCTCATGGTGCTCGCCCTCGCGACGATGCTCGTCGGCATCCTCGGCGCGGTCGCGCAGGACGACGTGAAGCGACTCCTGTCCTTCACGCTCGTCAGCCACATCGGGTACATGGTGTTCGGCATCGCGCTCGGCACCGAGACCGGCTGGACCGCGGCGATCTACTACGTGGTGCACCACATCACCGTCCAGACGGCGCTGTTCCTCGTGGTCGGGCTCGTCGAGCGGTACGGCGGGACGACGTCGCTGGACCGGCTCGGCGGGCTCGCGAAGCTCGCCCCCGTGCTGGCGGTCCTGTTCTTCGTGCCCGCGATGAACCTCGCCGGCATCCCGCCGCTCTCGGGCTTCCTCGGCAAGGTCGGCCTGCTGGAGGCGGGCGTCGCCGTGGGCACGCCGCTGGCGTACACGCTGGTCGTCGGGTCCGTGGTCACGTCGCTGCTCACCCTGTACGCACTCGTGAAGGCGTGGAACAAGGCGTTCTGGCAGACGCCGCCCGAGGAGCTGCCGCGCACCCGGGTGCCCGCGACGATGGCCGTCCCCGCCGGCGCGCTGGTCACCGTCGGCCTCGCGCTGACGGTCTTCGCCGGTCCGCTGTACTCGTACACCGAGCGCGCCGCCGAGACGCTCATCGAGCGCACGCCCTACGTCGAGGCGGTCCTGCCCGACGGCCGCCGTGGGCTGGGCGAGTCGGCCGACGTGGCCGAGACCGACGACGAGCCCGGCTCCGACGACGCGGTGGAGGTGGAGCCGTGAGCCTGCACCCCCGTCGCGGCTCGCTGCGCACGCAGTGGCCCACCGTCCTGTGGCTGACCGCCGTGTGGGTCCTGCTGTGGGGCGACGTGACCCTCGGGAACGTCGTCAACGGCGCGCTGCTGGGCGTCGTGGTGACGGTGGGCCTGCGCATGACGCCGATCGACCTGCGCGGGCGTGTGCGGCCGGGTGCGCTGGCGGTGCTGGTCGGGCGCTTCCTCGTCGACCTCGTGCGCGCGTCGTTCGAGGTCAGCTGGGTGGCGCTGCGGCCGCGGCACACCCCGCGGGGCGCGGTCGTGTGCGTGCAGCTGCGCAGCCACTCCGACCTGTACCTCACGCTGACCGCCGAGCTGGTGTCCCTCGTGCCGGGCTCGCTCGTCGTCGAGGCGCACCGGCTCACGGGCCGGCTGTACATCCACGTGCTCGACGTCGAGACGTCGGGCGGGGTCGAGGCGGCGCGGCGCTCGGTGCTGGAGCAGGAGGAGCGGCTGCTGCGCGCGCTCGCGTCGGACGAGGAGCTCGCCGAGGCCGGGTTGGCACCGGGTCGGGGGCGCAACCGGGCGGAGGTGGCGCGGTGACCGCGATGGACGTGGTGGTCGGCGTCAGCGCCGTGCTGCTCACCCTCGGTGCGACCTTCGCGGTCGTGCGCGCGGAGAAGGGCCCGTCGATGCTCGACCGCACGGTCGCGCTCGACATCGTCGTCACGGCGATGGTCGCCGCCGTCGCGCTGTACGCGGCCGCGCGCCGCCGGGCCGACGTCGTGCCGATCCTCGTCGTGCTGTCCCTCGTCGGGTTCGTCGGGTCGGTGACCATCGCGCGCTTCGCGTCCGTCGAGCCCGAGGGCGAGGGGCGCGTGCGCACGCGCGAGGAGGTCGCCGCCGAGGAGGCCGAGCGCCGCCGCCGCGAGCAGGAGGAGGAGGCGCGGCGCCGCCGCCGGCACGTGCCCGAGAGCACGCAGGACACGGTCGAGGACGAGCCGGACGCCGAGTCGCACGGCGGCGGGGCCGAGGGGGAGGTCCGATGACGGGGGCGACCCGGGGGAGGGGGCGCGCATGAGCGAGGAGCAGTGGACCCTCGTCGCGGACGTCGTGTCGGTCGTCTGCCTGCTGGGCGGCGCGTTCTTCGTGCTCGCGGCGGGCGCCGGCGCCCTGCGGTTCCCCGACCTGCTGTCGCGCATGCACGCGGGCACCAAGCCGCAGACGCTCGGGCTGATCCTCGTGCTGGTCGGGCTCGCGCTGCGGCTGCGCGAGGGCGGCGCGGTGTGGGCGCTCGTCCTCGTCGCGGTCTTCCAGATGCTCACCGCCCCGGTCGCCGCGCACATGGTCGGACGCGCCGGCTACCGCACCGGCAAGGTGCGGCACGACCTGCTGGTCGTCGACGAGCTCACGCGGGACCTGCGGGCCGCGGGCAACGACGCGACCGACGACCCGGAGTCCGGGGAGGCGACGGGACCGGACGCGCCCGAGCCGGACGGGGTCGTCGGCCCTCGCTGACCGGCCTCGACGCGGCCGCCGGGGCGCCGTGCGGTCAGCGCGCCTCGAGCAGGGCGATGAACTCGTCGGCCATCGCGAGGCGGCGCGCGAGGTCGGCGCGTCGCTCCCGGGCGGCGGCGAGGTGGCCCGCGAGCTGCGCGCGCACGCCCTCGTCCACGTCGCCTGCCGCGATCCGGTCGGTGACGGCGAGCAGGTCCGCCATCTCCTCGAGCGTGAAGCCGAGCGGCTTCATGCGGCGGATGAGCAGCAGGCGCTCGACGTCGGCGTCGGTGTAGAGGCGGAACCCGCCGTCGGTGCGGGCGGACGGGCGCAGCAGGCCGACCTCGTCGTAGTGGCGCAGGGTGCGCAGCGACAGTCCGGTGCGCTCGGCGACCGCGCCGATGTGCATGGTCGTCGGGGGCTCGTCCGTCATGGGCACCATCCTGCCGGTCGCCGCGGCCTCGCCCCGCGGACGCCCGACCCTACCCTCACGTGAGGGTAGAGTTGTTCTCGCCCCAGGGCGCCTCGCCCTGCCGTGCCCGACGCCGCGCGCGGTCCCGACACCCCTCGTCACCCCGGAAGGGGACAGCCGTGCCCGCCGACACGCCCCCCGACGCCACGTCCGCGTCCGCCGTCCCGCTGCCCGACCCCGCCGCCGCACCCGTGCCCGTGGACGGGCCCCCGGAGGCCGACCGGGCCTGGTCCGTCCGCGCGGCGCTGCGCTCGCCGGCGCGCCTGCGGACCGAGGTGCTCGCGGGCCTCGTCGTGGCCCTCGCGCTCATCCCCGAGGCGATCGCGTTCTCGATCATCGCGGGCGTCGACCCGCGCGTGGGTCTGTTCGCGTCGTTCACGATGGCGGTGACGATCGCGGTCGTCGGCGGGCGGCCGGCCATGATCTCCGCCGCGACCGGCGCGGTCGCCCTCGTCGTGGCGCCCGTCGTGCGCGAGCACGGCGTCGAGTACCTGCTCGCGACCGTGGTGCTGGCGGGCGTGCTGCAGGTCGTGCTCGGGCTGGCGGGCGTCGCCCGGCTGATGCGCTTCATCCCGCGCTCGGTGATGGTCGGCTTCGTCAACGCGCTCGCGATCCTCATCTTCACGTCGCAGCTCACGCACCTCGTCGACGTGCCGTGGGTCGTCTACGCGCTCGTCGCCGCCGGCATCGCGATCATGGTGCTGCTGCCGCGGTTCACGACCGTGGTCCCCGCGCCCCTCGTCGCGATCGTCCTGCTGACGGTCCTCGTCGTGGCCGCCGGGATCGTCGTGCCGACCGTCGGTGACGAGGGCGCGCTGCCGGAGAGCCTGCCCACGCTGCTCGTCCCGGACGTGCCGTTCACCCTCGAGACGCTGCAGATCGTGCTCCCGTACGCGCTCGCCATGGCCGTCGTGGGCCTGCTCGAGTCGCTCATGACCGCCAAGCTCGTCGACGAGGTCACGGACACCCACTCCGACAAGACGCGCGAGTCGTGGGGGCAGGGCGTCGCGAACGTCGTCACCGGCTTCTTCGGCGGCATGGGCGGCTGCGCGATGATCGGCCAGACGATGATCAACGTGAAGGTCTCCGGCGCCCGCACGCGGATCTCCACGTTCCTCGCCGGCGTGTTCCTGCTGGCGCTGTGCGTCGGGCTCGGCGACGTCGTCGCGATCATGCCGATGGCGGCTCTCGTGGCCGTGATGGTCATGGTCGCGGTCGGCACGTTCGACTGGCACTCGCTGCGCACGCTGCGCCGCATGCCGCTGTCCGAGACGGCCGTGATGGTCTCGACCGTCGCGGTCACCGTGGCGACCCACAACCTCGCCTACGGCGTGGGCGTCGGCGTGCTGGTGGCGACGGTCCTGTTCGCGCGGCGCGTCGCGCACCTGACGAGCGTGACGCGGCTCGACGCGTCCGACGACGACGGGACGCGCGTCTACGCCGTCGAGGGCGCGCTGTTCTTCGCGTCGTCGAACGACCTCGTGCACCGCTTCGACTACGCGGGCGACCCGGCGCGCGTCGTCATCGACCTGTCCCGTGCGCACGTGTGGGACGCGTCCACGGTCGCGGCGCTCGACGCGATCCGCACCCGCTACGCCGCCCGCGGCACCCAGGTGGAGTTCGTCGGCGTCAACGCGGACAGCAGGGCCCGCCTGGACCGCCTCGCCGGCACCCTGGGCGCCGGCCACTGAGGCGCCGCGGGCCGCGCGTCAGCGGGCGATGAGCTTGGCCGCGCCGCGCGTGGCGAGCACGCGCGAGAGGGCCACCACGGCGCCCGTGATCACCGCGGCCAGCGCCACCTCCGAGAACTTGATGTCCTCGTCCGTCGAGTCCGCGGCCGGCGGCTTGTGCCCCTTCGTCTTCTCCCACGCGGTGTCGACGACCTTGTTCGCGACCCACACGGCGCCGAGCGTCACGCCCATCCCGACGATCTTCGCCACCATCGACTTGTCGTTGTCCGCCACGCGTCCTCCCAGGTCGTGCGTCATGTCCGCTACCAGGGACGACGCTATCGGCGCACGCCGTGCTCCGCAGTCCGGTGCGGGCGCCGACGGCCCCGGACGGGCGTCCGGACCACCCGCGCGACAGGACTAGGATCGGCCGTGAACGACAGGGGAGCGTCGAGCGCCGCACGGGCGCCCGGGCGCTGAGAGTGCGGACCACCGCAGACCCTCGAACCTGATCCGGGTGATACCGGCGTAGGGAGTCGGGCAGCTCTTTCCCCGCCGGTCGTCGTGCCCGCGGGTGCGTCGTCGGCGGGGACCCCTCCGCACGACGACGGAGGACACGATGACCCCCCGCACGACCCGGCGCGCGCTCGCGCTCACGAGCCTGACCGGCGCCGCCGCGCTCGCCCTGACCGCCTGCTCGGCCGTCGGCTCCGGCGGCGGCGCGAGCGACGACGCGACCGGCACCGCCGACGCCGGCACCGTCACGCTCGTGACGCACGAGTCCTTCGCGCTGTCCGAGGGGCTGCTCGAGCAGTTCGAGGAGGAGTCCGGGCTGACCGTCGAGGTCGTGCAGCAGGCGGACGCCGGCGCCCTGGCGAACCAGCTCGTGCTGACCAAGGACGCGCCCCTCGGCGACGTCGTCTACGGCCTCGACAACGCGTTCGCGACGCGTGCGCTCGACGAGGGCGTCGTCGTCCCGGCCGACGTCACGGCCCCGGCGGCGCAGGACGCGGCGCAGTACGCGGTCGAGGGCGACGACGAGGGCGCGCTGACCGCGATCGACTACTCCGACGTCTGCGTCAACGTCGACACCGCCTGGTTCGCCGAGCACGGCGTGCCCGAGCCGACGACGCTCGAGAGCCTGCTCGACCCGGCCTACCGCGACCTGCTCGTCGTGCCCGACCCCGTCACCTCGTCGCCGGGACTGGCGTTCGTCCTCGCCACGATCGGCGCGTTCGGCGAGGACGGCTGGGTCGACTACTGGGCGGGCCTGCGCGACAACGGCCTGAAGGTCGCCGACGGCTGGAGCGAGGCGTACTACACGGACTTCACCGCGGGCGGCGGCGACGGGCCGCGGCCGATCGTGCTGTCGTACGCGTCCTCCCCGCCGGCCACCGTCCCCGAGGGCGGCACCGAGCCGACGACCCGCGCGCTGCTGGACACGTGCTTCCGCCAGGTCGAGTACGCGGGCGTGCTCGCGGGCGCCGACAACCCCGAGGGTGGGGCGCAGCTGATCGACTTCCTGCTCTCCGACGCCGTCCAGGCCGACCTGCCCGGGTCGATGTACGTCTACCCGGTCAGCACCGCCGTCGAGCTGCCGGAGGAGTGGGCCCGCTGGGCGCCGCTCGCGGAGCAGCCGTTCGAGGTCGCCCCGGCGGACGTCGACGCGCACCGCGAGGAGTGGCTGACGACCTGGTCCGACACGGTCGTCGGCTGACCGACCCGGGGACGACATGACGACGACGCTCGAGCGGGCACGCCCCGCCGCACCGGCTTCCGGGCCGCGCGGCGGCGGCGTGCCGCCCGGGCGCGTCCTGTTCTGGGGCGGCGCGGTCGTCGTGCCGCTGGTGTTCCTCGGGGTGTTCTTCGCCTGGCCGGTCGCGGCGATCGTCGGCCGCGGGTTCGTCACCGACGGCGGGCTCGACCTGGGCGGGTTCGCGGACGTGCTGGGGCGGCCGCGCACGTGGCGGATCGTCGGGCAGACGCTCACGCAGGCGACGCTCGGCACGCTCGGGTCGGTGCTGCTCGGGGTCCCCGCCGCGTACCTGCTGCACCGGTGCACGTTCCCCGGGCGCGGTGCGGTGCGGGCGTTCGTCACCGTGCCGTTCGTGCTGCCGACCGTCGTGGTCGGCGTCGCGTTCCGCTCGCTGCTGGTCGAGAACGGCCTGCTGGGCGGGCTCGGCCTCGACGGCACGATGACGGCGATCGTGCTGGCGCTCGTCTTCTTCAACACCGCCGTCGTCGTCCGCACGGTCGGCGGCCTGTGGGAGCGGCTGGACCCGCGCGCCGAGCAGGCCGCGCGCTCGCTGGGCGCCTCGCCGTGGCGCGCGTTCCGCACGGTGACGCTGCCGGCCCTGGCCCCGGCGATCGCGTCGGCCGCGTCCCTCACCTTCCTCTTCTGCGCGACGGCGTTCGGCACGGTCCTCGTGCTCGGCGGCCGGCAGTTCGGGACCGTCGAGACCGAGATCTGGGTGCAGACGACGCAGTTCCTCGACCTGCGCGCCGCCGCGGTGCTGTCGGTCGTGCAGCTCGTCGTCGTGGTCGCCGCGCTCGCGCTCGCCGGTCGCGCCCGCGCCCGCACCGAGCGGGCGCTGCACCTGACCGAGCCCGTCGACGCCGCGCACCCCGTGCGCCTGCGCGACCCGTTCGACCTGGTCGCCGTCGTCGTCACCGCCGTCACCGTCGCCGGCCTGATCGCGCTGCCGCTCGTGAACCTCGTGGTCCGCTCGCTGCGCACGCCGGACGGGTGGGGGCTGGGCAACTACGCCCGGCTGGCCGAGCCGGCCGACGTGCTGCGCGTGACGCCGTGGGAGGCGGCGGTGACGTCGCTGCGGGTCGCGCTCGACGCCACCGTGCTCGCGCTCGTCGTCGGCGGGCTGGTCGCGCTCGTGGTGTCGCGCCGCCCGCGCGCGGCCGCCGGGCGGCGGGCCGTCGCGGGCCTCGACGCGCTGTTCATGCTGCCGCTCGGGGTGTCGGCGGTGACCGTGGGGTTCGGGTTCCTGGTCTCGATGGACCGGCCGTTCGGGCTGCCGCTCGACCTGCGGACGTCGGGCGTGCTGGTGCCGGTCGCGCAGGCGGTCGTCGCGGTGCCGCTCGTGGTGCGCACGGTGCTGCCCGTGCTGCGCGCGGTCGACCCGCGCCTGCGGGAGGCGGCGGCGACGCTCGGCGCGTCCCCGGCCCGCGTGCTGCGGACCGTCGACCTGGCCGTCGCGCTGCGCTCCCTCGGCCTCGCGCTGGGGTTCGCGTTCGCGGCCTCGCTCGGGGAGTTCGGGGCGACGTCGTTCCTGGCCCGGCCGGAGAACCCGACGCTGCCGGTCGTGATCTTCCGGCTGCTCGGGCGGCCCGGGGTGGAGAACTACGGCACGGCGCTGGCGGCGTCCGTGCTGCTCGCGGCGCTGACCGCGGGGATCGTGGCGGTGTGCGAGCGGCTGCGCTCGCCCGGTGCGGGGAGCAGCTGGTGAGCGACGGGCTGGGTGTGCGGGACGTGGTGGTGCGGTACCCCGGTGCGGCGCGGGCGGCCGTCGACGGGGTGTCGCTCGACGTGCCCGTGGGCGAGGTCGTCGCGCTGCTGGGCCCCTCCGGGTGCGGCAAGTCGTCCCTGCTGCGGGCCGTCGCCGGCCTCGAGCCGCTCGCCGGTGGCGACGTCGCCTGGGACGGCGTCGGCGTCAGCGGCGTGCCCGTGCACCGGCGCGGGTTCGGCCTGCTGTTCCAGGACGGGCAGCTGTTCGGGCACCTCGACGTCGCGGGCAACGTCGCGTACGGCCTCGCGAGCCGGCCCCGGGCGGAGCGCTCGGCGCGCGTCGCCGAGCTGCTCGACCTCGTCGGGCTGCCCGGCACGCAGCGCCGCGACGTCGCGACGCTCTCGGGCGGTGAGCGTCAGCGGGTCGCCCTCGCCCGGGCCCTCGCCCCGCGCCCGCGCCTGCTGCTGCTCGACGAGCCGCTGTCCGCGCTCGACCGGTCCCTGCGCGAGCGGCTCGCGCTCGACCTGCGCGACGTCCTCGTCACCACCGGCACCACCGCGCTGTTCGTCACGCACGACCACGACGAGGCGTTCGCGGTCGCCGACCGCGTCGCCGTCATGGACGCCGGACGCCTGCTGCAGGTCGCCGCGCCCGCGGCGCTGTGGTCGCGGCCGGCGTCGCGGCGGGTCGCGGAGTTCCTCGGGTACGAGGCGTTCGTCGACGTGCCCGCCGACGTCGACGCCGCACCCGCGGCGGTGCGGGCCCTCGTCACGGCGACGGCCGCTGCGAGGGCCACGGCGACGGCCACGGCGACGGCGACGGCGACGGCGACGGCGCCCGCCACGGGGACGGCCACCGCCGCGTCCACCGGGTCGGGGGCCGCACGCCCGAGCGCCGGCACGACGCTCGCCCTCGCCGCCGGCGCGTTCGTCGTCGCGGAGGACCCGGCTGGGGCACCGCTGACGGCCCCGTGCCTCCTCCTGCGCTCGCGGCGCGGGCGGACCGAGGTCGTCGCGGACGTGCCGGGGGTGGGACGCGTCACCGCGCTGGCGCCCGCCGGGTGGTCCTGCACGCCGGGCGACGACGTCCCGCTGCGCGTCGACGCCGCCGCCGTCGCGCCGTTGCCCGGCGCGTGGGTCGCCCCGGAGCCGGCCGCAGAGGGCTGAGGCGCGCGTGCCGCGCGGCCGAGGAGGTGTCGCGGCGGAGGAGGGTCCCGGCGGAGGGCGTGCCGCGCGGCCGAGGAGGTGGTCCTCTGCGCGTGTGCGCACACGGTGCGTACGCCCGTGCGCGACACCTTCCCTCGCCGCCCCGACGCGCCCGAGGTCCCGCACGCGGGCCCTTCCCCGCGCCCCTCCTGCCGCCCTCGCCGTGCCGCCCGGGCGTGGGTAACGTCGTCAGCAGCACACCGGTCCGTGGCCCGCGACGGAAGTGAGCAGCGATGACGCTGGAAACCCGGGAGATCGTGTCGGTGGACGTCGCCGCCCCCGTGGCGGACGTGTGGGCGCACCTGCGCGACCCGCGCCTCGTCCGGCGCTGGTTCGGCTGGGACCACCCGGACCTCGACGCCGAGATCCGCCAGATCTTCGTCGACGGCCCGCGCGAGCACCACGCGCACGCGGACGGGCGCACCACGCGCGCCCTGACGTGGCCCCACCACGACGTCCTCACGGTCACCGCGCGGGACGACGAGCCGCGGCGCACGCACGTGACGATCACCCGCCGCAGCCACGACGGACTCGCCCCTTCGACGGTGTCTACGACGAGATCGACGAGGGCTGGATCGCGTTCGTGCAGCAGCTGCGGTTCGCGCTCGAGCACCACCCGGGGGAGGACCGCGTGACGCTCGCGGTGCTGGGGCTCGACGCGGGGGACCGGCGCGACCCGCTGCTGTACCGGGCGGGTCTGCACGGGGTCCGGGGACTGCCCGTCGGTGCGCACGTCGACGTGACGCGGCCCGACGGGTCACGCGTCGGCGGGACGCTCGTGCACCGCACCGCGCACCAGGTGGGCATCCACCTGCACGGCATCGCCGAGTCGCTGCTGGTGCTCATGCTCGAGCCGGCGGGGCACCACCCGCCGCACGGCCGCATCTCGGCGGTCCTGTCGACGTACGGCCTCGACGAGGCGACGCTCGCCGAGGCGCGGCGGCGCTGGGCCGGCTGGTGGGGTGCCGTCGCGGCGACGGCGTCCTGACCGGTCAGCCGCGGCGCGCGCCGCAGCCGAACACGATCGCGTACCCGTCGGGGTCCCGCACGGTGACGTTGCGGAAGGTCGTGCCGTCGCTGTGCGTGGCCTCGACGGGCCCCGCGCCCAGGTCGGCACCCCGCTCGCGCAGCTCGGCGACGAGCGCCCCGAAGTCGTCGAACTCGACGAAGACGTAGGAGTCCCAGCCCTCCTGCGGACCACGCCAGTCCGTGGGGTAGGTGTCGCGCGGTGCGGCGACCGCGTTCGGGCGCACGTGCGCGGGGTCGGCCGCCTGCTGGAGCACGAGCTGGAAGGCGTCGCGCAGCGCGTGCCCCCACGCGTCGACCTCGCAGCCGAGCACGTCGCGGTACCAGGCCCGCGAGGCGTCGAGGTCCGTCACGAGCCGCACCTGGCGGCTCCCCGTCAGGGGCACGGTCGTCGTCATGGTGTCCTTCCGGCGGAGCGAGCGGGGGGTGCCTGCACGCCGCACCGTAGCGGGCCCCGCCGACAGGACGACCGGTCCTCCACCCCCGGGCGTGATCGGCGGGCGGGCGGGCGGTGCCGTCCGCCCCGCACAGACTGGACGGGGGCGAGCCGGAGGAGGAGCCGTGCGTCGAGCGGGTGTGGTGGTCGTGCTGGCGGGAGGGCTGCTGCTCACCGGCTGCGCCGGGGGAGAGCCGGACGCCGTCCCGTCGACCGTGTCCACGGAGCCGAGCGAGGACCAGGTGCGCGCCGACGCCTTCGAGGAGCGCCTCGACGGTCTCGAGGGCCGGCTCCAGGACGCCGACGAGGGCGTGCGCGAGCAGGCCGGTGCCGCGCTGGACGAGGCCCGCGGTGCCGTGGACGAGGCCGTCTCGCTGCGTGACCGGGGCACGGAGGAGGGACGGACGGCCGCGGCGGAACGTCTCGAGGCGGCGGTCGACGAGCTGGAGGCGACCGCGGAGGGGGCGCCGGACGGGTACGCCGAGGAGCTCGACCGGCTCACCGGCGAGCTGCGCACCCTCGCCGAGAGCCTGCGCGCCCCCGAGGACGACGACCGCTGACCCACCGTCGCGCTCGCCGCGCGGCGGGGCCGGTCCCGGGTGACGCTGGGCGGGTCAGACGAGCCCCGAGCCCCAGGAGGGACCCATGCCCACGTTCCGCGTGTCCGGCACCGCCCTGCCCACCGCCGAGGCCGGCGACGTCGCGTCGATCGACGACGCCGTCGCGGGCGAGGACGCCGTGCAGGTCGAGGAGGCGGTCCGTCAGGACGACGGCAGCGTGCAGTTCACGCTGCACGTCGACGCGGCGGACGCCGCGGCCGCCGCCGAGGTCGGCTGGCGGGTCGCGGACCGGATGAGCCCGGGCTCGACGGTCACCGTGCTCGCCTGAACCGCCGTCAGAGCTCGACCTGCCACTCCCCGACGCAGCCCTCGGGCCGGAACCCGAGCGCCACGTTGATGGCGAGCATCCAGCTGTTCTCCTCGGCGTTCCACGTGCTGATGCGGCGCACCGTCGGCCGCACGCGGGCGAGCAGGTCGAGCTGCGCGACCTTGACGAGCATCCCGAGGCGCCGTCCGCGGTGCTCCTTCAGCACCAGCGTGTCGCCCTGCCACACGAACTCGTCGCTGTGCCCGGGCACCTGGAACGACGAGAACGCGACCAGCGTGCCCGTGGGCACGTGCTCGACGGCCGACGTGAGCAGGTGCTCACCGCGCCCGAGGACCTGCTCCTCGGTCGTGCGGACGCGGGCCGCGTCCCACACGTCCTCCTCGAGGTCGAGGCCCCCGAGCGGGACGTCGGTGCTCATGCGGGTGTTGAGCAGGGCGAACTGGTCGACCCAGGCGTCCGGGCAGGCGTCCTCCCACTGCACGACGCGGTAGTCGTCACCGGCGCGCTCGTGCGACTCCCGCCGGTAGCGGTCCAGCAGGTCGGGCGCGACCGGCAGGTGCAGGCGCGAGTGGCGCACGACCTGCTCGAGCCGCCACCCGTGCCGCTGCGCGAACCGCACGGACGGCGCGTCGGCCGGGACCCGCCCCGAGCCGGTGGGCGCCGACAGGGCGCCGGGACCCTCGGCAGGCTCGACGGCGTGGTCCGTCTCGACCATGAGCTTGGCGCGTCCGTCGCCGCGTGCGAGGTCCAGCGCCGCGGCGTGCAGCGCCGTGCCGATGCCGCGGCCGCGGTGCGAGGGCAGGACGCCGACGTCGGCGTACCCGGTGTGCGTGTTCTCCTGCAGGGGCAGGTCGAGCCGCGCGTACCCGACGACGCGGTCGGGGTCGCCGTCGGCACCGTCGACGAGCGCGACGACGCGGCGGCGGCGCGTGTACCGCTGGTGCCGCAGGTCGGAGAACGTCTCCTGCTCCGTGGAGGCGAAGTCGTCGTGGTCCCAGTCGGCGCGGATCACCGCGTTGCGGGCCCGCACCATGCCGACGACCAGCCAGGCGTCGGGGTCCTCCGGCGTGACGACGAGCGGCAGCTCGTGCAGCGTCCAGGTGGCGGTCGTGCTCTCCATGGGTGCCACTGTCCTCGCGGCGCCGCCGCGCCGTCGACGCCTTTACCGGGCGGGAGCCGAACCTCACCCGCCCCGGCCACCCGCCCTTCCCGGTGCCCCGGGCCCACGGGAGGCCGGGAACGGCGAGCGGGTGGCATACGCTCCCGCGGTGGTGTGGCTCGAGGTCGTCGGGTGGGCCGGCTCCGTGCTGGTCGTGGTGTCCCTCATGCAGGCGCGCGTGTGGCGGTTCCGGGTCATGAACCTGGTGGGCTCGCTGCTCGCGACCGCGTACAACGCCGTGTTCGGCATCTGGGCGTTCGCGGCGATGAACGGCGCGATCTCGCTCATCAACGTCTACTGGCTGTGGCGGCTGCGCCGGGAGCGGGACGACGCGCGCGTGTACGCGGTGGTCGAGGTCGCGCCCGACGACGCGTACCTGCGGCACGTGCTGGCGGTGCACGCCGACGACGTCGCCCGGCACCGGACCGCCCCCGCGCGGGACGTGGCCGCCGGCGAGGGGGACGAGCTCGCGTTCCTCGTGGTGCGCGGCGACGAGACGGTGGGCGTGGTGCTGGTCCGCGACGCGGGTGACGGCACGGGCCTCGTCCTGCTCGACTGGGTGACGCCGCGCTTCCGCGACTTCACGCCCGGGGAGTTCGTGTACCGGGACAGCGACGTGTTCGCCGCGCACGGGCTGCGCCGGCTCGTCGTGCCGACGGCGCCCCCGGGGTCGGCGCCCTACCTCGAGCGGGTCGGCTTCCGCCGCACGTCCGGCGAGGCGTGGGAGCGGGCGGTCGTCGCGGCGTGAGCCGGTGGCCGGCGCGTGCCCTGGTGGCGTCCCGTCACGCGTCGTCGCGGCCCACGGCCTCCCGGGCGGCCGCGAGCCGCTCCGTCAGGTGCACCCGCTCGGCGGGTGCGGGCACGAGCGCGAGCGCCCGTTCGAACGCCGCGACGGCCTCGGGTGCGCGTCCCGCACGCAGCAGCAGCTCGCCGCGCACGGCCGGCAGGCGGTGGTGGTGCGCCAGGACGTCGTCCAGCCCGTCGAGCAGCGCCAGACCCGCAGCGGGCCCGGCCGCCTCCGCCACCGCGACCGCGCGGGCCAGCCGCACCACCGGCGAGCCGGTGCGCTGCTCGAGCGCGGCGTACAGGCCCGCGACGACGTCCCAGCGGGTCTCTCGCGGGGTACGGGCCGCGGCGTGCTCGGCCGCGACGAGGGCCTGCAGCCGGTGGTCCTCCGCGAGCCCCGCGAGCGGGGGCAGCGCACGGACGAGCGCGAGCCCCTCCGTGATCTCGTCCGCGTGCCAGCGCGTGCGGTCCTGGTCGGGCAGCAGGACGATCCGCCCGTCCGCGTCCACGCGCGCGTCCCGGCGGGAGTGCTGCAGCAGCATGAGCGCGAGCAGCGCCCGCAGGCCGGGCCGCCCGCCGACGAGCCGGTCGAGCTCACGCGTCAGCCGGACCGCCTCGTCCGCGAGGTCGATGCGCAGGCCGCCCGGCACGTCCGCCGGCTGGTAGCCCGCGGTGAACACGAGGTAGAGGACGGTGGCGACCGCGTCGAGGCGCTCGTCGAGCCGGTCCGGCGGCGGGACGGCGAACGCGATGCCCGACGTCGCGAGCCGCTTCTTCGCCCGCGTGAGCCGCGCCGACATGGCGGTGTGCTGCACGAGCTGCAGGCGCGCGATGTCGGCCGTGGTCAGGCCGACGACGAACCGCAGCGTCAGCGCCACGCGGTCCGCGGGCGCGAGCGCGGGGTGGCAGCACGCCAGCACGAGCCGCAGCTGCTCGTCCGCGACGTGCGCGCCCGGGTCGACCGCCGCGGCCGCGAGCGCACGCATCTGCGCGTCGACGACCATCAGCGGCTCCTTGCGCAGGTGCACGGCGCGGGCCCGCAGCCGGTCGAGCACCCGGCGCCGGGCCGCGGTGAGCAGCCAGGCGCCGGGGCTCGACGGGACGCCGTCGACGGGCCAGGTGCGGGCGGCCGCCTCGAACGCGTCCGCAGCGCCGTCCTCGGCCAGGTCGGGGCTCGCGAACTGCGCGACGAGCAGGGCCACGACGCGCGACCAGTGGGTGCGCCAGGCGTCCGCCAGGGCCGCGTCGACGTCCGTCGTCATACCTCGGCGACCGGCCGGACCTCGAGGGTGTACTCCGGCAGGGTCCCGAGCGTGCCGGTGACGGCGGCGAGGTCCGGGGCGTCCAGCAGGTAGAACCCGCCCAGCTGCTCGGCCGTCTCCGCGAACGGCCCGTCCACGAGCGTCTCGTCCTCGCCGCGGCGCCGGAACGTCACCGCGGACCGGACGCCCGCGAGCGCCTCGGCCGCGACGACGGTGACGCCCGCCTCGCGCAGCGCGACGTCGAACGCCGCGTGCTGCGCGTAGTACCGCGCGCGCTCCGCCTCGTCGGCCTCGGCCCAGACCCGCTCGTCCTGGTAGAGCAGGACGAGGACCCTCACGAGGTCGCCCCGGAGTGGTCGACGATCGGACGGATCTCGACCGTGCCGCCGTCCATGATCATCGGCACCAGCGACTGCAGGCCCGCGAGGTCCGCGGTGCGGATCAGGTAGTACCCGCCCAGCTGCTCCACGGTCTCCGTGTACGGCCCGTCGACGACCTCGTACCCGTCCGCGGCGGGACGCACGAGCGTCGCGCTGCGCGCGCCCTGCAGCTCCTCGCCGCCGACGATCTCGTGCCCCGCCTCGGCGCACGCCTTCGAGAAGCGGTCGTGGTCGGCGTACGCCGCCGCCATCTGCTCCGGCGTCGCGTCCGCCCACGGCGCCTCGTCGCCCCACAGCATCACCAGGTACGTCTGTGCCTCGGCCATGGCCGGTCTCCTCTCGTCCGGGGCACCCACTGTGCCCGTCACGGGACAGGACGCGCGAGGGTCCCGGATTTCGACAGGGCGTCCTCGTCCTGCGGCGCGACCGGGCCCGACCTAGCGTGGCAGGGACATCGCACCCGACCCGAAGGAGCGAAGCCATGCCCGCCACCGACCTCACCGGCCGCCGCGTGCTCGCCGTCGTCACGAACTACGGCGTGGAGCAGGACGAGCTCGTCGTCCCCGTCGAGCACCTGCGCGAAGCAGGCGCCCAGGTCGACGTCGCCGCCGTCGAGGAGTCCCCGATCCAGACGCTCGTCGGCGACAAGGACCCGGGCCGCACCGTCGACCCGGACACGACGATCTCCGCCGTCGACGGCCAGGGGTACGACCTCCTGCTCGTGCCCGGCGGCACGATCAACGCCGACAACCTGCGCCTGCAGGACGACGCGATCGCGATCGTCACGGAGTTCGCCAGGTCCGGCCGGCCCGTCGCGGCGATCTGCCACGGCCCCTGGTCGCTCGTCGAGGCGGGCCTGCTGCAGGGCAAGACGCTCACGTCGTACCCGTCGCTCGCCACCGACGTGCGCAACGCCGGCGGCGAGTGGGTCGACAAGTCCGTGGTGAGCGACGACGCCGGCGGCTTCACGCTCGTCACGTCGCGCACCCCGGACGACCTCGACGACTTCCTCGGCGCGGTCGACGCGGCGCTGGGCGGGCCGGCCTGACGGACGCGTGCCCACCTGCTGACCTGGGGTGATGCGTCGCGACATTCCGGGCAAGCGCGACTCCTGGCGGGTGGCGGCGTGGGCGGCGGGGTTAGCGTCGTCGCATGGGGAGCACCGACGGCGCGCGCGCCACCGAGGAGGAGCGGCTCGCCGCGGTGCACCGGCTCGACCTGCTCGACACCCCGCCGGAGGAGCGCTTCGACCGGGCGCAGGAGGCGGTCGACCGGGTGCTCGCGCTCGCCGCCGGCAGCGGTACCCGGCCGGACGACGTCACGGTCGTGGCCGTGCGGCGCGGGGCCGCCACGTGAGGCGCCTGGTCGCGCTCCGCGTCGTCGTCACGCTCACCCTCGTGCTGGGCGTGAACTACATCGTGTGGCGCTGGCTGGAGTCGGTGAACTGGTCGGCGTGGTGGATCGCGGTGCCGCTCGTGGTCGCCGAGACGTACTCGCTGGTCGACGTCACGCTCTTCGGCATCACGATGTGGAGGGCGAAGCCGCGTGAGGACCCCGGCCCCGCCCCGGAGGGCGTCACGGTCGACGTCTTCATCACGACGTACGACGAGCCCGTCGAGCTCGTCGCCCGGACCGCGCAGGCCGCGCGGGACATCCGCTACCCGCACCGCACGTGGGTGCTCGACGACGGCGCGCGGCCCGAGATGCGGGCCGAGGCCGAGCGGCTGGGCGTCGGCTACATCGTCCGCGGGGCCGACTGGGCGGACCGGCCGAAGCACGCCAAGGCCGGCAACCTCAACAACGCGCTGGGCCTGACGGACGGCGAGCTGATCCTCGTCCTCGACGCCGACCAGATCCCCTCCCCGCAGATCCTCGACCGCACGGTCGCCTACTTCGAGGACCCCGCGGTCGCGCTCGTCCAGACGCCGCAGTTCTTCACGAACGTCCCCGAGGCGGACCCGCTCGGCAGCCAGGCCCCGCTCTTCTACGGGCCCATCCAGCAGGGCAAGGACGGGTGGAACGCGGCGTTCTTCTGCGGGTCGAACGCCATCCTGCGCCGGGACGCGCTCATGCAGCTCGGCCTCGTCGGGTACGTGCGGGAGACCGAGCGCGCCGTGCGCGCGGCGCTGCACACGAGCCGCCGCGTGCTGCAACGGGCGCGCCGGCAGGCGGAGGACCCGCGGGTCGCGGCGGCGCTCGACGAGATCGCCCGGGCCGCGACGCACGCGCTGCGCCGGCTCGACGCGGACGAGCCGCTCGCCGACGTCACGTACGCGTTCCAGCGGCGCGTGGACGAGGTGTCGTCGTCCGTCGTCGCGGCCGACATGGCGGCGATCCGCGCGGACCTCGAGGCGCTGGGCGAGCTGGCGCCGGCCCTGGCGGCGGCCCCCGCCGACGTCGGTGCCGGGCCGGGCACCGCGCAGGCTCCCGGGGAGGACGTCGGGGAGGGGGCCGCCGGCGACGCGCGGCCCGACCCGGTCCGGGCCGAGGCCCTGGCCGCGCTCGACGCGCGCGAGTGGTCCCCGCTCGGCGCGCTCGCGTCGGTGCGCACGCTCGTGCGCGCGGTCGACGTGGACCGCGGCGACGAGGCGATGCCCGTCATGCCCGTCGCCACCCTCTCGGTGACCGAGGACATGGCGACCGCCATGCGCCTGCACGCGCTCGGGTGGAAGACCGTCTACCACCACGAGAGCCTCGCCCACGGCCTCGCCCCGAGGACCTGGGCACGATGATCACGCAGCGGCTGCGCTGGGCGCAGGGCACGCTGCAGGTCTTCCTGCAGGAGAACCCGCTCACCGTGAAGGGCCTGCGGCTGGGGCAGCGCCTCATGTACGGCGCGACGATGTGGAGCTACCTGTCCGGGTTCACGGCGGTGGTCTACCTCGCGGCGCCCGTGATCTTCCTGTGCTTCGGGGTCCTGCCGGTCACCGCGTGGAGCGTCGACTTCTTCGCACGGTTCGTGCCGTTCCAGGTCGCGAGCCAGCTGCTGTTCCTCGTGGCGGCCCGCGGGCTGCGCACGTGGCGGGGGCAGCAGTACGCGCTCGCGCTGTTCCCCGTGTGGATCAAGGCGACGTGGACCGCGGCGGCCAACGTGTGGTGGGGGCGCCCGCTCGGCTTCGCCGTGACCCCGAAGGTGCGGCAGTCGTCGACCGGGGCGTGGCGGATCGTCCTGCCGCAGCTGACGGCGATGGCGGTGCTCGTGGTCGCGGCGGTCGTCGGCGTCGTGCGGTGGTCCCTGGGGTACGCACCGTGGGTCGGGACGTTCGTGAACCTCGCCTGGGTCGCCTACGACCTGGTCGTGCTCAGCGTGATCGTGCAGGCGCTGCGGTACCGCGGGTACCAGGGCGCCGAGGAGGAGGTCTGATGGAGATCGCGAAGGACGTGCGGGCCGGCGGGGTCGCCGTGCTGCGGCCGCAGGGCAGGCTGACGATGGTGACCGCCGGTGAGCTCAAGGCGGAGGTCGACCGCGTGGTCGACGCCGGCAGCGCCGTCGTCGTCGTCGACCTGGAGGAGACCGCGTTCATGGACTCCTCGGGCCTCGGCGCCCTGGTGGGCGGTCTGCGTCGTGCCCGGGCGGCGGGCGGCGACCTGCGCATCGCCCGCGTCAACGGCCAGGTGCTCACCGTGCTGCGCCTGACCACCATGGACCGCGTGCTCACGCCGTACGACACGGTCGAGGACGCCGCCGGTGCCGCCTGACGCCCACCTCGACCTCCCGCTGGAGGGCGAGGACGCCGCCGGTGTGCTCGACCGGGTCCACCACGCCCTGGAGGAGCTGTGGCGGGCGGCGGGCGACGTCGGCGAGACCGACCGGGTCGCGGTCGAGACCGCGCTCGTCGAGGTCGCCGGCAACGTCGTGCGGCACGGCCCCGACGGGACGTGGCACGGCGCGGGCGTGCACGTCACGGTGCGGCCGGACGTCGTCGTCGCGGTGGCCGAGCAGGCAGGCCCCCGCCGATGCTCGACCTCGCCCCGGCGATGCCGGACGCGCAGGCCGAGTCCGGTCGCGGCCTGGCCATCGTGGCGGCGCTCGTCGACGTCGCGTGCACCGCCGAGGGCGACGGCACGCGCTGGACGCTCACCCGGCGTCGGACCGGCTGACCGCGAGCGCGTCGTCCGCGTCCCGTCCGACCACCTCCGCCTCCGCCTCGCGCAGGTGCCGCTCGCGCAGCACCGGCAGGCACAGCAGCAGGAGCAGGTCGAGCACGGTCGCGACGACGAACACCTGCGCGAGGCCGACGTGCTCGCCGACGAGCCCGCCGAGCAGGGCGCCGACCGGCATCGTCCCCCACGCCAGGAGCCGGTACGCGGACGTGAGCCGACCCAGCAGGTGGTCGGGCGTGAGGCGCTGGCGCAGCGAGACCGTGACGACGTTCCACACGGCGATGCCCGCGCCGGCGGCGGCCCACACGGCGGCGACGACGAGCACCTGCGTGGTGAGCACCGGGACGGCGTGCGACGCCGCGGCGACCACGACGCACAGGGCGAGGCTCAGCGTGCGCCCGAGGCGTGCGGCGACCCGCTCGGCGCCGAGCGAGCCGAGCACCGCACCCACGGCGGCGGCGGTCGCGAGCGCCCCGTAGCCCGGCTCGCTGAGGCCGAGCACCGAGTCCGGCCCGACGGCCCACAGCACGAAGACCGACATCATCGCGAACTCGGCGAGGTTGGAGACGCCGACCATGAGGGCGAGCGTGCGCAGCACCGGCCGCCGCCACAGGAAGCGCAGGCCCTCGGCGACGTCGGCGCGCATCGTGGTCCGGGCGGCGGCACGCGTGGGCCGGAACGACCCGCGCACCATGAGGAGCGCGAGGACCGCGAGCACCCACAGCAGCGCGGGCGACACGAGCGCGAGCGCGACGCCCGCGGCGACGAGCACGCCGCCGAGCGGCGGCCCGACGAACTGGTTGGCGGTCACCTCGACCGCGTAGAGGCGCCCGTTCGCGCGGTCGAGGTGCTCGCGCCCGACGACCTGGGGAAGGATCGACTGCGCGCTGGTGTCGTGGAAGACCTCGGCGGTCCCGACCACGAGGGCGAGCGCGTAGAGCAGCCCCAGCGAGGCCGGCCCGTCCGCGGGCAGCGCGACGAGCGCGACCAGCGCGGACGCGCGGACCACGTTGGCGACGAGCATCGTGCGACGGCGGTCCCACCGGTCGGCGAGCGCGCCGGCGGGCAGCGACACGAGCAGCCAGGGCAGGGACAGCGCGAGCGCGATGCCGGCGACCACGGCGGGGGAGTCGGTGTAGCGCAGCGCGACGAGCGGCAGCGCGGTCTTGAGGACGCCGTCGGCGGCGTTCGAGAGCCCTGACGACGTCCACAGCCACCAGAAGGCAGGACGGTGCCCGGGGCTCGGCATGCGCGGCACCGTAGCAGTTTCACGCGGGCGGATGACAAGAGTGCGCGGCTGCCCTCACCGCCCCTCCCGTCCCGGTTCGTCCCCGTCCCGCCGCACCGAGGCGGTACGGTCCGCGGATGGCCGTGACGAGCGCGGGGATCCTCCTGCACCACGGCGGTGCCACGCCGCGCGTGCTCATCGCCCACATGGGTGGTCCGTTCTGGGCCCGCAAGGACGCGCGCGCGTGGACCGTGCCGAAGGGCGTCGTCGAGCCGGGGGAGGACGCGGCTGCCGCCGCGCGGCGCGAGTTCCACGAGGAGGTCGGCGTCCCGGCGCCCGACCTGCCCGCGGTGGAGCTCGGCGCGTTCCGCTACGCGTCCGGCAAGGTCGTCGTCGTCCTCGCCGTCGAGGTGCCCGCGGAGCTCGTCGGCTCGCCCGACGACCCGGCGTGCGACGACCTCACCACCCGTCCGGGGGTGAGCACGGTGGAGGCCGAGTGGCCCCCCCGCTCGGGGCGCCGCACCACGTTCCCCGAGGTGGACCGGGCGGTGTGGTGCGGTCTCGACGAGGCCCGCGAGCGGCTGGTCGCCGGGCAGGTGCCGGCGATCGACGCGCTGGTCGCGGCGACGGTGCGGGCGTGAGCGCCGACCGGGAGGCCCGCCGTCCGGGCGACGGCGTCGGGACCGGTGCCGACGCCCGGGCGAGCGACGACCCGCCGCGCTGGAACCACAACGTCCACTACCACCCGGTCGTGATCGCGGCCGTGCCCGACGGCGCGCGCACCGCGCTCGACGCCGGGTGCGGCGAGGGCATGCTCGCCCGCCGGCTGCGTGCGCTGGTACCCGAGGTCACGGGCATCGACCTGCACGCGCCGAGCCTCGCGCAGGCCCGGGCCGCCGGGGACGACGTCACCTACGTGGAGGGGGACGTGCTCACGTACCCGTTCGCCCCCGCGTCGTTCGACCTCGTCGCGGCGGTCGCGACGCTGCACCACCTCGACGCGCGCACGGGGCTGCTGCGCCTGGCCGACCTGGTCCGCCCGGGCGGCCGGCTCGCGGTGGTCGGTCTGGCCCGCGCGTCGGGCCCCGCCGACCTCCCGCCCGGGGTCGCCGGACTCGTCCTCGACCACGTCGCGCGCCGGCGCCGCGGGTACTGGGAGCACCCGTCGCCCACGGTCTGGCCGCCGCCGTGCACGTACGCGCAGATGCGCCGCCTCGTGGCCGAACTGCTGCCCGGCGCGCGCTGGCGGCGGCACGTCTACTGGCGGTGGTCGGCGGTGTGGACGCGGCCGTCCGCGTGAGCCGTCAGCCGGTCGGCTCGGGGGTCTGCTGGTGCAGCACGAGGCGCCACCCGGAGTCCGTGCGCCGGTACGTCGACGCGAGCGTCGCGCGGTACGTCCACTCCCCGCGGCGCCCGCGGAAGGGGTAGACGACGGTCGCGACGTCGCCCGACGCCACGAGCCGGGGCGCGCCCAGCTCGACGTCGTCCCAGCCGTCGGAGGCGTCCATCGCCGCGACGCACGCGTCCCGGTCGAGCACGGCGCCGGGGACGACCACGAGGGCGTCGTCGGTGAGGGTGTCGGCGTACTCGGCGCCGCGACCGTGCGCGAGGCGCCGCTCGGAGGTCATGAGCTCGTCGGCGAGGTCCATGGGGCAGTGCTAGCACGCCCGGGCGCCGCGTGCCGCCGCTCACCGGGCGCGGGACCGGGTGCCTGGCTAGCGTCGACGACGTCGGCCACGGGAGGGGTGCGGGATGACGCTGCAGGGCAAGGTCGCGCTGGTCACGGGCGCGGGGTCGGGCATCGGACGGGCGACGGCGCTGCGGCTCGCGCAGGACGGTGCGACCGTCGTCGCGCTCGGGCACAGCCAGGACAGCGCGGACGACGTGGCGGAGGAGATCCGCGGGGCCGGCGGCACGGTGCTCCCGGTGGCCGCGGACGTGGCCGACGCCGCTGCCGTCCGCGAGGTCTACGAGCGCGTCGAGCGCGAGCTCGGCCGCCTCGACGTGGTGGTCGCGAACGCCGGTGTCAACGGCGTGTGGGCGCCGCTGGAGGAGCTCGAGCCGCAGGAGTGGGAGTCGACGATCGCGACGAACCTCACGGGCACGTTCCTCACGGTGCGCTACGCCGTGCCGCTGCTGGTGCGGCAGGGCGGTGCGGTCGTCGTCGTCGCGTCCATCAACGGGACGCGCACGTTCAGCAACTCGGGCGCGTCGGCGTACGCGACGAGCAAGGCCGGGCAGGTGGCGTTCGCGCGGATGGTGGCCGTGGAGCTGGGCCCGCGCGGGGTGCGCGTGAACGCCGTCTGCCCGGGCGCGATCGAC